>JAXECN010000088.1:0-10988 GCA_034093535.1 Pelistega sp.
AGTCAATACAGGTACATCTGGTGTAGGTTCAACAGGTACGGCGACAGCGGTAACTGATAAGAATGGTAACCCATTAACAGCAACAACAGATGCTGCGGGTAATGTGACTTATACGGATGCGGCAGGTAACCCAGTAGCAGCAGCAGTAGATAACTCTGGTAAAGTAGCGACTGTTGGTGACATCGTTAATACTATCAACAACGTAAGCTGGAATGTTGACTCTAAAGAAGTTGGCACAGGTAAAGTCGTTGTCGGTAAAGATGCACCAGCAACACCAGTAAAAGCCGGTAATACAGTAAGTATCAATGCAGGTAACAACATTGAAATCTCTCGTGAGGGTTCAAATGTGACTGTAGCGACTTCAATGACACCGACATTTAATACAGTACAAGTGGGTGGTAGTACAGGTCCAGTGATTGGTGCAGACCAAGAAGGCAACGTACGTGTAGGTTCTCCAACAGGCGAGCCAGTTCGTATCACGAATGTTGCTGCTGGTAAGAACCCAACAGACGCTGTTAATGTCAGCCAACTTAAAGGTTATGTGGGTGGTGCAATCAACGCCCTCGACAAAGACCTAAGTGCTGGTGTAGCAGGTGCAATGGCAGGTGGTAACTTATACCACGCAACATTACCAGGTAAATCAATGGTATCTGCTGGTGCAGCGACCTTCCGCGGTCAAAGCGCATTTGCAGTAGGCTACTCTCGCTTATCTGACAACGGTAAGTATGGTATTAAAGCTCAAGTTAATACAAATACTCGCGGTGATACAGGTGCAGCAGTGAGTGTTGGTTACCAATGGTAATTTGATGCTTAAGCTCAGATAAGTTCTCGGACTTATCTGATAGCCTGAAACAAGAAGCCCACCAAGAAATTGGTGGGCTTTGGTGTTTTTGGGGCATAAAATTTTATTCCCTGCAAGTAGGACAAAATCATCCTAGGACATTTTTTGTCTAATTGTTTTGCGCTCAAATATCCACCACAATATCAAGGCTTATTCATCTATTTAACCAACTTACTTATTGATTTATTGTATCCAATTGGATACAATAAATTTAAGTTTAGGATACTTATATGATTACCCTAAATAAAACCAAAGAATTTGAGAGCTGGCTTCATTCAGTTAAAGATAAAATTGCAAAAACAAGGATATTATCTCGTCTTAGAAATGCTTCCCTTGGAAATTTTGGACATACAAAAAGTGTTGGCGGAGGTATTTTCGAAATGAAAATTGATGTTGGCGCCAGGCTATCGTCTTTATTATGCAAAACAAGATATCGTTGTTTATTTATTACTTCTAGGCGGAGATAAATCCAGCCAAGATAAAGACGTTAAACAGGCTAAAGCCATATGGTCTGAAATAAAAAACTCTATCTAAGAAAAGGAAATACAGCATGAAAAAAAATGAAATTACCCCTTTTGATGTCGCTGATTATCTTACTGATGAGGAAACAATCCAAGAGTATTTACAAGCGATTTTAGAAGAAAATGATTTAAACCTTTTGCTTGCTGCTTTGGGTGATATTGCGAAAGCTAGAGGTATGTCTGAAATTGCTATGAAGTCTGGTTTAAGCCGTGAAAGTCTTTATAAATCGTTATCTAGAAATTCAAAGCCTCGCTTAGAAACCATTCAAAAAGTGCTGATTGCATTGGGTTTTAGTCTGTCTATTAAAGCATTACCTAAAACTAATTCTCACGCACTCTGAGGATGATATGATGTTGAAATACCCCGTGAATATTATTCAAGATACTAATGGTGCTTATTTAGTTACTTGTCCTGATATACCAGAGATGGCAAGTGTGGGGGATAGTATTGATGAGGCACTATTGCAAGCTGAAGAGGGATTGCAAACTGCCTTGGAGTTTTACTTTGATGACCGCAGGTCTATCCCTCTACCTAGTTCAATTCAAGAGGGGCAGTATTTGGTTGCGCTGTCTATTTTACAATCGATGAAAGTTTTTTGCTCAATGAAATGTTAGAGCAAGGTGTTAGAAAAAGCCTATAGTAAGTTGAATAAGCATTTTAGTGTCTTACCGTACTGATAGATAGGCTACACTTTAAAGCTGTTCTCTAGTATTTTGAATGTCGTGCTTGCTCATATTCTCTCCTCAAAACTTTTTTGAAGTCGTCGCCTACGGAAACTAAATCACCTCTTAAGTTGAATAAATCATTCTTAATCGGTTGGTGATAGTTCGTATGTTTGGCAATACTTCCGATTGTTTGAAGGGTTTTGGTCAAGCTTTCAGCTATAAAATTGAAATTTATTTTCCTAGTCATAATAATCTCCATTCACTTATTAGTTAGTATACCGTTTATTTCAATATTTAAAATGAGGTAGGACAAAATCATCCTAGGTGTTTTGTTCAATTTAGAAGTAAATAATATCAGAAAATCAATAGGTTATGTTTATAAAAATATACGAATATATAAGCAATAACAAAATCCCTCAATTCAACAATCGTGAACTGAGGGAGTGGGCTTATTAAGCAGCTCGTGCAGCAATAATTACATCATCAGCAATATGGCAATTTTCAAACTGCTATTTGTGCTCTTTATGATTTTCGAAATACTCTCGAATTTCTTTGCGGAATACGTAGCGGATAGTACCATATACACCTAAAACCATAATAGTAAATGCCATCACAGCTTGTGTCATTTTGGTTCTCCTTTTATTTTAAGTAGTCTCAATGACCGAGTAATGCAAAGTATACCATAGCTTGAAATGAGTAAAGCAAAAATATTAATAGCTTTTAAATGGACTGGATGCTCAGTAAAAAATACACTGGGTATAGCAATAATGGCTACTTTTGCTATATCACTCGTAATACTTGCCCAGTCGTTTAGGGTGCTTTCTTCTACAGGTCGTTTAAATAAAAAGAAAATCATGTTTATCTCCTGTTGCTGTTTGACAGTATTTTGATAAAAAATTTGGAGATAAACAATTAGACAAAAATGTCCTAGGATAATTTTGTCCTACTTGTGGAGAGCATAATTTGCTTGAAGTCTTTATAAAAAATCCCTCAATTCAATGTGAATGAATGAACTTAGGGATTTTGTTTTTTAGATAGGATAGATTTTTTCTTGTCCTGTCGGAAGAGTAACTTTTAATTTTAAAGTACCTCCCATACCTTCTATGTAGCGTTTAAGCGTAACTAGTTTTAAATCATTGCCACGCTGTTCGAGTTTTGCGATAGCTGGTTGAGAAATCCCAAGGGTTTTAGCCAATTCTTTTTGAGAAAGATTTAACTCTTGACGTAATAAAGCTAAACCACTCTCTAAAGTAAGTTTTGCGGCTTTTGTTTTAATTTCGTCTTGTTCCTCTTTGGGGAGAGTGGAAATATATTCGTTGAGCGTTTTCATTTTGTGTCCTTGTTGTCACATAAGTTTTGAAGATATTTTTTAAATTCACTATCTGCGATTTTAAGCATTTTAGGATAGAACAATTTATCATTGCTTTTATCTGCTGCACATAAAACTATGGCTTGACGCAATGGGTCAAATGCAAAAAATGCTCGGATAGGTTTCCCATTGTGCTGAATACGTAACTCCTTCATATTGGGATAGAGTGAACCTTTAATCGTATCTGCATATGGTCTACCCAATAGAGGTCCAAAAGTTTGTAAATTGGTTAGACTTGTGAGAACACTAATCCTTGTGGACTTGTCTTGGTGTGTTAACCAAGTTTCAAACCGTTCGGTTAGTATAACGTTCCATGAGTTTTCATTTTCCATAATATAACTCGCAGTTTATTTTGTCAAGAGTGATTGGTTGTTATTTAAGTATCTTTCAAAGAGAGGGTAACGGTGATTATGGAAAAAATTAGAAAGCAAAACAATTGGACAAAAATGTCCTAGGATAATTTTGTCCTACTTGTAGAGAATAAAAATTTATGCATCAAAAAAAATCCCTCAATTCAACCATGAACTGAGGGATTTGGTTTTATGCCTTTAGTCTACTCTGAATTATTTCTTAGTTTCGACTAAAACTAAGGCTTCTTCGACAATTGCTGCCACAGGTTTGCGTGGGCGACCGAGCTTGACGACAGGGGCTGGTACGTGCTGTACAAGCTCTTGCTTTGTCTCGACCCATTGCATACCGGCTTGGTTGACGACTTGCTCTAAGACGGCTTTATCGACAACCTGTGTTGCTGCTGGCTCTGTAACAGGTGTAGGAGCGACAGGTTCTGCAATAGCAGGAGCCTCAACTTCTTGAGCCACGACAGGCACGGTTTCAGACACTTGTTCTGAGACCACAACAGGCACAGGAGCGACAATATCATTTGTCGCAACCGTTGTCATCGCTTCTGTGGCAGGTGCTGTGTTAGCTTCTGTCTGTGGAGCAACTTCTGTCGTCTCTGTCGCTGACACTGGTGTGGCAGCGGTTGCCACGGCAATACTTGCAGCTGCAGACGCAATCGCAACAGGTGCGATATTGGTTTCTGCGACAGGCGCAGCTTGGACTGTGCTTGCGGTGACTGTACGAGCAGCTTCTTGTTCTAACAGCACTTCGTTAGGGATAAAAGCCAATGTCTCTGGTGTTGAGCGCGGTGTATTTTCATCACCTTGGCGACGACCACGACGATTACGGCGACGGCGACGGCGGTTTTCACCATTCTCTTGACCATCTTCTGTCGTTTCGACCTCGTTATCCGCTTCTGTGACGACATCCAGTTCTTCTTCCTCAAGCACGGTTTCGGCTACTTTTTCCGCAGGCTTTTGGCGTTTAGGAATATTGGGTGTTGTCGGGCGAGCCTCGGCTACTGATGCAACTTCTGCCGTAGGTGTTGTAGCGACGACCTCTGCAGCTGCCAATGCGTTTACATCGCTTGCCGGTGTCTCTTCAGTTTGACGCTGACGACGGTTTTTGCGTGATTGACGCTGTTCAGATGCTTCTTTAGTAACCGTGTCTTTAGGGGCTTTTGCCTCGTCTTGACGCTTGCTCGCTTTACGTGGACCGACTTTCTCGTCATCGGTACGCTCTTGACGCTCCTGGCGGTCATTGCGGCGGCGATTGCGTTGTTTGTCGTGACGTTTGGCTTTAGGACCTTTTTGTTCTGTCTTTTCTTTTTCTGGTGCCGTCTCTGGTGTTGGCTCATAAGGTTTACGCGTAAACCAAGACTTCACACGTTGGAAGAAACTCATTGTCGGTTCTGGCTCTTTAACCGCAGGTGCGGGTGTTGGCGCAGGTGTCTCGCGATTAATGCCTTTAATAATCGCTTCAGGACGTTGTTTTTCTTCGTCTTTCTCTTTTTTGTCTTGCCATGAGAGGGTAGTGCTCGCTGGCTCTTCAATCATCTCGAGGCTAGATTTTTGCTCGTCCATACGAGGGTCGTCATAGCGTACACGCTCGATATGGTGGTGAGGTGTCTCGAGGTTTTTGTTCGGAATGAGGTAGACGCGTACTTTCATACGGCTTTCCATCTTCACGATATCAGTACGTTTTTCGTTAAGTAGGTAAGTCGCTACTTCCACTGGCACTTGTGCATAAAGTGCAGCAGTGTTCTCTTTCATCGCTTCTTCTTGGAGTAAGCGTAAGATATTGAGGGCGCTAGACTCTACATCACGGATGACACCTGTGCCGTTACAGCGAGGGCAGGTGACGTGTGAGCCTTCGTTGAGTGATGGGCGTAGACGCTGGCGTGATAATTCCATCAGACCAAAGCGAGAGATTTTGCCCATCTGTACGCGTGCACGGTCGACATGGAGAGCGTCACGGAGTTTTTGCTCAACAGTGCGTTGGTTTTTGCTATCTTCCATATCGATAAAGTCGATAACAATCAGACCACCTAAGTCGCGTAGACGCAATTGACGAGCAGCTTCTTCAGCGGCCTCAAGATTGGTGCGCATAGCGGTCTCTTCGATGTCAGTGCCGCGTGTAGAGCGTGCAGAGTTGACATCAATAGCCACGAGTGCCTCAGTGTGGTCAATTACAATTGAGCCGCCTGATGGTAGTTGTACCGTGCGAGAGTAAGCCGTTTCGATTTGGTGTTCGACTTGGAAACGAGAGAAAAGTGGTACCGCATTGCGATAGCGTTTTACTTTGCTCACATTTTCTGGCATTACGTCTTGCATAAAAGCAAGGGCTTGATCATGGATAGCATCGGTATCGACTAAAATCTCAGCAATATCTGGTGAGAAGTAGTCACGAATAGCACGGATAACCAGGCTAGATTCTTGGTAAATTAAGACCGGTGCTGGGTATTGTTGTGCGGCGTTGTAGATGGCATTCCATAATTGGAGTAGGTATTTTAAGTCCCACTCGAGTTCTGGTGCGGTACGACCAATCCCTGCAGTACGTGCAATCATACTCATGCCGTCTGGTAGGTCGAGTTGTGACATGGTCTCGCGAAGCTCTTGACGCTCTTCACCATCGATACGGCGAGATACACCACCGCCACGAGGGTTATTAGGCATTAAGACGAGATAGCGACCAGCGAGGGAGATAAAGGTGGTGAGTGCAGCACCTTTATTGCCGCGCTCTTCTTTTTCGACTTGGACGATAAGTTCCTGACCTTCCACAAGGGCGTCTTGGATACGTGCTGTACGTACATCAACGCCTTCTTTGAAATAGCTACGAGCCACTTCTTTAAAGGGGAGGAAACCATGACGGTCGTGACCGTAATTGACGAAACAAGCTTCGAGGCTAGGTTCAATACGAGTGATAACTCCCTTGTAGATACTGCCTTTGCGCTGTTCGCGACCAGCTGTCTCAATGTCGATGTCGAGCAATTTCTGCCCGTCGACGATAGCAACGCGTAGTTCTTCTTGGTGCGTTGCATTAAATAACATACGTTTCATAATGCTAGGTTCTCAATATAAGTATTGTATTTAATACATTCACCATGAATGTATTAACCCTAGGAGTTGAGGCTGAACCAATAGCACCGTTATGACAAAACGCACCCGAACCTCACCAAAGGGCTGGGTGCTAATTTATGTGGGTAGGTGATTTAAGAAAAACTACCGCATTAAAAACATAAATACATAAATAGGTATGCGCTGGCAGACCAACAAGCTCCCAACAGTGACACCAACGCTCCTATATGAGCAGATGACTAAGCGACTGCTGCAAATAAAATATAAAAAGCGCGCCAATTTATAGCAGGACGGCGGAGGTGGATTATCGGACGGAGCAAAAGGCTCAACGTCTACTTCATCCAACGAGTACGCACATCAAAAAATCTCAACAATGCCTTCTATTGGCCCCTGGGTTAAGCTGTTTTTATCGGGTGGCTCATTATAGCATAAGAGCGGAGGTAAAAGAGGGTAATGAGAAAAATAACTTTTCATCCCATCGGAGCGTGAGAGATTGCGTTAAAATACGATTTTGTATTTTCTGAAAAGGGTCTTTGTGAGCTCTTCCGATACTTCTTTTAGTCCAAAAACTGCCTTGCAACAAGTACGATTGGTACGAGTTGATGCTGGGTCTGATGGGCAACGTATTGATAACTTCCTCGTGCGACACTGTAAGGGCGTGCCTAAGAGCCACCTCTATAAAGCGATTCGCTCTGGTCAGGTGCGTGTGAATAAGGGACGTATTTCATCGGAGTATCGTCTGCAAGATGGTGATGAGGTGAGAATTCCTCCGCTACGGATGGCAGACCCAGAGCGTAAACCAACCGTTCCCAAGGCTGAATTCCCGGTTATCTATGAGGATGAGGCTATTTTGGTAGTAAATAAGCCAGCGGGTGTGGCGGTGCATGGTGGTAGCGGTGTCTCGTTTGGGGTGATTGAGCAGTTGCGTGCGGCGCGCCCCGAGGCGAAGTTTTTAGAACTGGCTCACCGTCTGGATAAGGAAACATCCGGTCTATTGATTATCGCTAAGAAACGCAGTGCTTTAGTGGTCTTGCACGATATGATGCGCCAATCTGAGGGGCATAAATATTATTTAGCCTTGGTAGTAGGGGATTGGCAGGCAAACCGTCAAGAGATTAAATTGCCGCTGTATAAGTATCTCACCCCAGATGGCGAGCGTCGTGTGCGTGTGGACAAGGAAAATGGTAAATATGCTCACACGATTGTCACAAAAGTGGCTCATCATCGAGGGTATACTCTGGTGGGGGCACAACTAAAAACAGGGCGTACCCATCAGATACGTGTGCATTTGGCGTCGCAGGGGTTTCCGATTGTCGGTGATGAGAAATATGGTCGGGATGAGGTGCGCGAACTGATGGCGAAAAAAGGCTTTAAGCGGATGTTCTTACATGCCCATCGTCTAAGTTTTGAACATCCCTTAACAGGTGAAAAGCTCACCTTAGAGGCACCATTACCCCCAGAGTGTGAGCGCTTATTAAAGCTGTTATCGTCAAATTAATCTACTATCGTTTATAGGTTTTATCAATATGAAGTTTTCTTTGGTGGTCTTTGACTGGGATGGTACCTTGATGGACTCTACCCATTCGATTGTGGTTGCCATTCAAAATACCTGCCGTGATTTAGGATTGACGGTGCCAACTGACCAGCAAGCGAGTTGGGTGATTGGGCTGTCATTGCAAGAAGCGTTTAAACAAGCAGTGCCTGAGCTACCAGTGGATATGATGGATGCCTTTGAGCAACGTTATAAGTTTCATTATCTGACCAGAGACCCAGATTTGCGGCTTTTCCCCGGCAATGCCCAGATTTTAGATGCACTTAAGGAAAAAAGCGTGCAAATGGCAGTCGCCACAGGTAAAAGCCGTATCGGTCTGAATCGTGCATTGGCGAATCATCAATTAGGGCATTATTTTGACACCACGCGTACAGCAGATGAGACACGTAGTAAGCCACATCCACTGATGTTGGAAGAAATTATGGATGAGCTGATGGTCTTGCCTGAGCATACTGTGATGATTGGTGATACAACACATGATATAGGCTTAGCAAAAAATGCTGGCGTAACCAGTATCGCAGTCACTTACGGTGCGCATAGTAAGCATGAATTAGAGACGGCTAAACCTGATTTTATGGTAGATAGTGTTAGTGATTTGCAGCGTTTACTGGAAATTTATACTTAATTAGCGGATAGGGGGTGCTATGGACGGTTTACGATTAAGGCAGCTTGTGCTGGGTCTGTCCTTCTTGCCATTATTACGTTGGTGCTATCTTTATAGTCAAGAAGCATTGGGTATAGATCCTGCTCTATGGTTGATGGAAAGTTCAGGGCAGACGGCTTTTGTGATGCTGTGCTTGACTTTGTTAGTCACTCCCTTGCGTCAACTATTACAGCAACCGATGTTGATTTGGGTGCGTCGCCCACTAGGGGTGATGACGTTTTTCTATGCTTTTTGTCATTTTTGCATTTGGGTAGGCGCAGAGCGTCACTTTAGCTTTGCCTTGATGGGGCAGGATATTGTTGAGCGTCCTTTTATCAGTCTTGGTATTGTTTCATTATTGATATTGGGTGGCTTGGCTTTTACTTCTAATCAGGCGATGGTGCATAAATTAGGGCGACGCTGGCAGCAATTGCACCGTCTGGTCTATCTTGTAGCGGTGTTGGTGGCTATCCATTTTGTGTTGATGCAGCGTGGGGATGAGAGTGCGACGCATGCGTATATGGGTGCAGTTGTTATCGCTATCTTATTGTTATGGAGAGTGTTTTTTAAAATTCGCCAACAACGCTCAATTGCTAAACAGATGACAATAATCCGCCGCTAATTAATATGATTAAAAAATGTCTAGGGTTATTGAGCGTGCTTCTGCTCAGTGCTTGTGCGAGCTCTATTGTGGATGAGCGTTATGAGTCAAAAGGGCAAGATAGTCGAGTGAAATATATCATTATTCACTATACATGGGAGGATATGCCGAATTCTCTGCGTATTCTCACAGAAGGAGAGGTTTCCTCGCATTATTTAATTAGTGATGAAGAGCCGGCTCGCGTATTGCAATTAGTGGATGAAAATCAGCGAGCGTGGCATGCTGGGCGTAGTCAATGGAAAATGGATACAAATCTGAATGCAAATTCGATTGGTATTGAAATCGTGAATTTGGGTTCTCGTCAAAGTGGTCAGGCGGTACCTGCAGAGAGTAGTGGATGGCAACCTTTTACTAGTTCGCAGATTGAGCGACTCATCGTGTTGCTTAAGGATATTCAGACACGTCATCGTATCCCGAGTGAGAATATTCTTGGTCATAGTGATATTGCACCACAGCGCAAAGTTGATCCGGGTCCCTTGTTTCCATGGCAATGGCTGGCTCAAGAGGGGCTTGGGCGTTGGTATGATGAAGCGCAAGTGATGGCGCTGAAAGAGCAATATCGTCAGCAGGGACTGCCGTCAGCGACAGTCGTACAGCGACAATTGCAACAAATAGGCTACCCGATTACGGTAAGCGGTGAGTGGGATAAGCCGACGAAGAATGTGTTGCGTGCTTTTCAAATGCACTACCGTCCAAGCCGTTATGATGGAGTTTTGGATGCTCAGACGGCGGCCATTATTCGTGATTTAAGCCAAAAAGAGAAATAAGGTCGCTTGTTTATCTAAATCAGGGGCAGGTTGCTTTTTCCATTCGGTAATGGTGTGGGTTTTAATCCATTCTTGCTCTGTGGTTAGTGCACGGGCGATACAAAGTCGTGTGCTTGGTTTCAAAGTATCTAATAAGGTTTGAAACATCGCCATATTACGATAAGGGGTCTCAATAAATAATTGAGTCTGCTTAAGTTTGGCAGAGGTATTTTCCCATTGTTGGAGCTGTTTAGCGCGCTCTTGGGTTTGTACGGGGGCATAACCATGAAAGGCAAAGCGTTGACCGTCTAAGCCACTTGCCATCACACCTAATAAGATAGATGATGGACCGACCCAAGGAATAACTTGAATATTCAGTTTGTGTGCTTCATAGACGACGAGTGCGCCAGGATCGGCGACGGCAGGGCAACCAGCCTCAGAAACTAAACCAATGTTGCCATCGCTATCAGGGGCTTTTAGCCATTCACGCATTTCTTGAGGGGTGGTTTTGTTGCTCAGAGTGTGGATGGTGATTTCTTGGATAGGCTTCACGGTGCCGATGAGTTTAAGAAA
>JAXECN010000089.1:0-3602 GCA_034093535.1 Pelistega sp.
CACGGTCGCTATATCTGCGTCGCTCGCAAACCCAAAATCCCTAATTGCTCAATTAGTGTTTTTTGTGATTTTAAGCCGAAGACGCAAGCTTAAAAACATTACCCAGTCGTATTAGTCGCTACTTGCTTGTGAAGGCTATCGATACGTACTCATTTAGCATCAGGGTTCGCTGCTGGTTTCCGCAGTTTGATTGCAACTCTAAGTAACGTGGTGCACACGCCAATCTGCCTGCATGTTTTGCGCAGTCGCTCAGATTGTACCAATTGACAGCGAGGCTCACTGCAAGTTTCGTGCAGTGGGTACTTGGAGCAGTGAACCACAGCAAGAGCGAATTGTCTGCAGTGAGTGCATGGTGACAATGAAAGCGACTTACGACTTCCCAAATCCTAGGTAGCTCTCAATCACCGCAGGATTATGGATAAGCTCCTTCGCATTCCCCTCGAGCGTTACCTCACCCATCTCTAGCACATAACCATAATCAGCCACTTGTAGTGCCGAGCGAGCATTTTGCTCCACCAATAGAATAGAAACGCCAGTCTCTCGCAACCGCATAATAATATGGAAAATTTCACGCACGATTAAGGGCGCCAAACCGAGGCTGGGCTCATCCAACATAAGTACCTTTGGCTTTGCCATTAATGCTCGACCGACTGCCAACATCTGGCGTTCACCACCTGATAATGTACCTGCCATTTGTTTATAACGCTCTTTTAGACGTGGGAACAAGGTATACACTTCCTCAAGCGTATCCTCCCATGAGGAGTCGCGTTTTAAATAACGGCGGAAACCGCCTAATAGCAGATTATCCTGTACTGACATACTAGAAAAAAGCTCACGACGCTCTGGAACTAAGCTTATGCCATTGGACATACGCGTCTCCACTTTATCGGTCATAATTGAGCTACCCTGATATAACACATCCCCCTGAGCCACACCACTTGCAGCCAAAGAGCCCATAATGCTATTTAATAGTGTGGATTTGCCCGCACCATTAGCTCCAATGACGGTGATAACTTGACCTTGTGATAACTTCAAATTGACATTATTTAAGGCGTTAATCTTGCCATATTGAGCAGATAGATTTTTTGTTTCTAGCAATAAAGCAGTCATTACTTCGCCTCCATATCAAGTACATCATCCATACCACCAAGATATGCTTCAATGACGGCTGGATTTTGTTGAATTTCCGCAGGAGAGCCTTCTGCAAGATAAGTACCGAAGTCCATCACAACAAGGTGATTCGTCAATTTCATTACAAAATCCATATCATGCTCTACTAATAAGATACTCATTCCCTCTTCGCGTAAAGCACTTAGAACAGCAGCTAAATCTTGTTTTTCTTTGTAGCGAAGACCGGCTGCTGCCTCATCTAATAGCAATAAGGTCGGATCCAATGCCAGTGCACGAGCAATTTCCACAATACGTTGTTTACCGAGTGCTAAATTACCGGCTTTTTCATACAAGTAATCCCCAAGACCCACTCGCTCACATTGGATTTTTGCTTCTTTTAATAAACGTGCTTCACTCTCACGCTCTAAATGCAATAAGCTACTTAATACACCTGAATTGGCACGTAGATGAGCGCCTAAAGCCACATTTTCCAATACAGTCATGTTGGGCAATAATTGTACGTGTTGGAAAGTACGACCGATACCTAGACGAGAAATCTCTCGCGCCGATAGACCAGAAATTGTCTGACCCATAAACTCAACACTACCCGAAGTTAATGGCAATACACCGGTAATCAGATTAAATGAAGTACTTTTACCCGCACCATTAGGACCAATCAGACCCATAATCTGACCTGCTTTTACCTCAAAACTAATATCATTAACAGCAACTAGCCCACCAAACTCTTTACGAATTTGATTCACTTTAAGGACAGTATCGCCTTTTTGTGGGCGTGCTCGTTGGGGTAAATCCTCAGCTTGCATATCCAGTTTTAAGTCTACCGTTTCGCCTTTTTGCTGACCGATAACCTTATGAACACCTCGCATCAGGATCGGCCATAGACCATCTTTGGCATAATGCAAAATCAAGACCATCAAGATACCAAAGACAACCATTTCTACATTGACTTGGGCATCAATAAAATAAGGGGTATATGCCTGAATTTGGTCACGCAAAAAGACAACTAACCCTGCCCCTAAAATAGCGCCCCAAATACTAATTGAACCACCAATCACTGCCATAAACAGATATTCAATACCATAGTTCAATCCAAAGGTACTCGGACTAACGGCTCGCTGCTCATGTGCATATAACCACCCGGCTACACTCGCTAATAAGGCAGCGTAGACAAAGGCAACCATCTTATAATGATGGGTATTCACCCCAAAAGACTCTGCCATCGAAGCACCATTTTTAAGTGCTCGGATAGCACGACCTGTACGAGAGTTTAATAGGTTCAAGCTGAGGAAAATACTCAGCAACACAACACCCCAAATCAGGAAGTAAATTGAGCGTGCTTTAAGTAGAGAAAAACCAAAAATCTCAATCGGTACAATACCTGGGATACCATCATGACGCCCCAAGAAATCCATATTACCGAACAGATAATAGAAGATTAAACAAAGTGCAATCGTCCCCAGAGGTAAGAAGTGTCCTGATAATCGTAATGTAATTTGACCGAGGATATACGCAATCACAAAAGCAATGAGCAAACCTGCTAATAAACCAATCCAAGGTGAATAGCCCAAGGAGGTACTCAAATATGCCGTTGCATAAGCGCCCATCCCGACAAAGGCAGCCTGACCAAAAGAGGTCATACCTGCTACACCGGTTAAAATAACGAGACCCAATACCACTAAAGACGCTATCCCGATAGTATTCATCTGATTAACCCAGAACTCTGGTGTACTCGGAATCACAGGAATAGCGACTAAAATAGCAATAAATACCGCTAAAAATACTCTTTGCATCATCTACTCCTCTTCATCATGATGGGTAATCGTCAATGAACGTACCAATAGAACAGGAATGATTAGCGTAAAGACAATCACTTCTTTATAGTCAGATGCCCAGAACGTACTAAATGCCTCAATCAAACCTACACCAACGGCACCAATAGCTGCAATCGGATAACTGACCAAGCCACCGATAATGGCGCCCACGAAACCTTTAAGACCAATCATAAAGCCGGTTTCATAGGTAATTTGAATAAATGACACTAGCATAATGCCCGCTAATACTCCGACAAACGCCGCTAACCAAAAGGTAAGATGACCCGATAATGAAGTACTAATACCGACTAAGCGAGCACCTCGACGATTCACCGCCGTCGCACGTAAAGCCTTACCCACCAGTGTAAATCCGAATAAAGCCCATAAACCGACAATCGTTAGTACCGTCATGGCAATCACAAAGAGACTTTGATAACGCCAAGTCAAACCAAGTAAGTCGATTTCACCGTCAAAGAATGGTTCTGACACTAACCAACCCTCTGCACCAAACAAGACCAAACCCGTCCCTAAGAAAGCGAAATGCAACGCGATAGAAACAATTAATAAAGTTAATACACTCGCCTCTGCAACAGGTTCATATACAAGACGATAAACCATCGGTCCTAATGGCACCACCATAATTAACGTCAATAATGCCTT
>JAXECN010000090.1:0-9271 GCA_034093535.1 Pelistega sp.
CACCAAATAATGTTTCTAAAAAATATCCCATGATTGACCTCAGTGCTCTACGCCTAAATAAGCGCGAATAACTTCTTCATTAGTACTAACCTCTTCAGGCGTACCATCACCAATTTTCTTACCGTAATCGAGTACCACCACACGGTCAGAAATATCCATTACCACCCCCATATCGTGTTCAATCAATACAATAGTGGTACCAAACTCATCATTCACATCGAGGATAAAGCGGCTCATATCTTGCTTTTCTTCGATATTCATACCTGCCATAGGCTCGTCAAGCAACAATAAGCGAGGCTCCATCGCCAAGGCACGACCTAAGTCCACACGTTTTTGTAGACCATAAGGTAGGCGACCTACTGGTGTCTTACGATAAGCTTGAATCTCTAAGAAGTCGATGATGTTTTCGACATACTCACGGTGTTTAATCTCTTCTTTTTCTGCACCAAAGATGCGGAAAGCTTGCGAGAGAATGCCGCTCTTCATACGAAGATTACGACCACTCATAATATTGTCAAGTACACTCATGCCCTTAAAGAGCGCTAAGTTCTGGAACGTACGTGCAATACCCATTTCAGCTGCACGACGTGGACTCATTTTGTCGAAATTCTTACCATCAAAAACGATAGACCCTTCTTGTGGGGTATACACGCCATTGATCACGTTAAGCATCGAGCTCTTGCCCGCACCGTTTGGACCAATAATGGAACGAATCTCGTGTTCTTTCACATTGAAAGAAATATTAGTGAGTGCTTTAACACCACCAAATGACAGCGAAATACTTTGCATATCCAAAATAACATCGCCGATTTTCTTTTCGTTTGTTTGATGCATATTAGACCGCCTTTGCTGTGTTAACTACTTTTGCTGGTGAAATGCGTAAATCCGCGCTAATCTTGCCTTTACGACCATCTTCATACTTGACTTCTGTCTCAATGTATTGCGATGCCTTGCCTTCGAATAAAGCGTCAATTAAGACCTTATATTTCTCAGCGATGAAATTACGGCGAACCTTACGTGTACGTGTTAGCTCATCATCATCCGGATCTAACTCTTTATGTAAGATGAGGAAACGATGAATTTGTAAGCCTTGCAACTGCTCATCTTGTGCCACATCTACATTGACCTGATCGATACACTCACCAATTAATTGATACACCTCTGGCTTAGACGCTAAATCTGCATAACCGGCATACGCTAAACCACGACGCTCTGCCCAGTTAGCTACCGCTTCTAAGTCGATATTGATAAAGGCAGTAACGAACTCTTTATTAGCACCAAAAGCGACCGCTTCTTTAATGAATGGGAAGAACTTTAATTTATTCTCCACATACTTCGGTGCAAATAAGCGACCGTCCACCAGACGACCCACATCCTTAGCACGATCAATGATTTTTAAATCACCATTAGCGTCTAAGAAACCGGCATCACCCGTGTGATACCAACCATCTTCGGTAAATGATTCTGCGGTTGACTCAGGATTGCGATAGTATTCACGGAAAAGCCCTGGACTCTTGACCTGTACTTCACCATTATCAGCGACACGGATTTCTACACCTTCAACTGGCGCACCTACAGTATCCGCACGGACCTGACCATCTTTTTGGACACAAACGAATACCGAAGTTTCTGTTGAGCCATAAAGCTGCTTTAAATTGATCCCGATAGAGCGATAGAACGTAAATAAGTCTGGACCAATCGCTTCACCCGCAGTATAAGCAACACGGACTCGACTCATACCCAGCGCATTACGTAATGGACCATACATTACTAGGTCGCCCATCGCATATTTCAAGCGATCAATAACATTCACAGGCTCTTTGTCAAGAATCTTAGTCCCTACTCGCTTAGCCAATGCCATCGACTTTTTATAAAGCCATTGTTTCAGCTTACCAGCATCCTCCATACGGATAGTCACTTGTGTCAATAACTCTTCCAATACACGAGGTGGCGAGAAATAGTAAGTCGGCCCTACATCATGCATATCAATCGATACCGTACTCGGTGACTCTGGGTGATTGACGGTAAAACCTGTCGTTAAGGCTTGTGCATAAGAGAACATGTTCTGACCAATCCACGCAGGCGGCAAGTACGCCAACACTTCCTCTTTGTCTGTCAGGCCTTCCATACGTTCAATAACGCGTGCACGATCAATTAAGGCATGATGTGTCAAAACAACGCCTTTAGGCTTACCTGTCGTACCTGAGGTATAGAACATCGCTGCCGCATCCTGAGGGTCTACGCTCTCTACAGCAGCAAGATAAGCATCTGGATGTGCTTTTGCATAAGCATCACCACGCTCAACGATTTTTTCAAAAGAACAGATCATGTCCTCTTTGTAATTACGCAAACCACGTGGGTCATCATAAATCACCAACTCTAACGCAGGCACTTGGTCGCGAACCTCAAGCATCTTATCCACTTGCTCCTGATTCTCAACCACCACAATACGTAGGTCAGCATCTTTGAGTACATGCACCATCTCTTGGGCAACAGCATCTTGATACATAGGTACTGGAATACCACCTACCGATTGTGCCGCCATCATCGCAATATACAAGCGAGGACGATTTTCACCCACAATACCGACGTGCTCACCTTTTTTAACGCCTAGGTCAAGAAAGGCATTCGCCACTGACTTTACTTGGACCGCCACATCAGCCCAAGTAAACGTCTGCCAAATCCCTAAGTCCTTCTCTCGCATCGCTGCTTGATTAGGACGCTCCTTTGCATGCTTTAATAGCAGTCTAGGGAATGTATCCTTATCCATAGCATTCGCCATGTGCGTCTCCTTTTTGGATTAGTTTTTCTACTTATTGCAAAACTACCTGATTAACGTTACTCTAATTGTCATCTAGGTGACAATTCAAGCCTTTTTTAGGGTAAGTCCTTATGAGTATTTTCACTAACTACGATACAAAATGGTTTACCGTTTTAAACCCAGAACAAAAGGAGCGCGTGCTTCAAACCATCGTCATCAGCCATGAACCAGCAGGTACGATGATTGAGCAAAAAGGCGTGATGGCATCCGCATGGATGGGTGTTTTAGAAGGATTGGTTAAGGTGTCCGTGGGCAACTCTGATGGGCGCATTACCTCATTGACAGGCATACCCTCAGGGGGGTGGTTTGGGGAAGGAAGTTTAGTCAAAAAAGAAATCCGCCGTTATGATGTTTTTGCGTTACGCGATACAAAATTCGCGCGATTACCTGCCTCGACCTTTGACTGGCTACTCGACAATAGCATTCCTTTTAATCGTTTTTTATTAGAGCAACTCAATGCACGCGTCGGTCAATTTATTGGACGAGCTGAAAGCGATCGCCTACTCAATGCGGACCAACGCGTCGCCGCCTGTCTAGCGGAGCTTTTTAATCAGGAACTCTACCACAATACGAGCTTAAGCCTCACCATTACCCAAGAAGAGGTCGGGTATCTCGCCAAACTCTCACGTCAACGAACCAATATCGCCCTCAAAAGACTGGAAAACGAAGCAATTATCCAAGTCGAGTATGGCACTATCCACGTCCTTGATCTCAATCGATTAAAAAGCTTTTATCTCAACGACTAAACTTGAGGATAATGACGGGCACCAAAGATAGCGCTGCCGATACGCACTTCGGTCGCCCCTTCTGCAATCGCTAATTCAAAATCACCGCTCATGCCCATCGATAAGACAGGTAATGCTAAGCCTGTCTGCTGACGCATCTTCTCTGCTAGCTCACGCACTTGACGAAAGCATCCTCGCACCACCTCGGGGTCAGGACTGTTTTCAGCAATCGTCATAAACCCTTTAATTCGCAAGGTATCAAATCCTTTTAATGCCTCTAAAAAAGCGGGGACTTCCTCAGGCGACATACCTGTTTTACTCTCTTCTTTACTGGTTTTAACCTGAATGAGAGCATCTAACACTCGCCCTTCTTGCTGCAAGCGTCTATCCAAAGCCACTGCCAACTCCAGTCGATCTAAGGACTGAATTTCATCAGCATACTTAGCCACTTCTTTCGCCTTATTCGTCTGTAAATGACCAATAATGACCCAGCTTAGTTGTAAATCAGCCAATGTTTGTGCTTTTTGTTTAAGCTCTTGTGCCTTATTTTCACCAAATCGACGATAACCTAACTGTGCTGCTTCTGCCACCACTTCTGCCGCAAAAGTTTTACTCACCGGCAATAGACTGACTGATGATGGTTCACGACCAACCTTTTCGCAAGCAGCCGCTAATTGTGCATTCACCGTATTAAAATTTTCAGCTAGCATGGCATAGACTCCTCAAGTGTTCCTTCTAATATTTTAATACAAAGACAAAAACTACTCATCTTCTTGGAAAAACATTAAAATCAAGGCATTATCTTGTTTTTATATGATGTTAATAATGACACAAGCATTAGACAATATGGTCAAGCAGCTCTCTCTCGAGCCTGTGACGACCGATGTTTTCCTCGGGGAAAGCACAGATTTACTCGGTAACCAACGTATTTTCGGCGGTCAAGTCTTAGGACAAGCCTTGATGGCTAGCTCACTCACCGTCGTGCCAGAGCGCAAGATTCACTCTTTACATAGTTACTTTATCCGACCAGGTGATGTAACTAAACCGATTCGCTTTGAAGTCGAACGTGTCCGTGACGGTGGAACCTTTTCTAATCGCCGTGTCGTCGCTTATCAAGACGAAAAACATATCTTTACGATGGCAACTAGTTATCAAATCGAAGAAGACGGTTTTGAGCATTTTGATGCCATGCCAGAAGGCATACAAGGACCAGAAAATTTCTTACCAGAAAGTGAAATCATCAAGCAAATCGCTCATCGCTTACCAAAGTCTATCACTAAGCGTCATCTCGAAAACGGTAATCCGATTGAAATTCGTCTTGCCCATCCCGAGCGTTTTATGGCAGGTAAAGCCTTTCCTAGCCAGACCTATTATTGGTTTAAAGCCAATGGGCATATTGACGAGCATAACAGCCTTTTGCATAAAGCCGCATTAGCTTATGTAAGTGACTTCTATCTCGTCTTTGCAACCTTATTCCCGCATAGCCAAAGCTGTTTTGACCCAGCGATGCAAATGGCGAGCTTAGACCATGCCATATGGTATCACCGCCCTATCAATATGAATGAGTGGAATGTCTACGTAATTGATGCCCCTAATGCATCGGGCGCACGTGGTTTATCATTTGGCAGAGTTTACAACCAACAAGGTCAATTATTAGCCACGACCGCCCAAGAAGGCCTTATCCGTCATACTACTCGCTTTGCTAGCGCCAAATAATTATGCTCGACCTATTTATTATCCTCTTTTTGATTTTTATTAATGGTCTCTTTGCGATGTCAGAGATCGCCGTTGTATCATCAAAACGTATGCGCTTACAAAAGCTCGCTGACGAGGGGAGCAAAGCCGCAAAAGCAGCCCTCAATCTTGCCGATGCCCCCAGCCGCTTCTTATCGACCGTACAAATCGGTATCACGCTGATTGGTATTTTTAACGGTGCATTTGGTGAGGCCTCGCTCGTCTCACGACTCGCCCCTGCTATTGAGCATATCTTTGGGGATTTTGCCTATCAGGTCGCGCTCGCCATTGTGGTGATTGGAATTACCTTTGCTTCGTTGATTTTTGGTGAACTCGTCCCTAAACGTATCGCGATGCATTACCCTGAGCGCGTGGCAATGCTCATCGCCCTGCCGATGACATGGCTATCACGCATCGTATCGCCTTTTGTCTGGGTGCTATCGGTCAGTACCGACTTTGTCTTACGCCTACTCGGCATGTCAGGTAAACAACAAGACGCTCTCACCGAAGAAGATATCAGTGGTATTCTGCACGAAGGCGCCAATGCGGGTCTCTTTGAAAAAACCGAACACGAAATCGTCGCCCGTGCACTCAGTCTAGATGATAAGCATATCGCCTCGATTATGACGCCACGCAGCGAAGTGGATTATATCGATATCAATGCATCTCTCGAAGATACGCTTGCCATCATTGCAGATAGCCCTTATTCACGCTTTCCAGTGGTAGAAAATGAGCTGGATAATATTATCGGTATTGTCGATGCGGGTAGCTTATTTGAACAACAAATCCGTGGAGAAGAGACCGATATCCGTGCCGTGATGAAAGCCGCACGCTTTGTGCCAGAAACCATTAGCGCCATGGACTTACTCGAAACCCTCCAACAACATCGCTCAGAAATTGCCGTGGTAATCAATGAATACGGCGAGGTAGAAGGTGTCGTTACCCTACGCGATATCCTAAAAGTACTGGTTGGGGGCAATATCCCTGTTAATGAAGACCAAATGTCCGATGCGATTCAGCGTAAAGACGGCTCTTGGCTCATTGATGGCACGATGACATTAGACCGTTTCCGCGAGGTCTTTAATACAAAAGTCTACTTCCCCAACGAAGAGCTCGAACACTACCATACCCTCGCTGGTTTTGTGATGCATCAATTAGGGCATATTCCTAAAGAGGCAGAACACTTCCACTGGCAGAACTTCTACATCGAAGTGATGGATATGGATAAACATCGTATTGACCGTCTATTGGTCAAGGTGGAAGAGCCTGTGGAGGAAAAAGAAGAGGCAGATGAGTGATTAAGCACCTCTTAAAAACATTAAATTAATACATAAGACATAACACTATGATAAAGCTCATTGATAATATCAATCTCACATTAACCGATGAACTTAAACAATCATTGGACTCAAACTCTCGTCTTAAAATTGCTGCATCGTATTTTTCTATTTATGCTTACGAAGTACTTAAGAAAGAATTAGAGAATATTAATGAGCTTCAATTCCTCTTTACTTCGCCTACTTTTACGACCGAAACAGCGACACAACACAAACTCAAAGAGAATCGTGAGTTTATCATTCCGAAACAGAGTCGAGAAAAAGGTATCTATGGGACTGAATTCGAAATTCATCTCAAAAACAAGCTTACCCAAAAAGCCATAGCAAGAGAATGTGCTGACTGGATAAAACGCAAAGTTCGTATTAAATCAAATATTACTCAAGACTGGCTACCAGAGTTTATTGTTGAGCAAAACACCACAGACTCTCTCTATACAGGGATTCAAGGCTTTACCCCTATAGGCTTAGGACAAGAAAAAGGAAATACTCTCGCTAATTTTGTTCAGAAAATTCAAGAGCCCACCATCGCTCAATCATATATTAGTAAGTTCAACCAGATTTGGACAGACCCAGAAACCATCAAAGATGTCACCGAAGAAGTTATTCGCCATATCGAGTCTGTTTATCAAGAGAACGCTCCTCAACGCATTTACTTCTTAATGCTCTACAATATTTTCAAAGACTTCTTAGAAAATATTAATGAGGACGTCCTACCCAATGATTTAACCGGTTATCAAAACACGCTCATCTGGAAAAAACTCTTTAATTTCCAAAAAGACGCTGCCACTGGCATTATCAATAAGTTAGAAAACTTTAATGGTTGCATTCTCGCCGATAGTGTGGGTCTAGGTAAAACATTTACCGCTCTTGCCGTCATTAAATACTACGAATTGCGTAATAAGAGTGTCCTGGTCTTATGTCCTAAAAAGCTCAGCAGTAACTGGACAACTTACAAGGGTAATCGCATTACCAACATCTTTGAAAAAGATCGCTTCCGATACGATGTACTCTATCATACAGACTTATCGCGCACATCAGGTCATACCCTCGATATGAATCTCTCGGAAATTAACTGGGGGAACTATGATTTAGTTGTCATTGATGAGTCACATAATTTCCGTAATCGTGACTATTTCAAAGATAGAGAAACACGTTACGAACGACTCATGAACCAGGTGATTCGTGCGGGCGTAAAGACAAAAGTATTAATGCTATCCGCCACACCTGTGAATAACAAGTTTACAGATTTAAAAAATCAATTAGCACTTGCTTATGAAGGAGATCCTGACCAGTTAGCACAGAAACTAGATGTTAGCCGTGATATCGAAACGATTTTCCGACGTGCACAAGCTGCTTTTAACACTTGGAGCACGCTCCCTCCTGAAAGACGTACGCCAAAAGCGATTTTAAGTACTTTAGACTTTGACTTTTTTAAACTACTGGATAGCGTGACAATTGCACGCTCTCGCAAACATATTCAAACTTTCTATGACACTCGTGACATAGGTCAATTCCCGACTCGATTAGCACCTATCTCCATTCAATCTCCTCTATCACATGAGGAAGATACGATTTCGATGTCAACCATTGCGAGCCATCTTACGGACTTAAAGATGGCTGTCTACGCACCGATGAACTATATCTTGCCTAGCTGCATGAAAAAATATGCGGATGAGTTTGACACCTTAGTGGGTAACTCACGTTTTAGACAAGTAGACCGCGAAAAAAGCCTACAAGCTCTCATGCGTATCAATCTACTCAAACGTTTAGAAAGCTCGGTGCATTCTTTCCGTCTTACCTTACAAAAAATTGCGGCTAATATTGCGCATGTATTAGAAAGCATCAAAAACTTTGAAGACAATCGACAAATTACTGATGTAAAACTTTCTACAGAACTCGGTTTTGAAGAAGAAACTGAAGAAAGTAATGATTTTATGATTGGTGGGACCTTAAAAATTCATCTTGCTGATATGGATATTATTTCTTGGAAAGATGTACTTTCTCAAGATTTAACGACTATCAATAGCCTAATAAAGGCTATTGCACCAATCACCCCTGAAAAAGACGCTAAGCTACAGAATCTAAAACAACATATTATCAATAAGCGCCAAAACCTTATCAATCCAGGTAATGGCAAAATTATTATTTTTACTGCCTTTGCGGATACGGCTAATTATCTCTATGAACATCTTTCTGAGTTTATGTTAGAAAATCACCAAGTTCATAGCGCACTCATTACTGGTAGTACGAATCCAAAAAGCACCATTAAATCTCGCAAAAATAGTCGTGAGCACTATGATATGCAAGGATTGCTCACCCTCTTTTCGCCATTATCAAAACAAAAGGCAGATATCTTCCCTACAGAAGATCGAGAGGTAGATTTACTTATTGCTACTGACTGTATTTCCGAAGGTCAGAACCTACAAGACTGCGACTACCTCATCAACTATGATATCCATTGGAACCCAGTTCGCATCATTCAGCGCTTCGGTCGAGTTGACCGTATCGGCTCAAAAAATGCCGTGATTCAACTCGTTAATTACTGGCCCGATATCACATTAGATGAATATATTAAATTACGAGAACGCGTGGAAGGTCGCATGGTCATTGTAGATGTGGCAGCAACGGGTGACGATAATATTCTCAGCAGTAAA
>JAXECN010000091.1:0-5962 GCA_034093535.1 Pelistega sp.
TGCCTCGCCCACACCTAACTCAGTAATCGCTTCCGCTGCATTCAGCTGAGGATTCTCTCGCATCGTTTCTGCTGCGGTTTTTACAGCTTTTAAATCACGCGGGGTAAAAGCACGTAAGGCATGTTGTACACGATTGCCTAATTGACCAAGTACAGTATCAGGAATATCTAATGGGTTCTGGGTAACAAAATAAACGCCCACCCCTTTTGAGCGGATTAGTCGGACAATTTGCTCGATACGCTCTACTAAGACTTTAGGTGCGTCATTAAATAATAAATGTGCCTCATCAAAGAAGAAAACAAATTTTGGTTTTTCTAAATCACCTACCTCTGGTAAGGCTTCATATAATTCAGCTAATAACCATAACAAGAAAGTCGAATACAACTTCGGCGCTTGCATTAAACGGTCTGCCGCCAGAATATTAATATAACCTTGACCATTGCTATCAACTCGCATGAGGTCAAAAATATCTAACATTGGCTCACCAAAGAATAAATTAGCACCTTGATTTTCAATTTCAAGTAAAGCACGCTGAATAGCACCCACAGAAGCGGCTGAAATATTGCCATAAGTTTGACGCAACTCTGCTGCACGCTCACTCACGTGCTGTAACATCGCACGTAAATCTTTTAAGTCTAAAATAAGTTGACCTTCGTCGTCGGCTAATTTAAAGACGATATTTAGAATACCTGTCTGAGTATCATTTAAGCCCAATACACGAGATAACAGTAGTGGACCCATATCACTAATGGTAGAACGTACTGGGTGACCTTGTTCACCAAACACATCCCACAACACTGTTGGGCAACCTGCAAATTGTGGCATAGGCAGATTATATTTCTGCAAACGCTCTTCAAATTTAGGGCTTGTTTGTCCTGCTTGAGAAATACCTGTCAAATCCCCCTTAATATCTGCCATAAAAACTGGCACACCAAGCTGAGAAAATGATTGTGCCAAAACTTGCAAGGTCACTGTCTTACCTGTACCAGTCGCTCCAGTAATACAACCATGACGGTTAGCATATTTAGGTAAAAGATACACATCATGTTCAGCATTCTTGGCTAAGAGAATAGGATTTGCCATGGATAAATTTCCTTATAAAAGTATCATTCTACTCGTATAAGCAGTCTTATACGGTACTTTTGTCAATTATATATTGGCATTTTATAAAAAGACGTTTCAAGAATTGTTAAAATCAAGCTTTATATATCAACTTATCTCAGGGGATGTCGTTTTCAGACGCCCCTATTTCTATTATTTATAAGAGAAATATCAAATGGCTGGTCACAGTAAATGGGCAAATATTCAGCACCGCAAAGGTCGTCAAGACGCAAAACGCGGTAAGCTATGGACAAAAATCATTCGTGAAATTCAAGTCGCGGCACGTGCTGGTGGCGGTGATGTCAATGCCAACCCTGCTTTACGCCTAGCTTGGGATAAAGCAATGGCAGCCAATATGCCAAAAGACAACATCATGCGCGCTATCCAACGTGGTGCTGGTGGTGCTGACGGCGAAAACTACGAAAGTATCCGCTATGAGGGTTATGGTCCTGCTGGTGCCGCTGTGATTATTGATTGTATGACCGATAACCGTACACGTACCGTATCAGATGTTCGCCATGCCCTTAGCAAATTTGGTGGCAACCTCGGTCAAGACGGTTCAGTTGCGTTTATGTTTAAACATTGTGGTCAATTCATCTATGCACCGGGTAGTGATGAAGACAAAATTATGGAAGTTGCGCTAGAAGCAGGTGCTGAGGATATCATCACTGATGAAGAAGGTGTGATTGAAGTTATCAGTGCACCTAGCGACTACACTCAAGTCAAAGACGCTTTACACGCGGCAGGCTTAGTCCCTGAGGTGGAAGCGATTGTGATGAAACCACTTAACGAAACCGCTCTCGAGGGAGATGACGCCATTAAAATGCGTAAAATCCTCGATATGCTCGAAGGCTTGGACGATGTCCAAGAAGTACATACCACAGCCGTATTTGACGAAGCGGAATAATAAGGATATCTCATGAAAGTTCTCGTTGTAGGTAGCGGTGGTCGTGAACACGCTATTGCTTGGCGTCTAGCTCAATCCCCTCGTGTCACTGAGGTTTTTGTCGCTCCGGGCAATGGCGGTACGGCACTGACCCCATCGTTAAAAAATCTTCCTATCACGAAAAAGGAAGACCTCGTACAATTTGTTAAAGACAATCAAATTGCCTTTACCGTAGTCGGTCCAGAAGCTCCTCTCGCAGATGGTATTGTCGACACATTCCGTGCCCATAATCTGGCTATCTTTGGTCCAACAAAAGCTGCTGCTCAGCTAGAAAGTTCTAAAGACTTTGCTAAGGCTTTCATGGTACGTCATCATATTCCAACGGCTGCTTACGCAACATTTACCAACGCAACACAAGCTCATCAATATATTGATGAACAAGGTGCCCCTATCGTCATTAAAGCCGACGGTCTTGCCGCAGGTAAAGGTGTCGTCGTCGCCGAAACACTAGAACAAGCTCATCAAGCTGTGGATGATATGCTCGGTGATGGCAAATTAGGTTCAGCTGGTGCTCGTGTTGTGATTGAAGGCTTCTTAAAAGGTGAAGAGGCTAGCTTTATCGTCATGGTAGACGGTAAAAATGTCCTACCTTTGGCTAGCAGCCAAGACCATAAACGCCAATTAGATAATGACCAAGGTCCTAATACAGGTGGGATGGGGGCTTACTCTCCTGCACCTATCGTGACCGATGTCTTGCATGACCGTATTATGAAAGAGGTCATCTATCCTACAGTACAAGGGATGGCAGCAGACGGTATCGAATTCACGGGTTTCCTCTATGCTGGACTGATGATTGATGATGGCGATGACCACACTCGCCCAATTAAAGTCTTAGAGTTTAATTGCCGTATGGGTGATCCAGAAACTCAACCGATTATGATGCGTATCCGCAATGACTTCGCTGATGTAGTAGAAAAAGCCATTGCAGGTCAGCTTGATCAAGCAAATATCGATTGGGATCCTCGCACCACGCTGGGTGTGGTAATGGCAGCACATAACTACCCCGCCTCACCTCGTACTGGTGATACCATTACAGGTATTCCAGCTCCTAGTGCAGAATGTGTGACTTTCCATGCAGGCACTAAGCTAGACGGAGATACTCTACTCACCAGTGGTGGTCGTGTACTATGTGTGACTGCCATTGGCGATACTGTCGCTCAAGCACGCCAAACCGCCTACGAAACTGTATCTCGTATCCAATTTGACGGTGTCCAATATCGCAAGGATATCGCGTGGCGTGCACTAAAAGCACAAGGTTAATGGTGAGCAATTTGGCTAAACGTAAGATTGGTTTATTAGGAGGGAGCTTCAATCCCTTTCATAATGCACACCTGCGTTTGGCCACCACTGCCTTGTCGCAATTGACTTTAGATGAGGTACAGCTTATCCCTGCGGGTCAACCTTGGCAAAAAACGGTATCCGTTAGTGCAGAACATCGCCTCGCTATGCTCAAACTGGCTATCCAAGACCAGCCTCAACTCAAAATCAATACCATTGAAATTGAGCGTACTGGACCGAGTTATACGATTGATACCGTTAAAAACTTACCATCTGATGCAGATTATTATTGGCTGATGGGAAGCGACCAATTAAATAATTTTTGTACATGGCGAGCGTGGCAAAATATCCTTGACTATGTACAACTAGTCGTCGTCAAACGCCCTCATTATGAGGTCAATCCGCCACAGGAATTACTCGACACATTAGACTTAAACCATCAATCTTTAATTTTTTTAGATTTTGATGAAATCGATTTATCCTCTACACATATTCGCCAAAAATTGTTAGATGGTGAGAGCGTAGCAGATTTTATCCACCCAGATGTATTACATTACATCCAACAAAACAACTTATATCAATCAGAGTAAGCTTTACTCTAGATACACTTTTATGATGAATATTCAAAAATTACAACGCCTTGTCGTGGATGCTTTAGAAGATGTCAAAGCACAAGACATTAAGGTTTTTAACACCACTCACCTGACGGGTCTATTTGAGCGTGTGATTATCGCCAGCGGTACATCAAATCGTCAAACTCGAGCATTGGCGCGCAGTGTGATTGACGCTGTCCGTGCTCATGATATCGAAATCATCGCTCTCGAAGGTGAGGAAAGTGGTGAATGGGTACTCCTAGATATCGGTGATATTGTCATCCACTGTATGCAACCTGCTATCCGTGCTTACTACGACTTAGAGTCAGTATGGGGTGGCAAACCTGTCCGTCTGAAACTCCTACCACAATCAACACAACCCGTCATGCAAGCCAATTATGCTTTTGACGAGTTTGATGATGAATAACTCAGTATGAAGCTCTATATTATTGCTGTCGGCAACCGTATGCCTCACTGGGTAGAAACCGCTTGGGAGGATTATGTCAAACGTATGCCAGCAGACTGCGCCATTGAACTAAAAGAGGTTAAACCAGAGCCTCGCACGAGTGGCAAAACCGCTGCACAGATGATGCAAGCCGAAGCAAAACGTATTGAGGCAGCTATTCCCAGCGGTGCTTTGCGTATTGTCTTAGATGAACACGGCAAAGATGTCACCACGGTCCAATTAGCACAGCATCTAGAAAAATGGAAAGTCAGTGGTCAGGATGTCGCCATTATTATTGGTGGTCCTGATGGTCTAGACCCTAGTATTAAAAATGCTGGTGATACCAAGTTACGCTTATCTTCACTAACACTCCCTCACCCCATGGTGCGTGTAATCTTAGTCGAACAGTTATATCGTGCATGGAGTATCACGGTTAATCACCCTTATCATCGAGCTTAAATTTTCTCGCTATGAGTTTATCGCCTATTCCTACCATTTATCTTGCCTCTGCTAGCCCTCGTCGTCATGAGCTACTCAAGCAAATCGGTGTAGCACATGAAATTCTTGATGTTCCTGCTCCTCCGGGGGAAGATGAGCCTCAACTGCCAAATGAAAAAGCCGCTGATTATGTACAACGCACTGCCTTAGAAAAGGCTCAAAGAGCATCTGACTACATAAAACAACAAGAGTTATTCGTTCGCCCTATCCTAGCGGCGGATACTTGCGTCATTTTAGATGGTGAAGTACTCGGCAAGCCTCAAGACGCAATGGACGCCACCAGAATTCTCGCTAAACTGTCTGGAAAAACGCATGAAGTGCACACTGCCGTCGTAGTCATACACCGAGAAACTATCTTTAAAGCAGTTTCAGTGACGCAGGTAACCATGCGGACTTTATCGTTAAAAGAAATTGCTCGCTATGTAGAAAGTGGCGAAGCCTATGGTAAAGCAGGTGCTTATGGTATCCAAGGTCTAGCGGCGGTTTTTGTGGAGAAAATTGAAGGCAGCTATAGTGGAGTAATGGGACTACCTGTATTTGAAACTTGGTCGCTGTTAACGAAATTGTCGCTGTAATTGGTGCTAATCACACTAAACAGTCCGCCCTTGCTGTAGTTCACTGTGCTCCTCGCCCACACTGCAGACAGTTCACTCTTGCTCCGGAAAGTGCTTCGCCGTTTCCAATGTCGCTACGAGTGAATGTCTCTCCGTGTGGTCTTTCCATAACGAGCACTATCATCTAAGCTAATCAGCCAGAGAATATAACTGCTTGTTAGCAGTACAATGTTTACTCAAGCACTTAAAGGTTTGCGGAGACGTTTCGATGCACAAAGCGAGTTAGGCGAGCGATAGCGAGGCTCTGTTCGAGCGACTGCGCGGAACGTGTAGCGAACCTGATGATTAAGTTAGCAACTAATGACAAGCGACTGACAAAAACCTGTAGGTAGATTTGGCGTATGCACACAATGCTAGTTAGCATTTAAGAGCGAATACACAATGTTCTGTAGTGAGGACGACCAAGACTAAAACTGCCATGTACTTATTGCCACAAAAGGTTCGCTACACGTTTCGTGCAGTCGCTCGAACAGAGCCTCGCTGGCGC
>JAXECN010000092.1:0-2066 GCA_034093535.1 Pelistega sp.
TCAACATTGTAAGTAGTGACGTTGTTAGCACTATCTCCCCCTGATGTAGTAACAGTCAGACCTGTACCAGTGGTGACGACAGTTTTTTCTGCATCAATCTTATAGGTTGTGCCACCATTAGCCAACGGTTGTTCAGTGACATTAGTGTTATTACCCGCCACGACAGATGTACGCGTTGCGTTTAGCTGGCTTAGATTCACTGCATCATTTGGATTGGTGCCGTTGGCGACGTTGGTGATTTTGACAGGTGAGCCTGTTGACGAGCCAACATTGATGTTAGCGCCATCATTGGTAATTTTTGGACCGTTATTACTACCAAACTGTACGCTATCAAAGATTGGGTTAGTGGCGATTTGGATTTGTACGCCTTGATCATCAACTACCGTTTGGACGTTACGCGCACTGTAGGTACCAGCAGTTGCCGCATCAGTATTACGAGACAAGTCTTTGTTTGCATTCGCACCCTTGATAACAATCTCATCGCCCAAAACACGCTCTAAGCCATTTAAGCTAGCGTAGCCCATGGTGGTATTTGCACCATCTTTGTTGCTATTTGCCTTAAAGAGAATCGGCTTAGCTGCTTGATGGGCGACAGCATAGAGCTGCGAGCCGTTGATGGCATCTGTTGATGTTTTTGAGATTTCACCAGCGGCGACGTTTTGGATACGACGTTCTGCACCTGATGAGCCGACAGAGACTGCACCATCTGATGTCGCACCTGCAAAGGCTTGACCACCTACACTGGTAGAGCCATAGGTTACACCGCCAACTTTGGCTGTCGAGACAGTGCCACTAGCACCTGCGGTTGTCGCTGTTGTACCGCTTTGTTGATCCTTATTCCATGTCTTCAGTGAGCCAATACCGCTGCCATCAACACTACCTGTACCACGAGTAACCTCTGATTCATTACCCAGATAGACAGAGTTAGCTACTGTCCCTTCGCCAGAATCAACCGCCAAATCGGTCGAGCTACGTCCGATACCGCTACCTAGCACAAAGGTGTCTGGTGTAGTAATCGTGTTGTTGTTACCAAACGCATAAGAACGGTCAGCACCTGCACGGATATAGTTCGGGTCACCGAACGCACCAGCGTTATTGGCTTCGACGGTGTGACCTGTACCGATGGCGATTGAGTTTGTTGCTGTAGCTTTTGAGAGATAACCGATAGCAATGGCATTAGTGCCTGTTGCTTGAGTGCGGTTATTGATAGTTAACTCTTTGTTTGCATCATCTTTGGTTTTATCTGATGCACCAATGGCAATCGCATTTTGACCTGTGGTCAAGACATTTTCACCGATGGCAATCGCACTTTCTGCTGTGGCATTGGCACGGCGACCGACCGCTGTCGCGTATAGACCTTCAGATCTTGCAGCATGACCAACAGCCAACGCAGAACGAGCCACTGCATTAGACAACGTACCAAATGCTTGCGAACCTAACGCTGTACCATTAGCGCGGTTACCCACGACCGTCGAGCTACCACCCGATGCAACTGCCAAACGACCCAATGCAGTATCATGAGCTGAGAGTGCTTTTGTTTCAACGCCCAATGCCACAGCTTCAGAACCTGTTGTATTTGCATTTTTACCAATAGCAACAGAATGAGCATTCGATACATTAGCACCATGACCGACAGCTACACCATTGGCAGATAACACCTTGGCATTATGACCTACTGCAACCGAATAAGCGGCATCCACATTGGTCTCAATCCCCGCTTGCGAGAAGCCACCGATAGAAACCGACTCCATACCGCGAGCAGCCGCATTATCACCAATAGCAATAGAGTGTGATGCTGGTCGATGTGCTGGTTCAAAAATCCCTTCTGCTTTAGCATTGTTACCGATAGCGATACTACCCGTCGAGTCTGCTCGAGAGTCATTACCGATAGCTACAGCTGTATGCCCCTGTGTTAATAGCTCGCCATCTTTTACCACTTGCAAACCAGCGTGAGCGTTATAACCCATTGCGACGGTTTTGTCATTTACCGCTTTGGCATTCACACCCGCAGTGATAGAAAACGCTCCTGTCGCACCTGCTTTATCTAGGATACGACCTTTGTTGGT
>JAXECN010000093.1:0-4714 GCA_034093535.1 Pelistega sp.
ACAATCACACGATAACCACCTCGCAAGGTACTCACCGTCATAAAATCCTCTAACTGACGAATTTGCTCAATACGAATTTCATTAGAAAGTTTAGTCTCTTCGCTGCTCTCGGTTGCATTTTCTTCGGCATTTAACCCTAAACTCTCTTTTAAGGCATCAGGTAAGACGAGTCGATAATCAAGATGATTACCCAATTCCATCCAATGGCAAGACTGACAATGTCCACAAGCTAAACCCTGCTGTGAGTTCTCACATAATAGTGCCTTGGCAGCGGCTAGACAAAAATTCAGCTTACCAATTCCCTCTTGACCATAAATCAACCATGCATGAGCAAAACGGTCTTTATTCGCTAGCCATTGTTGGGCGATTTCTGTTTGCCAAGGATAAAAATTTGCTGAACTCATAGTCTTTCGCTCAATACCTTATCTAAATAAGTACGAATAGCGTCTATGCTCTGTGTCGAGTCAATCACCACAAAGCGCTCAGGATATTGCTTAGCAAGCTTTAAATACATCGCTCTGACTGCTAAGAAGAAGCTCTCTTGCTCTTTTTCAAAGCGATCCATCACACGAGTCGCGGATAGACGTGCACGCGCGACCTCAAGAGGAACATCAAATAATAAGGTCAGTTGAGGCTGAGTATCACTATGCACCCATTCGGCAAGTTGCTGAATACGTTCTACAGAATAAGCACGACCACCACCCTGATAAGCCATCGTTGAGTCGGTAAAACGATCACTAATCACCACTTTATTTGCGGCTAACGCTGGTTTAAGGACTTGATTAACACTCTCTTGGCGTGCTGCAAACATCAATAGTACTTCAGAGGTTTGACTCATCGGTTCATTTAATAACAGTTCACGAAGTCGCTCACCTAGCGGTGTCCCCCCGGGTTCACGCGTCAATACAACTTCTCGACCTCGCTGTGTAAAAAAGTCCACTAGCCATTCGGTATGTGAGCTTTTACCAGCACCATCAACCCCCTCTAGCGTAATAAACAGACCTGACATTAAGGCTTTCCTTTCTTTAAAATATACTGTTGCACATTACGATTATGTTGCGCTAAATTTTCAGCAAATTCACTCGTCCCATCGCCACGGGCAACAAAATATAAAAATTTATGTTCCTCTGGGTGTAATGTCGCTTTAAGCGCTAACTCACCCGGACTCGCAATCGGTGTCGGTGGTAGACCATTGCGTGTATAGGTATTCCACGGTGTATCCGTCTGTAAATCCACTTTGCGGATTCTGCCTTGATACTTATCTCCCATGCCGTAAATGACGGTAGGGTCGGTTTGTAAAGGCATCTTAATTTTTAGACGATTCACAAATACGCCAGCCACACGATCTCTATCTTCACCATGTCCTGTTTCTTTTTCAACAATAGATGCCAGAATTAGCGCCTCATAAGGCGACTTCAGTGGCAATCCCTCAGAACGTGAATTCCAATGCGCCATTAAGCGTTTTTTCCCTGATTCATACGCTTGACGTAAAATATCGATATCACTATCCCCCGGAGCAAATACGTAGGTATCTGGGAAAAGCAATCCTTCCATTGAAGGATACTCACTCGGCACCCCGAGGCTTTTCATTAGCGTAGCCTCGTCTGTATTCACTAAAGTCTGCTGAATATCAGGATGTTTAGCGACTGCCTGACGAATTTGCTTATAAGTCCACCCCTCGACAAATAAGATAGAGCGACGACTGACATCACCATTGGCAATCATCGTGATAATATCAATCCCTGTTTGCCCTTTTTTGATTGCATAAGCTCCAGCTTTTAACTGCTGTGCTTGTCCGGTATAGCGTGCATACCAAGTAAAAATCAGAGGATTTGTTTTAATCCCTTTGCTTTCTAAGATATCCGCTACATTTTTAACCGAGCTACCACGAGGAATACGAATATCTACTTTATCCTCGCTCATCACCACAGGCGAGCTTTGCCAACGCCAAAATTCATAAGCAGCAAAAGCCGCCACGGCGATAATAATCATCAGGATAAAGAGAAAGATTTTTTTCAGCATTGTATCGCCAACTTATAAAAAAATAACCGCCCTATTTTAACAGTCTTCATAGGGTTTATATTCTATTTTTGCTAAAATCACGTACTATATCTCTATCACATTCATCTACTAGGTATTGTTATGTCTATCCAATATGCACCTCTTTCAGAATTTGCACTATTAAAAATCGAAGGCGAGGATAGCTTGAGCTTCTTGCAAGGTCAATTAAGCCAAGATATGAATGCCATTCGTGGAGCAACGGCTCTTTTAGCGAGTTACTCAAACCCTAAAGGACGTGTTTTTGCGACACTTTTACTTTGGCAGGCTGACGATGAAGCCAATAGTTACTATGCCTTAGTCAGTGCTGATAATGCTGCTTTCTTGCAAAAGCGTCTAAGCATGTTTGTCTTACGAGCCAAGGTAAAAATTTCAGTAATTGAAGCACAGCTGACAGGTGTATGGAGTAATGATTTCGAGGTATTAAAGCAAGCTTTCCCTGCCGCTCAAGCAATCAGTACTCAAGCACAACAAACCGATAAACCAAGTTTTACGGTCATCGCTGATAATGAACAATATTTTATCCACTATCCAAGCAGTGACACAGCGATACGCCTATTAAACGTTGTTGTTGGTGAGCATTCTCATCAGTTCGATGAATTTACACTCAGCAGCAGCCAAGTTTGGCAACAGCAAGATATTCTAGCCGGTATCCCATGGATTAAAGAACAAACTCGAGAAGTATTTGTCGCCCAGAGTATTAACCAAGATGCTATCGGTGCCATTAACTTCAAAAAAGGCTGTTACCCGGGTCAAGAAGTCATCGCACGTAGCCACTATCTCGGTAACTTAAAACGCCGCACCTTGATTGCCACTTTAAATCAGGCTATTGATAATACACAATCATTATTAGCGAGCGATGTTCTTGAGGGAGAGAACCCTATTGGACAGGTGGTTAATGCCGTTACGCTCGATGATAAGACTTACTTATTGATTGAAGTTCAGCTACGTAGTATAGAAGACGGAGCAGAGATTACTTTAGCAAATATGGCAGGTGCTAGCTTACAAGTACAAACCGTGCCTTATTCACTAGAAAAGCCTGAGTGAAACTCAGGCACGGTCAAATGGTAGCTCTATAAAACTACGCTAAATCCGCCAGTGGATGTGGTTGTCCTTCTGGCATTGGGTCTTCATAGAAATAGTCAATTTGTTCTCGTGTAACTTCAGCCACACTAGCCGGTGACCATTGAGGGTTTTTATCCTTATCAATTAATAAGGCACGAATACCCTCTTGGAATTGACCAAGCTTAGCACTGTGTACCGCAGCATTGTACTCTAGACGGAAAACATCTGCTAAAGAGGCGTGACGTGTTTTTTCCAATAAATCCATCGCTAAAACAAAGGATAAAGGCGCACCTTTTAACATCGTCTTCGCGGCACGAGCAAGCCATTCATCACTATGGTTCGCTAAGTTCGCATATACCTGATATTGCAGCACATGGTCAGCATGACGTGATAAAGCATTAATCTGAGCATAATGTGTTTCAACAGGACCTGCCCCACTCACCGATTGAGCTGGATATGAAGATAATACAGCACTGATTACCTCATCATTGTGTTGACGACGTTGAGGATATGCCCAGTTGGCTTTTTGCAATGTAGTGAGCACAGTATCCCAGTTAGCACGATCTATCAGATAATCACCTAAGCCTAAGAATACTGCGTCTAAACCACCAATCTGCGCCCCTGTCGCGGCGAGGAATTTACCTGTTTTACCGGGGAGACGATTTAAAATCCAGCTCCCTCCTACATCAGGGAATAAACCAATGCTGATTTCCGGCATCGCCATACGTGTGGTCTCTGTCACAACACGATGACTCGCACCAATCATCAAACCCATACCACCACCCATAACAATACCGTCACCATAGCAGATAACTGGCTTTGTATAGGTATGAATATGGTAGTCTAGACGGTATTCATGCTCAAAGAATTCACGAGTATGACGATTATTCCAAGCGTCACCATCCGTATTCTCAAGCATAGATTTGTACAGCGCATGTAAATCACCCCCGGCACAAAATGCCTTATCCCCTGCACCCGTCAGAATAACCGCCACCACTGATGGGTCTTGTTCCCATGCTGTCATCTGCTGTTGCAGCAGAGTTGCCATCTCATATGAGAAGCCATTGAGAACTTGAGGCTGATTTAAAGTAGCTACACCAATGGTAAAACCATTATCCGTAGCAATCGTATTAAACAAAACAACTGAACTCATTGTGTCTCCTTTTCTTTATTAAAAAGGTTATACCCTAAGTTCAGTCGTCTGTCTATCCAGTAAATTACCTAGATACTAATCTGCGTGCACATCCACATCAATTTTACGGGCTCGATCAGGTTTGAGATGTTTACGCTTTAAAATACCTGCATTACGATGTGCTGCACGACGTTTACGCGACACCATAGGATCAAAGGTCAGATGACGGCATAGCTCGATACGGTCAGCATCCATCAATACATAATTTTGTGTAACCTTACGCCCAAATACTGAAAAGCCTAGTGCCTCTACATCAATTAAAGGATATTGTTGAGTAAGTTCACAAAGCTTAAAGGCATCTGCCAGTGTACTACCCTCTTCTAATCGTACAGATTGCTGCCATAGCTCTGTTGAAGTGTGCGCATAGATAAATTGAACTGTAATCATTGCCATCTATTT
>JAXECN010000094.1:0-31951 GCA_034093535.1 Pelistega sp.
GTTTATGCTTTTGATAATGATACCCTCTACACAAATCACTCTGGTAATCCTGGTTTAGCGACGGCAGGAAGTGGTGATGTACTCAGTGGTGTGATTGGTGCCTTATGTGCCCAAGGTATCGATAATTGGCAAGCTACTTGTGCTGGTGTATGGTTGCATGGAGCAGCCGCAGACTATTTAGCTAGCCAGATAGGTGGTGAAATAGGTCTTTTATCGAGTGAGTTACCCCACGCTGTTCGCTATATCCGCAACCGTGCTATTCAGCAAAGAAAATAAGCTGCAAAACTTTCTCACATTTTTGAACTCTATCTCGTTCTATAATAAACCGTTTTATAGCTTTTCTATTTCAGCATGTCCTCTTCTACACTCGACCAAGCAGAAAACAAATCTTGGTTTGTGGTGGCATTATTTGCTTTTGCTGCCTTTATTTTTAATACGACTGAATTTGTCCCTATTGGTTTATTACCTAGCATTGCTCAATCTCTCAATGTCCCTGAATCACAAACTGGTCTACTTATGACCATCTATGCATGGGCAGTGACTATTTTATCTATTCCATTAACCCTTGCTGTCGGCACAATGGAGCGCAAGAAACTACTGATTAGTCTATTTATTATTTTTATCATTGCGCATATCTTCTCCGCACTGGCTTGGTCATACAATGTGCTAACCATGAGCCGGCTATTAATCGCTTGTGCTCATGCCATTTTCTGGTCTATCAGCATCCCTCTTGCGATGCGTCTAGCACCTAATGGTCATCGTGCCAAAGCACTCGCTTTTATCGTGACAGGTTCCTCTTTAGCGACGGTATTAGGTGTCCCACTAGGCACTGCCATTGGACAGCACTTCGGCTGGCGTATCACGTTTTATCTTATCGCAGCTATCGCGGCTTTGGTGATGCTACTGTTAATCAAAAAACTACCCCATTCCCCCAGTCAAAATGCCGGAGACTTAAAATCCTTACCTCAATTAATTAAACGTGCCACTCTGATGCAAGCGTTTTTATTAACTGCACTGACCATTACAGGTTACTTTACTGCCTATACCTATATCACACCATATCTACGCGAAATCGGTGGATTTGGTGATCGCTTTGTCATTGTGGTGTTATTTGTGATGGGTATTGCAGGTATTTTAGGCAGCATACTCTTCACACGTTTAATTCGTAAAACAGTCGTACATACCTATACGATTGGGGCAAGTTTATTGCTCGCTTGCCTACTCTGCTTAGAATATGCACAGAGCTACACATGGACTATGCTCCTTGTTGCGCTAGGCTGGGGCATTGCCATCACCCTCATCGCCATGAGTTTACAAAGTAAAGTCCTAGAGGCTGCCGCCGATGCGGCCGACCTCGCTACCGCTATCTACTCCGGAACCTTTAATATTGGTATTGGCGGTGGTGCATTTGTGGGCAGCTTAGTCCTCGACCATCTCGGTGTACTATATACTGCCCATGTCGGTGCCGCCTTTGTTTCTGCTGCTCTACTGTTTTTCTTATTAGTGACTCGTCGTATTTGGGTAATAAATAAACCTACTCCGTAAGTTCTTGAACGGCTTGGCGGCGGATGTCCCAAGCCGCCTTAATCGCTAAATAAGACATAAACAAAGCCACTAATAAATCAGGGATAGGCGACTGCCAATAATACACAGCAATAGCAGCCGCAATCACCGCTAGATTACCCATAGCATCATTTCGTGAGCATAGCCATACACTACGCATATTGCTATCCCCCTCTCTAAAGCTATATAACAATACCGCAACCAACACATTAGCAGCAAAAGCGATGATACCAATAACACCCATTTCATGATAATTAGGCATCGTTCCATAGAAAAACTGATATAGCGTAGTTCCTATAATCCATACGCCAAAACCTCCCATCGTATAGGCCTTAAATAAAGAGGCTTTTGCTCGCATTGAAATTGCTTTACCCAATACAAATAAACTAATGAGATAATTGGCACTATCCCCTAAAAAGTCCAAACTATCGGAGAGCAGAGAAACTGAACCTGCTCGAATGCCGCCAATAACTTCCACCATAAACATCAACGCATTGACAATAAATGCAATCCATAAGACTTTACGATATCTCTCCGTTTGTGCAGTCACACCACAACAATGCTGAGTACATGCCATAATCATTTCCTTTACGTATATATCCAATATCAGTACACTATAAAGTCTGTAACCACTACGGAGTCAAGCCTTAAATGAAAAATACACTCACCATCAAGGCACTCAGCGAGGCTAGCGGCATTCATCTAGAAACGATTCGTTTTTATGAAAAATCTGGACTCATTACACCAGCAAAACGTGCGGATAATGGCTATCGTCAGTTCACACAGCAGCAGCTTGATGAGCTCAAGTTCATCAAAACTTGCCGGTCATTGGGGTTTGATTTAGAGGAAATTAAAACGCTCTTAAGACTACAAGCCAATCCGCAAACAGACTGTACCGATGCGAATGCCTTAGCAACACAACATCTCCATTTAATTGAAGAGAAAATCCAGGAACTCATCAAAATCCGTGATTTACTCCAAAGCATGTCGCAATGTGATAACCATCATGTGGAAGATTGCTTGGTGATTAATACGCTTAAAAAAGCGTAACATCACACTCATCATTCACCACAAGAATTCAATACTTAAGAAAAAACCCATAGATAGGAATCTTTCCTATCTATGGGAAGTATGTTCGTTAAAAAACTAACCGTTATTTGCCCGCAATTAACTCTTCAACTTTTGCTTTTGCTTGGTCATCGAGAATTCGAGCGAGGATAGCTTTTTCCTTGCCCTGCATATTAGGGATACGTACTTGAATACCATTGCCCGGTGCAACTTCGATATTTTCACCCTCTTTGACAATGACCTCAACCTTCATCAATTGATTACCTTTAGGATGAATAATTTCTAGAGTATCACCAATTGCAAAGCGATTCTTCACATCGACCGTTGCCCAACCGTCAGCGTCGACATCCGTCACAATACCAGCAAACTGACTTTGTTTAGAAATAGAGTAACCATGCAAGTAATTCTGATACTCTTGCGTCTGATGGCGCTCTAAGAAACCCGGTGTATAACCACGGTTTGCTAAACCCTCTAAATCCGCCAATAACTCAGGATTAAATGGACGACCTGCTACGGCATCATCAATCGCCTTACGATACGCTTGTGCGACACGAGCGACATAATAAATCGACTTCGTACGACCTTCGACTTTTAAGGAGTCCACACCTATTTTAACTAAGCGCTCAACCTGCTCAATCGCACGCAAATCCTTAGAGTTCATGATATAAGTACCATGCTCATCTTCCATAATCGGCATATATTGACCCGGGCGATTACCCTCTTCCAATAAATACACCTGATCCGCTAATGGATGACGTTCTGCACCACCGCAAGCGGCAAAGTTAGCATTGGCTTCTTCTTGCATTTTATTAAAGTCAAAGCCACCTAATAACTGTGCATCACCCGCATCACTTTCTTGGGCATTATGGACTTTATAATCCCAACGGCATGAATTAGTACAGGTACCTTGGTTCGGGTCGCGTTGATTAAAATAGCCTGATAATAAACAACGACCAGAGTAAGCAATACATAAAGCCCCGTGTACAAAGACTTCAAGCTCCATATCTGGGCATTCTTGACGGATTTCCTCAATCTCGTCTAAAGACAACTCACGCGATAGAATAATACGCTCTACGCCCATCTTCTGCCAGAATTGCACGCCCCAATAATTGGTGGTATTCGCTTGAACCGAAAGATGAATTACGGCTTCTGGCCAACGCTCTTTTGTCTTCATGATAAGACCCGGATCCGCCATAATCAATGCGTCCGGTTTCATTTCCATGATAGGTACAAGGTCGTCTAAGTAAGTCTTTAATTTAGAGTTATGTGGGAGAATATTACTCGCCACGAAGAATTTTTTACCACGTGCATGAGCCTCATCAATCGCTTCTTTCATTTTTTCAAAGCGAACGAATTCATTATTACGAGCACGGAGAGAATAGCGAGGTTGACCAGCATACACAGCGTCAGCACCAAAATCAAAAGCTGCACGCATACGCTCTAAGCCACCTGCTGGCAAGAGTAGTTCTGGAGATTTCATCATTTACAAATATCTATAAGCAAGTCAATCGAAGGGATTTCGACTGATGGAGAGATTTTAGCACGACAACAAAAAAGCTCTCTATTCTTAGACAAAGAGCCCCGATAAAAGACATGCAACAGCCAAAGGTGCTTACTTAATAGTCGCCATCAACTCACCCATCTTAGTCGCCACACCTTCGGTTAAGCTGGCACTAAGCTCAACACTGTCTTTAGGGAATAAATTCACCACTGTTGAACCTAGACGGAACGCCCCCATCTCTTGACCTTTTTTCAGTGTCACTACGCCGTCACCCTCGCTCGGATAGTGCCAGACTTTAACTTCCTGAGTACGCGGTGGATTAATCACCCCTGCCCAAACTGTACTCATACTTGCTGTCACTGTCGCCCCAACAAGAATCTGTACCATAGGACCAAATGCCGTATCAAAGACACAAATGATTCGCTCATTACGTGCAAATAAATCAGGAATATGTCGTGCTAAGAATGGATTGACCGAGTACAACTCACCAGGAACATAAATCATCTTGCGTAAAGTGGCGTCACAAGGCATATGCACACGATGATAATCGCGTGGTGATAAGTAGGTCGTCAGGAATTGACCATCTTCAAACTGTTCAGCCAGCTCCTCATCATTTGCCAATAAACTGCTCAATGAGAAGTGATGACCCTTGGCTTGGAAGAGCTGATCATCATCAATCGACCCAACTTCACTTACTCGACCATCTGCTGGTAAGCATAAAGTTTTATCACCCTCTACAATAGGGCGAGCACCTGCTTTAAGTGTACGAATAAAGAATTCATTAAAGCTCGCATAGTCACTCGCCTTTTCTTTTTCAGCTTCTGAAAAGTTCACTTTATACGCTTTTGCGAATAATTTAATGCCTGTGTGCGTCAAGAATCCCCACTCACGCTCAGCAAACCAACCTGCAAATCGTGTAATCGCCAATTGTGGCAACACATAATGCAAAGCGATTTTTAAACGCTGACAATAACTCGGTGAAGGATAAGGTTTTAACGATGACATTGAATCAATCCTGCAAAAAATCTAAGTGGCACTATTGTAGCCTGATTTAGTCGATGAAACCTGAAACGGTGCTTAACCCACGGTTAAATGCAATGGTGTTAAACCCTCAATCTCGCCAACTAAGACATCTCCTACTTGAATCGCACTCACGCCTTCTGGTGTCCCTGTAAAAATCATATCACCCGCTTGTAAGTGATAAAAGCGCGATAGGTAAGCAATCAATTCAGCCAAAGACCAGATTAAATCACTTGTTGAGCCATCTTGACGAGTTTCTCCATTGATTTTTAGAGAAATACGCGCATTTTCAATATTCGGCACTTGTGCTTTGGGCGTAATTTCTGCAATAACCGCTGCGTCTTCAAAATTCTTTGCACCATCCCATGGTAAGCCTTTTTCCTTAGCTTTTGCTTGTAAATCACGGCGTGTTAAATCTAGACCCACAGCATAACCATAAACACAGTCTAAAGCCTCTGCTTCACTAACTTGAAATGCTGGCTTATCTAATACCGCCACTAACTCAACTTCGTGGTGCAAATTGCTCGTTTCGAGAGGAAAGGCGATTTTCTGATGATTACCTACCACATGGCAAGACGCTTTTAAAAAATAAAATGGGTCTTGATTTTGTTTATCCACTGTCATACCCATCTCTGCAGCATGAGCAGCATAATTGCGTCCAATACAAAAAACACGATTGACTGGAAAACGCTTTTCTTCACCAACAATAGGTAAAAGTGTTGGTGCTGGTGGGGTGAATAAAGTACTCATCTTGTCTCTCCTTCAACGTTAATCTATTCAACACATCTTAACTATTATAAAGATGTTTTATACGCAGTCTCTTTTAAATATAAACCTTATAAATTTTAAAATTAAAGCTTAACTCGGCTTAATCATCTGCTTTAACTGAGCTAATCGTTCCTTGGCACTCATTCCTTTAAAAGGATCACTCATTTTTTGCTGACCATCTTCTAGTCCCATCTCAGCAATAAAGCGTGAGGGTTCACGAATCAACTCTTCACGTGCTTTTTTGCGTTTCTTACACCATGTCAAGGTTAGCTCATATTGTGCTCGTGTAATACCTACATACATCAAGCGACGCTCTTCTTGAATACGCTGTACATAAAGCTCTTCATTATCTTTATTTGGGTCTCCGTACTCGTCCTCTTTACCCATATGAGGTAATAGCCCCTCTTCGACTCCCACCATATGCACATAAGGAAACTCCAATCCTTTAGAAGCGTGTAGGGTACTTAATGTCACCGCATCTTGCTCTTGTTCTTGTTCATTGCGTTCTAGCATAGTGATTAAAGCGATATGCTGCACCAAGTCAATAAAACGCATATCATCATCTTGTGCTTTACGTTTGAGCCACTCAATTAAATCCAAGACATTTTGCCAACGAGCTTGCGCTGCTCTATCATCATGATGTTCGTAAAGATAATCTTCATAACGAATATAGCCTATCAGCTCATCCAGTAATTCCGCAGCAGACTGTTGTTCTACTGGTTTTGCTGCACGCTCTTGAATCCCTTGAATAAACTGGGCAAAGACCATTAATGGCTTTAGCTGACGCTCGGCAATAATCTCAACAACTTCTGGTTCAAAAATAGCGCAAAACAGTGAGCATTTCTTGCTGACGGCAAACTCACCGAGATGTGTTAAGGTCGTCTGCCCCACTCCTCGTCTGGGTGTCGTTACCGCACGAATAAAAGCAGGGTCATCGTCATCATTGGCTATCAGACGCATATAGGCGAGGATATCGCGAATTTCTGCTTTATCAAAAAAGCTTTGTCCTCCCGAAATACTATAGGGGATACGCAATTGTCGAAAGGCTTGCTCAAAAATCCTCGCTTGATGATTGCCACGATATAACACCGCAAAGTCTTTCCATTGGGCTTTTTTATTAAAGTGTGCTGCAGAGATACGCATACCCACAGTCTCTGCTTCTGCCTCTTCATTTTCCATACTAATCACCTGTATAGGCTCTCCCTTGCCCAAGGTAGACCATAAGGTTTTCTGGAATAAATTCGGATTATTGGAAATCACTTTATTGGCAGCATTAAGCACTGTTTCTACAGAGCGATAATTCTGTTCAAGCTTAATAATCTTTAAATTTGAATAATCCTGCGTCAATTTAGCCAGATTCTCAATTGTCGCCCCACGCCAAGCATAAATCGCTTGGTCATCATCACCTACTGCAGTGAATTTTTGGTGCCAACCTGTCAGCAACTTCACCCACTCATACTGGCAGACATTAGTGTCTTGATACTCATCCACTAAGAGATATTTAATCCTCTTCTGCCAACGCTCTTTGACTTCTTCATTCGCTCTCATCAGCAATACAGGCAAACGGATTAAGTCATCAAAATCCACGGCTTGATAGGCTTTTAAGGTAGCCTCATAGTTACGGTAGACTCGCTGAGCCTCTTTTTCATCAGGTGTTGTCGGGACAATATCATCTGGACCGAGTAAATCATTTTTCCAAAGAGAAATCTGTTGTTGAATCACTCGAATACGGACTTTATCGGTTGTTGCCAACATCTCTTGAATAATTTGACCGGCGTCTGTCGAATCTAAAATCGAGAAACTATCTTTTAAATTTAAATTTTTAGCTTCTTGCCGCAGAAATCGTACGCCCAAGGCATGAAAGGTACACACGGTTAGACCTTTACTCTGTTTCTTATCAACAATATGATTGACGCGCTCAACCATCTCTTTTGCCGCTTTATTGGTAAAGGTCAAGGCAATAATCGAACGTGCTTCATAGCCACATTGATTAATTAAGTAAGCAATCTTTTGGGTAATCACGCGTGTCTTACCACTGCCTGCACCCGCTAAGACCAGACAAGGTCCATCAAGATAGAGTACCGCCTCTTTTTGAGCGGGATTTAAACCTAAACTATCAATATCACTCATATCTCTAATGGGTCCACTTCAACAAAATACTTCACCTTATTATTCCGACATTGCTGATAAACACGTTGCAACCATACAGCCATAAAACGATGTAATATCGGTCGTGAGTCAGCCTCAATCAGCAATTGCGCTCGTTCAATATTCGCCACACGGACGATTTTCAGCGGAATAGGATCGTAGATACGAATCCCTCCTAGGTAATCGGCTAATTCTTGGTGCGCCATCTCAACAATGGTCTTCAAAAAGCTTAACGCGTCATTTAATTCACGTGCTTGTGCCGATACTAAGACATGATAAGCAAAAGGAGGTAAACCAGCCATCTGTCGCTCTTCTAAGGCATGACTAACAAACTGTTCATAATCATGTTGAACTAAAGCTTGATAAAGCGGATGGTCAGGAAACTCCGTCTGCAGTAATACCTCTGAATCGGGTAAATGTCGTCCCGCTCGCCCTGATACTTGCATTAACTGAGCAAATAAGCGTTCGGGAGCACGGAAATCACCACTAAACAACATCATATCCGCATTAAGCACACCGACCAGACTCAAACGTTTGAAGTCATGCCCTTTGGCAAGCATTTGTGTACCCACAATAATATCGACATCACCATGATGGACTTGATTAAAAAGTTTCTCGGCACTGCCTTTTAGACGTGTACTATCAGCATCAATCCGTTGAATAGTTGCTTGTGGGAATAACTGACCCAAGACCTCTTCTACGCGTTGGGTGCCGTAGCCTAAAGCCCCTAAGTCTTGGTCACCACAGTCAGGACATTTGAGAGGAATACGCGTCGTATAACCACAATGATGGCATTGCAATGTAGGAGGCTGACCCAGCGACTGGTGCATCACCATATGAACTGAACAGCGCACACACTCACTTGTCCAAGAGCAAGAGCCACAGCGTAAAACAGGCGCAAACCCTCGACGATTCAGATAAACCATCGACTGTTCACCTCGCTGTAAACGCTCATCAATAGCACTAATCAAGTCGGGGGATAGACCTTGATTTAAACGCATTTTTTTGGTGTTAATCAGACGTATCATCGGCAATGTAGTCGCTTTGGCTCGCTGAGTTAGACTCAATTTCGTATATTTCTGACTAATTGTCTGCTGCCATGACTCCAAAGACGGTGTCGCTGACCCTAACACCACAGGAATTTGTAATTGATGTGCTCGCCATACGGCTAAATCTCGAGCAGAATAACGTAAGCCATCTTGCTGTTTATAAGAAGCATCGTGTTCCTCATCGACCACAATCAGCCCAAGATGCTCTAAAGGCGCAAAGATAGACATCCGCGTGCCGAGAATAATTTTCGTCTCTTGACGCTGCATATGCACCCAAGCTTGTAGACGCTCACCGTCAGACAGACCACTGTGCATAATAGCAACTGCATGCTCTCCATATAAGGGAACAAAACGCTCTACTAATAATCGAGCAAACTGCGGCGTCAAGTTAATCTCAGGGACAAGGAAAATCACTTGCTTACCTGCCGCTAATTTCTCAGCAATGGCATGTAGATATACTTCTGTTTTGCCACTTCCTGTGATACCGTGCAATAAAATCGTACGATATTCTTGTGCCTGTATAATCGTATCCACAGCCGCTTGTTGCTCACTATTCAGTGTAATTGCACTAACGGCAGCACTCACCGCTGCGCTATCTGCCATCACGGTGATGCCATCAGTCGCTGACTCTTTGACACCATCATCCGCATGAGATGTCTTAGCCAGTTTTGCTTGGCGTTTGCGTGCTTTTTCTCGTTTAAGCTGTTGATTATGCGCTTTTTTATCCAAGCGTTCGACTGGACTTGTGGCAGTCTTGCCCGTATAAGACGCCACCTTGCGTAGTGGTGGAGGCAAGACCGGTAAAATCACCTCGCCAATCGGTCGTAGATAATATTTTGCGGCAAACTCACATAATGCCAACCACTTTTCTGAAAATGGTGGCAGGTCATCTAAGACCTGAATAATATCTTTTTGCTTTTCAGGAGGGATGTCTGTTTCAGTAAGTACTGCAGTGACGACACCGATAATTTGCTTTTGAGCACCAAAAGGAACGATAACTCTTTGCCCACGCAGCACCTGAACAGAAGTAGGTACTCGATAATCAAATACTGCTTCTAATGGCACATCTAAGGCGACTCGAACCCAGTAATAACTCATCTACTTAACCATATAAACCGTTGCACTATCCCAAAATCAATAAAAATCAAAGACTTAATAAGTCTGTGGATAACTTTTTGGATAAATTGGGCGATGAAAACATATTCTCATCGCCACCTTATCAAATTATTAACAGCACAAATAAAGTAAAACAGTATTTTTATTTAAAAATCAAATGGTTATTTTGATTTTATATGAAATAGCTTGAAATAAATCAGCTAAGCCTTTGTAAATTTATCTGTGGATAACTATGTTTATAAATGCATGGATTTACTGTATTGATGCACTTCATCAATGAGGACAGCGACATTATCCGGTGGTGTAAATTGTGAAATACCATGACCCAGATTAAATACATGTCCACCGTCTTTCACAGGACCAAAATCATCAATTACTCGGCGCACTTCTTGGCGAATAGCCGCTTCCGAACCAAATAAAGTCATCGGATCAATATTTCCTTGGAAAGCAACTTTATCCCCAGTAAGACGACGTGCTTTAGCAAGGCTCATTGTCCAGTCTAAACCTACTGCGTCACAGCCAATACCAGCAATTTCCTCTACCCAAAGACCACCACCTTTTGTAAAGACAATCGCTGGAATCTTCTCACCATTATGAGTGCGGATTAAGCTATCCACCACTTGTTTAATGTAGTGCAGAGAGAACTCTTGATATTTACCATCAGCTAAAACACCGCCCCAGCTATCAAAAATCATCACCGCCTGTGCGCCCGCTTTAATCTGTTCATTAAGATAAAGCGCTGTCGATTGAGCGGCAATCGATAAAATTTGCTTTAAAAGCTCTGGTTGAGCATACATCATAGTCTTGATGGTACGGTACTCTTTTGAGCCTTGACCTTCGACCATATAACAGCTAATCGTCCATGGACTACCCGCAAAACCAATCAACGGAACACGTCCATTTAACTCTTTGCGAATTAACGTCACTGCGTCAAAGACATAACGTAGCTCATTCATATCTGGGACAGCTAGCTTCGCAATATCTGCCTCGGTGCGTAAAGGATGTTTAAACTGAGGACCCTCGCCTGCTACAAACTCCAACCCTAAGCCCATCGCGTCAGGAATCATCAAAATATCTGAGAATAAGATTGCCGCATCAAGAGGATAGCGATCAATAGGCTGCAAAGTCACTTCACAAGCAAACTCTGGATTTTTAGCAAGACCTAGAAAAGAACCTGCTTTAGCACGTGTTGCATTATATTCTGCTAAATAACGCCCTGCTTGACGCATTAACCATACTGGTGTGTATTCTACTTTTTGGCGCTGTAAAGCACGTAAGAAGGTATCATTTTTCAGTGGGGCAAACATCTCTCTTCAGACTCCTATTTTTCAATGACAAGATTATAAGCTATCCCCACCAAAATAACTGTAACGATACCAACACCTCAAAAAATGACTACTCTCCCACCTTATAATCGTCTGCATCAATTTCATACTTACGCATTAAACCCCAGAAAGCACGCCTATGCTTATTTGAGCGTTGTGCTGCTGCACAGATATTCCCCTTACTTTCCATCAAAGCGTTGACTACATAATTCTTTTCAAACTCTTTAATAACTCGAGCCTTTGCATCTTGAAAAGAACCTTCGTATTGCACTTTATCAGTAGAAAATCGTGAAGATCTTCTGCGTTTTTTCTTAGGCTTTTGCGCAGCCATTGCCATTTCATTGATAGCTTCTAACACATGGTCAGTATCTATCGGTACTTGAAAAAACTCTTGGCTTTTTCGTAACACCTGACGAAAGGAACGGTACAACATTTTGTGGCGCTCAATAATATTTGATAAACGAATTCTCGTAATTGATACATCATCATTGGGGAAGATATATTCTTCAATCCCCAAACTCACGAGATCTAAAAACGCCAACGGCTGAACATTAGATGCTAAAGCGACTACCGGAAAAGATAAGCGACCGCCCAATTGCGCTAGACTGACACGCGTCCAAACTAAGGTTTCCGGTGTAATTGGCAAAATCAGACAATCATAGCGCTCAAAAATAATCGCTAATTCTTTTAATGCCCGAGGATGAGGGAACTGATAACCCGCCACTTCAAATGAATCACAGGGTACAAATTGCTGAACATCTATTTTGAATAATCTTAATTTATCAGTTTGGCGATGAGTTTCCTCGATAAAGTCATCAATCCAAGGACCAAAGTTATCTAAGAAAAATATTCCTACTTCTAATCTCTCCCTCATGATACTCTCCTCAACTCTAGTGTAAGAATTTGTAATTACATAGTAACAAAATCTTACATTTGTCCGTATCAGTAGTAATCACAGTGAGGTTTTCACTAGTATTCACTCTTGATTTTTTATTTTTATGTTAATTTTCAAAGAGTTATAAAATATAACTAGGATAAAAGTATCATAGCCTATTGTTGTATAAACACAAAAAGAAAAATCCCTTGGCAAAAACCAAGGGATTTAAATTCTGGTGCCGGCTACAAGAATCGAACTCGTGACCTTCTGATTACAAATCAGCTGCTCTACCTGCTGAGCTAAGCCGGCGTCGTTGAAGAAATATAATTATATGTCTTCACTATATTTTTGGCAAGTGTTAGTGCATAAAAACAACAAATTTAATCTACTAAACGGAAAGGTGTTGTTTTTTCGTCTACATCTGCCGACTTTTCTGTATCATCACCCGCAGATTTATCACCTTGATACGCTGTTACCTCAAAGCCCATACCCTCTTCGGTTTCGCGAGCAAATACCCAAGCAATCGCCGTCACTGGGAAGCTGACTAATTGAGAGACACCACTAAAGCGAGCATTAAAGCTCACCCATTCATTGTCCATAAAAAAGTCAGGCGTGGCTCTTGGTCCGACATTGAGCACAATGTGATTATCACGGACATGTGCACGAGGCACACGACAATGTTCATCAACACGCACCATAATATGTGGCGTATAACCTTGGTCTAGACACCACTCATAAATTGCTCTAACTAAAAAGGGTTTGGCTGTATTAGGTAACATCAGTCTTCCTATCGGCGCATCACTTTTTCTGATGGTGTTAATGCCTCAATAAATGCTGGACGAGAGAAAATACGCTCTGCATATTTTTGTAATGGTGCAGCACCTTTTGGCAATTCAATACCATAGTAATCCAAACGCCATAATAATGGAGCCATCGTCACGTCAAGCATTGAGAACTCATCACCTAACATATAACGGTTTTTCACCATCAATGGGGCAATTTGCGACAAGCGATCACGAATAATCGCACGCGTTTTATTTAATAACGCCTCGTCAGCACGCTTGCTACGATCCTCTAATACAGACACATGAACGAACAACTCTTTTTCAAAGTTGTGTAAGAACAAACGTGTACGTGCACGCATAATCGGATCAGCTGGCATTAGCTGTGGGTGCGGGAAACGCTCATCAATATACTCATTGATGATATTTGATTCATACAGAATTAAATCACGCTCAACCAAGATAGGCACTGTACCATAAGGGTTCATTACCGTAATATCTTCTGGTTTATTGAACAGGTCAATGTCTTTAATCTCAAAATCCATGCCTTTTTCATATAAAACAAAACGGCAGCGTTGAGAGAATGGGCAAGTTGTACCCGAATAAAGGACCATCATAATGTGCAATTCCTTCTAATAATCTAAGATAGAAAGGCGAGCCACTAAAGCTCGCCTCTCCGAACTCACCAAATCACACGAAAATTATTTAACGTGTTTCCAGTAAGATTTATTCAATTGCCATACAACGACAAAGAGGATAGACAAGAACAATAATACCCAAACACCTAGTGTTTTACGGAATTCTTGTTGAGGCTCAGCCATCCAACCCATGAATGCTGTTAAATCAGCAACATCTTTGTCGAATTGAGCTTGTTTCTCTTTGTCCAAGTATTCGATATGTGCATGGCTAGAAGCGTGACCTTTAAAGTCAGCTAACACTTTATCGCTAACAACAGATTTATAACCCTCTGCGTCAACTTTAGTGATAGTTTCGTGCCATTGTTTAGCACCGTCTTTTTCCACTTCGTGAATATCAGTAAATGTAACTTCTACTGGACCTTGACGCTCCCAGAATGGGTTAGGCATACCTGCACTTGGGAAGACTAAGTTATTCCAACCTAAGTCACGTGACTTATCGCGATAGAAAGTACGTAAGTAAGTATAAATATAGTCTGTACCCGGTTGACCTAAGTTCTCAGCCTTAGCGCGAGCCATTAATGATAAATCTGGAGGTGTCGCACCAAACCATAATTTAGCGTCTTGAGGTTTCATCGCAATTGTCATCTTGTCGCCCACTTTTTGACCAGTGAACATCAAGTTTTCTGCGATTTGTTCTTCTGTTAAACCAATCTGCGTCAAGTTGTTATAACGCAATAAGCTTGCGCTATGACAGTTCATACAGTAGTTAACAAATAACTTAGCACCATTTTGTAAAGCCGCTTTATCTGTTACTGGAACTGGAGCAACGTCCCAAGGGTGACCACCACCAGCAGCAGTAGCTGTACCACCGCCGATTGATGCCACCATAAGTAATGCGCCTAAAATCTTTTTAATCATTTTCTTTCCTACAGTATCTTAGTGAGGGTGGTAAGTCACACGATCAGGTACTTGTTTAAATGTACCTAAACGACTCCAGATTGGCATAAAGAAGAAGAACGCCAAGTAAAGAATTGTGCCTACTTGTGAAACGATATTTAAAATTGGTGACGGTGATTTTGTACCAATAATACCTAAAATCACAAAGTTAATCATAAAGATAGCGTAAATCAATTTGTGCCAGTTTGGACGGTAGCGGATTGATTTTACTGGTGATTGATCTAACCAAGGTAAGAAACCTAGGATAACCACTGTACCACCCATCACAACAACACCCCAGAACTTCGCGTCAAATACACGCAATGCTACAGCAACAGCGACTAAAATAGCTGGGAAGATAAATTTCCATGGCGCTTTAACATTCTTGCTGAAGAAAATACCCACAGCAAATAATAAAGCAAATGCCACTAATGCCCAGGTAAATTCGTCTGTTGTCGCACGTAACATTGAATAGAATGGTGTGAAATACCATACTGGTGCAATGTGTGGAGGTGTCTTAAATGGGTCAGCTGGTAAGAAGTTATTAGACTCTAAGAAGTAACCACCCATCGTTGGTGCAAAGAACATAATTGCTGCAAATACGATGAGGAAGCCAGCCACACCAACTAAGTCATGCACTGAGTAGTATGGGTGGAATGGGATACCATCTAATGGACGACCATTAGCGTCTTTCTTAGCTTTAATCTCGATACCGTCTGGGTTATTAGAACCCACTTCGTGTAAAGCAATGATGTGCGCCACAACTAAACCGATTAACACTAGCGGAATAGCAATAACGTGGAATGCGAAGAAACGGTTAAGTGTCGCATCAGAAACCACATAGTCACCACGAATCCAAACAGATAGACCTTCGCCTACGAATGGAATTGCAGAGAACAAGTTAACGATTACTTGCGCACCCCAGAAAGACATCTGACCCCATGGTAATAGGTAGCCAAAGAATGCCTCTGCCATTAAGCATAAGAAAATCGCCACACCGAAAATCCACACTAACTCACGTGGTTTACGATATGAACCATAAAGCATACCGCGTAGCATATGTAAGTACACTACAACGAAGAACATCGATGCACCTGTTGAGTGCATATAACGAATAATCCAACCGTATGGAACCTCACGCATGATGTACTCAACTGAAGCAAACGCTAAGTCTGCATCTGGCTTATAGTGCATCACCATAAAGATACCAGTAACGATTTGAATCACTAACACTAATAATGCTAATGAACCAAAGAAATACCAGAAGTTAAAGTTCTTAGGAGCATAGTACTCGCTAAGATGCTCTTTCCAAAGTTTACTTGCTGGGAAACGGTGGTCAATCCAACCTAATAATCCCTTTGTATCTACAACTTTATCGCCCGCCATGTAAAGGCTCCCCTAATTATGCAGCTTGTTCCAAACCAACCATAAGTGTATTGTCATCGACAAAATAATATGGTGGGACCAAAAGATTATCCGGAGCTGGTTGGTTCTTAAATACACGACCAGCCAAATCAAATTGCGAACCATGGCAAGGGCATAAGAAGCCACCTTCCCAGTTAGCAGGCATACCCTCAGCACCGCCTAATGCAAAGCGTGGTGATGGAGAACAGCCTAAGTGAGTACAAATACCCACTACAACTAACCATTGTTCTTTGCGTGAACGATGAGAGTTCTTAGCAAAATCAGGTGTAAAGCCTGGACGATCAGATGCAGGGTCAGCGAGGAACTCATCCATTTTTGCTAAACCAGCAATCATTTCAGGTGTACGGTGTAAAACCCACACTGGTTTACCTTGCCACTCTGCTGTTACCATCGTACCTGGAGGAATAGCTGCCAAGTTAACAGAAACTGGAGCACCTGCCGCTTTTGCACGATCAGATGGGTTCATTGATGCAACAAACGGTACAGCTGTCGCCACACCTGCTACACCACCCACAGCACAGGCTGTGCCTAGCCAAAAACGGCGAGAAGGGTCCTGTGGTAAGACGTCTGGAGAAGACTGCCCTTCGTTTTGATGTAAATTTGAATCCTGACTCATTATCGATCCTTATTGATACTGCCAAGGTGTAAAAAAATTAACGTATTTTAAATAGCTTTATTTTAACTTATCCAGTTATTATATACCGTCAATTCAATTCAAGGAAAAAAAGGAAACATTTTATGAGCAAAGGTTTTTTAAAAGAGTTCCAAGAGTTTGCTGTTAAAGGCAATATGGTGGACTTAGCAGTCGGTGTTATTATCGGTGCGGCTTTTGGTAAGATTATCGACTCTTTAGTAAAAGACATCATCATGCCATTCGTGAATTTTATCATCGGTGGCGAGGCTGATTTCTCTAATAAATTCATCGTGTTATCTCAACCAGAAGGCTATGCTGGCGAGCAAACATTAACTGCTTTACGCGAAGCTGGTGCAACCGTTTTTGCTTACGGTAACTTCATCACAGTACTCATTAACTTCGTTCTTTTAGCGTTTGTTGTATTCTTAATCGTTAAGTCAATCGCTAAAGCACGTGCTCGTTTTGAAGCAGAAAAAGCAGCTGATCCAGATCCAGAAGATATCGTGTTACTACGCGAAATCCGTGATTCTTTAAAAAAATAAACTACACTTAATTTAAATTTAAAGAATTGACGCAAAACCCCAGTATTACTGGGGTTTTTTATGATTTACACTGGATTCGGAATATCAATAAACTCAACTTCTAGGCTAGGAAATTGTGTTTTTAATGCCTCACCTAAAGCTTGAACACCATAACGCTCAGTAGCATGGTGACCCGCTCCAATAAAGGCAACTCCACTCTCTTGTGCCATATGAAATACCTGTTCAGAGGCCTCCCCTGTGATAAATAACTCTGCTCCTGCCGCAATAGCCGCATCAAAATACCCTTGAGCGCCACCTGTACACCATGCAATACGAGAAACCTTCTTATCATTGTTGCCTATAAACAACACAGAGCGTTGTAAAATTGTCTCAATATGTTGCAATAAAACACCTAATTCTTCTTTTCCTGCCGGCGGTGAACCTAACCAAACCAAATCCCCCGGTCCACAAGTCTCTGGACGACCCTCAATGAGGCTCACATTGAACCCTAACACTTTGGCTAATTGAGCATTATTGCCCCATTCAGGGTGTGCATCTAGAGGCAAATGATAGCCAAATACATTTAAATCTTGTTTAATAGCATAAGCAATGCGCTCATATTTCATATTGGTAATGCATGGATCTTCATTCTTCCAGAACCACCCATGATGGACAATGACAGCATCTGCTTGAACTTGAACAGCCTTTTCCAAGAACGCTTTGGACGCAGTCACACCAACAACAACCTTTTTAATTTCAGGTTTTCCCTGTAACTGTAATCCATTTGGGGCATAATCTTTAAAATTATGTACTTGTAAAGACTGATTAAGCCACTGACTTAATGTTTGACGACTAACTGAACTCATATTTACTATCACCTTATGCAACGTGTGTGGTCTATTTTCTCTCAAACAGCCGCTGTTTGTCTTGCGATTATCTTTATTCTGGCAACATTACGTCCTGCTTGGGTCAGCTCATTTCTCCTAGACACGCCTCTGCGTAAACAACCGACAGCAACGGTTAAAATTCAAGAAACAACCACGTCTAGTCAAAAACCAAGCCTAACAACAACGATTGTTACCTCTTATGCAGATGCGGTCGAACTCGCCGCTCCCTCAGTTGTCAATATCTACACAACCAAGAAGATAACATCTCCTTTTAAAAACCTGACAGATGTCCCTGCTTTACGTCCTTTTATTCAAGAACAAAATAATCAACAGCTCAATGAACCCACCGATTTAGGCTCTGGCGTGATTGCCACCGCAGACGGCTATATTCTAACTAATTACCATGTTGTAGAAGCCGCGGACTCTATCGAAGTAGCACTATATGATGGGCGCAAATTCCCCGCTCGCTTTATTGGCTCAGACTCTGATACTGATTTAGCGGTATTAAAAATTGACGTTACAGACATCAAACCTATTGCGTATGACGCCAAAGAAGAATTACATGTCGGTGATGTGGTGCTAGCCATTGGCAATCCCTTTGGTGTAGGACAGACCACGACGATGGGAATTATTTCTGCTCTAGGTCGCTCTGGATTAGGTATCAACACCTATGAAAACTTTATCCAAACAGACGCTGCCATTAACCCTGGCAATTCAGGGGGGGCGTTAATCAATGTTAACGGCAATCTCATCGGGATTAATACGGCTATTTACTCAGAGGCACAAGGTAGTGGTTCTCTAGGTATCGGTTTTGCGACCCCTGCTGATACGGCATTAAAAATCATGCGTGAGATTATCGAAACAGGTCGTGTGACGCGTGGTTGGTTAGGATTAGAGCCTCAAGCAGTAACAACAGATATTGCCAAGGCATTTAATCTCAAAGAAACGCGAGGCGTAATTGTCGCCTCTATCGTCCGCAATAGTCCAGCTGAAACAGCAAAACTCGCCGTGGGCGATATTATTATGGAGATGAATGGCAAACACGTTATTGGTGTCAATCAACTCATGAATGAAGTCGCTGCCTTAAAACCTGAAGCAGAACTCAGCTTACAGGTACTCCGCGCAGGGAAATTGACCAATATTAAAGTGATTTTAGGGAAGCGACCTTAACATTAGCTATAAAATGTACACACCAATTTGCTGCTGCAGGTTTTGCACAATCACTCTGGCTACGAGACTCACTGCAAGTTTCGTGCAGTGCTGATAACTAATTAGCATAAAGCCCACACGGAGAGACATTTGCTCGTAGCGACATTGGAAACGGCGAAGCACTTTCCGGAGCAAGAGCGAACTGTCTGCAGTGTGGGCGATTATAGTCAATGCATGCACCAATCCACAACGTTCTGCAGTGAGCTCGGGGAGCAGAGAACCACCGCAAGAGTAAATCACCTAGTAGAGGCTATTCTGCTAAATCGGTCACTTCCTCTTTCGGACGAATAAAACGAGCTGCTAAAATCCCTAACTCGTAGAGCAGAATTAAAGGCACTGCCATCATAAACTGACTGATTACGTCAGGAGGCGTGAGGACTGCCGCAATCACAAACGCACCGACAATCACATAACTGCGAGCACCTTTTAGCTTATCCACACTGACCATACCTGTACCCACTAGTACTAAGACCACCACAGGTACTTCAAAAGTCAGTCCAAATGCCATAAACATGGTCATCACAAAGTCTAAATAAGCCTCAATATCAGGAGCAAAGTTAATACTCTCTGGTGAGACAGTGGCAATAAAATGAAATACCGTCTGGAAAACAAAGAAATAGCAAAACGCCATACCAATCAAGAATAGGATATAGCTTGAGACTACAACAGGTAAAACTAGACGCTTCTCGTGCTTATACAACCCCGGTGCAATAAATGCCCAAGCTTGATACAGCACAAAAGGCAATGCCAATACAAAGGCAACGAGAAGGGTCACTTTAAGTGGGACTAAAAATGGTGTAATGACACCATAAGCAATCATTTTATCGCCTGCGGGCAACGTTGATGCCATCGGTTTAGCTAAAAAGTCATAAAGCTCCTTGCTACCCGGATAGATACAGAGAATACCAAATACCACCAATACAGCGATGACAGCATACAGTAAACGACTGCGCAACTCCACTAAGTGAGAAACCAGTGACTGCTCTTGAGTATCTTGTGATTCCTGAGGATTATCCGACTGACCTTGTTGGCTCATGATAAATTCTTAGCATTATTGTCTACATTATCAACATCACTGACCACCTTATTGGTCGTGGGCTTAAGCGATGATAAGTCTGGTAGTTCCTGAGCAATATCTTGCTTAAGTTGTTGTGCTTTATCGCCCATCTCTTCTTTTAGAGAAGCCAAAGGGTCTTTAATTTCAGACACTGATTTTTCAAAATCAGTTTTTAACTGCGTGGCAGCTGATTGCACATCATTTTTAAGTTTACTGAGCTCTTGGATATCCATCTCTCGTTGGATATCACTTTTGATATCACGCATATAGCGCTGGGCTCGCCCGGTTAGATGTCCTACTGTCCGGGCCACCTTGGGTAAGCGTTCGGGACCAAGCACAATCAATGCCACAATCCCGATAACAAAAAGCTCACTAAAACTTAAACCAAACATAAAACTTATTCTGCTTTTTCTTTGGCTTTAACATCAACGGTTGTTGAGTCTTGTTGACTTAAGGCAGCTTTATCTTCGCCTTCTTGCATACCTTTTTTGAAGCCTTTAACAGCACCGCCTAGGTCTTCACCCACATTACGTAGTTTTTTCGTACCAAAAACAAGCACAACGACTAATAGGACAATCAGCCAGTGCCAAATACTTAAACCACCCATGTTTTACTCCTGTTCTTAAAACGCTACGATAAAAAATTATTCTTTACGAGATGCCTTCTCAACCAAACCAGACACCCCTTCGCGGCGTGCTAGTTCAGCAATAACATCTTCTGGACGCAATCCATAATAAGCCAAAGCAACCATACTATGAAACCACAAATCCGCTGTTTCAGCCACTATACGCTCTTTATTCGCGTCTTTGCATGCCATCACTAATTCGGTTGACTCCTCACCAACCTTTTTAAGAAAGCTATCCACTCCCTTATGATACAGTTTAGCGACATACGATGCATCAGGATTTCCCCCATTTTGAGGTAAACGGCTTTCTAAAATATTCGCTAACTCAGCTAAAAAATCACCAGAATTACTCATGTGTGCTCGTATAAATGTCTTTAGGGTCTTTTAGTACAGGCTCAATGGGATTCCATTGTAATTCGTCTGAACCGACTTCTTGATCTAAGCGGAAGTAAAAGCAACTCTGACGACCGGTATGACAAGCCACACCACCCATCTGCTCAACTTTTAAAAGAATAACGTCCTGATCACAGTCTAAACGAATTTCATGAACTTTTTGTGAATGCCCAGACTCTTCGCCTTTGCGCCATAATTTTTTACGAGAGCGTGACCAATAGACCGCTACTCGCGACTTAACCGTCTCTTGCAAAGCCTCATGATTCATCCAAGCTACCATTAAAATGGTGCCCGTTTGATAATCTTGAGCAATGGCGGGAATTAAACCATTATCATCAAATTGTACTTGCTTTAACCAAGCACTCATTACGTTCTCCTCACAGCAATACCTTGTGCTGCCATAAAGTCTTTACATTCAGCAATGGTGTACTCACCATAGTGGAAAATACTAGCGGCTAATACTGCATTAGCACGCCCCTGTGTTACGCCATCAGCTAAATGCTGTAAATTACCAACGCCACCTGAAGCAATCACAGGAATGACAATCGCGTCAGATACAGCACGTGTCAACGCTAAATCAAAGCCAGACTTGGTACCGTCTTTGTCCATACTTGTCAATAAAATCTCACCTGCGCCATAGTCAGCCATCTTCATCGCCCACTCTACGGCATCAATACCCGTAGGTTTACGACCACCATGGGTATAGACTTCCCAACGGTCTGGCTCTCCTGCTTGGCTCACCTTGCGAGCGTCAATAGCGACCACGATACATTGCGAACCATAATACTGACTAGCTTCAAGCACTAACTCTGGACGATTGACGGCTGCACTATTCATCGAGACTTTATCGGCACCCGCATTTAATAAGCGCTGCACATCTGCTACCTCACGCACCCCACCACCAACGGTTAAAGGGATAAAAACCTGAGAAGCGACTTGCTCGATGATAGGAAGAATTAAATCGCGCCCATCACTCGTTGCGGTGATATCCAAGAACGTCAACTCATCAGCGCCTTGCTCATTGTAGCGACGAGCAATCTCCACTGGATCACCTGCGTCTCTCAATTCGACAAAATTCACGCCCTTAACAACACGACCTGCTGTTACGTCTAGGCAAGGAATAATACGCTTAGTTAGCGTCGACAGTTTCTCGCTCAATTTTAGTCCTCTAACTCATCGACATAACGTTGGGCTTCCTCAAAATCCAAGGTACCCTCATAGATACTACGCCCGAGGATAACACCCTCAATACCGTCTGCCGTATGTTGTGCCAACGCACGAATATCATTCATATTATGCACGCCACCTGAGGCGATAATAGGAATACTCACCGCTTGAGCTAATTTCAATGTAGCTTCAACATTGACACCAGACAACATACCATCACGACCAATATCGGTATAAATAATGGCTTCAACACCAAAATCTTCAAAGCGTTGGGCGGTTGCAATTACATCATGCTTGGTAATTTTGCTCCAACCATCTGTCGCAATCTTACCGTCTTTAGCGTCTAGACCAACAATAATATGACCCTGGAAAGCAGCACACGCATCTTGTAAGAATTGTGGGTCTTTTACCGCTGCGGTACCGATAATGACATACTCTAAACCCATATCTAGATAGGCTTCCACGGTATCCATATCACGAATACCACCGCCAATTTGAACAGGGATTTCATCATCAATTTCTTTTAGAATACGTTTGATAGCGTCAGCATTTTTAGGCTTTCCTGCAAATGCTCCGTTTAAGTCGACTAGATGTAGGCGATTAGCTCCTTTGTCTAGCCATTGTTTAGCCATCACCGATGGATCATCGGCAAACACCGTCGCATCATTCATTTCGCCTTGGCGTAAACGCACACAACGTCCATCTTTAAGATCAATTGCAGGAATTAACAACATAGAAATTTAAAAATAAAAATTGCTAAAATTCTTATACGCTATCTGCATATAAAGGTGTAAAAATGTATTTATACCCTATTTTCAGGGCAAGTTCATTAAATTTGCCATTCCACAAAATTACGGAACAAACGTAAACCTTGTTCAGCACTTTTCTCTGGATGAAATTGGGTCGCAAAAATATTATCACGAGCGACGGCGCAAGCAAAGTTATGCCCATATAGACTACTCCCTACCGTCAAGCTCTCATCACTTGGCTTCACATAATAACTATGCACAAAATAAAAATAGCTATTATCTGCCACGCCCTGCCAAATAGGATGTTCTCGCTCTTGCTTAACTTGGCTCCACCCCATATGTGGGACTTTTAGATGCTCTTGATGGTCATTAAAATGAGGTTTGGCAAAGAGCTCGCCCTCAAACTTTTGGACTTCGCCCGGAAAAATCGCTAGACAATCAACCTCACCCTCTTGGCTACGCTCGAATAACATTTGCTCGCCCACACATACACCAAATAAAGGCTTACTGCGAGAGGCGGCTAATAATGCTTCTTTAAGTCCTGATTTCTCAAGGTTCTGCATACAGTCACGCATGGCTCCTTGACCCGGCAAGACAACTCGATCTGCTTTATTGAGCAGCTCAACCGTATTCGCTAAATAGACGTTGGCTTCGGGAGCTGCATAGCGTAGGGCTCTCTCCACAGAGTGGATATTACCCATACCATAGTCCACAATCGCAATGGCCTTACTCATGTTAGAGAACACCTTTTGTTGATGGAATCATCCCTGCCGCACGAGGATCCGGTGTCGCTGCCATACGCAATGCTCGTCCAAAGGCTTTAAATACTGTCTCTGCTTGATGGTGAGAATTCACTCCGCGCAAATTATCGATATGCACAGAAACTAAAGCATGGTTCACAAAGCCTTGGAAAAACTCACGCACTAAATCCACATCAAAACGACCAATCATCGCGCGTGTAAAAGGCACATGGAACTCTAATCCTGGACGACCTGAGAAATCGATAACAACACGAGATAAAGCCTCATCTAACGGCACATACGAGTGTCCATAACGGGTTAAGCCTTTTTTATCGCCAACCGCTTTGGCAACTGCCATACCTAAACTAATACCGACATCTTCTACCGTATGATGATCATCAATGTGGGTATCACCATCACATTCAATCTCAATATCAATCATGCCATGGCGAGCAATTTGATCAATCATATGGTCTAGAAAAGGCACACCAGTATTGATTGCTTGCTTACCAGTGCCATCCAAATTAATGGCAACTTTAATTTTAGTTTCGTTAGTATTACGAATAATTTCAGCTGTACGCATATTATTTTTCCATCGAGTCTAAACGATATTCTGCACTACGAGCATGTGCCTGCAAACCCTCACCATAAGCCAATTCTTGGGCAATCAAACCTAAGCTCTGCGCCCCTTGGCGAGACACTTGAATAAGGCTAGAACGCTTCTGGAAATCATACACCCCTAATGGTGAAGAAAAGCGAGCCGTGCGTGAGGTAGGTAACACATGGTTGGGACCTGCACAGTAATCACCGAGTGATTCTGAACTGTATGGTCCCATAAAAATAGCCCCTGCATGACGGATTTTATCGGCTAATTCTGCCGCATTTTCCGTGGAAATTTCTAGGTGTTCGGGTGCAATAAAATTAGCGATTTCACAAGCCTCGTCTAAATCACGTACATGAATTAATGCACCACGATTTTTTAAGCTAGTGGCGATAATATCTTTACGAGGCATTTCCTCTAATTGACGCACAATTGAGGCTTGTACTTGGTCGAGATAAGCGGCGTCTGGGCATAATAAAATCGCTTGGGCTAATTCATCATGTTCAGCTTGCGAGAATAAGTCCATCGCAATCCAATCAGCCGGTGTTTTGCCGTCAGCGATAATCAAAATTTCACTCGGTCCAGCAACCATATCGATACCTACCGTACCGAATACTCGACGCTTTGCTGAAGCGACAAAGGCATTACCCGGACCAACAATTTTATCTACTTGGGCAATACTCTCCGTGCCATATGCCAAAGCAGCGACTGCCTGTGCACCACCAATAGCAATCACTCTATCCACGCCAGCCACCGCTGCTGCGGCTAATACAATCGGATTACGCTGCCCATTTGGTGTCGGTGTTACCATCACGACCTCAGCAACGCCAGCTACCTTGGCAGGAATAGCATTCATTAATACAGACGAAGGATAGGCTGCCTTGCCACCCGGCACATATAGACCTACACGATCCATCGGGGTGATTTTCTGACCCAGGACAGTCCCGTCCGCCTCGGTATATGTCCAAGACGGCGCTTTTTGATGTTCATGATAAGCTCGTACGCGTGCTGCTGCCGCTTCTAAGGCTTCACGCTGTGCTTGAGGTAAACTCGCTAAGGCTGCTTGACAATCAGCTAAAGAAACCTCTAACTCCGCAATCGATTGTGCTTGGACTTTATCAAATTGCTGAGAATACGCCACTACCGCAGCATCGCCCTTTTGTTTAACGTCGTGGAGAATATTCGCTACCGCTGTCTCAATCGCCTCATCTTGGCTAGATTCAAAAGCTAATAATGTTTTTAATTTTTCTTGGAAACCCGCTTCACTTGAGCTTAAACGATTAATCACACTACTCATTTTTTAACTTCCTTGACTTGCTGCCGCAAAGGCATCAATTAATGGCTGCAAATATTTGGCTCGTGTTTTTAAAGAGGCTTGATTCACAATTAAACGTGATGAAATCGGTGCAACATCTTCCACTTCTACCAAATCATTAGCACGCAACGTACCGCCAGTCGAGACTACATCGACAATCGCATCAGCCAGTCCGACCAAAGGTGCTAACTCCATTGAACCATAAAGTTTAATAATGTCGACGTACACCCCTTTGCGTGCAAAATGCTCACGTGTCACATTGACATACTTAGTGGCAACGCGTAGACGTGCGCCTTGTTTTACAGCCGCTTCATAATCAAAACCCTTGCGAACGGCGACTGACAGACGGCACTTAGCAATATCTAAGTCAATCGGTTGGTATAAGCCACCGGGATGTTCTTTGGCATGTTCGTAAAGAATATCTTTACCAGCAATACCAATATCCGCTGCACCATACTGTACATAAGTCGGTACATCAGACGCACGCACCACTAATAGGCGTAAATTGGGATCACTAGTCGGTAGAATTAATTTACGTGAACTCTCTGGACTTTCGCTAACTTGTACACCTGCAGCCGCCAATAGAGGCACGGTATCATCAAAAATACGCCCTTTTGACAATGCCAAGGTAATCAACGGTGAATTATCCATCTATTAACCCTTAATACGTTCGATATCAGCACCCACAGCGCGCAGCTTCTCTTCCATTTTGGCATAACCACGGTCTAGGTGATAAATACGATCAACGATGGTTTCACCCTCTGCTGCCAACGCCGCAATCACCAGACTTGCTGAGGCACGTAAATCCGTTGCCATCACTTTAGCGCCAGATAATTTCTCGACTCCATTAACAACCGCCGTATGTCCATCTAGCGTAATATCCGCCCCTAGACGGATAAGCTCTGGTACATGCATATAACGATTTTCAAAGATATTTTCGATAATGACTGATGTACCTTCTGAAATCGTATTTAATGCCATCATTTGTGCTTGCATATCTGTGGCAAAACCTGGATGCTCATGCGTCTTAATGCTAACGGCTTTTGGACGCTTATCCATGCGCGCACGAATCCAATCATCACCTGTCTCGATATCTAAACCCGCCTCGATTAATTTATCAAGCGTCGCACCCATCGTGTGTGGAGCAGCTTTACGTAAAGTAATATCACCACCCGCAGCACCCACAGCACATAAGAATGTACCTGCTTCAATACGGTCTGCCACAACGGTATAATCAGCACCATGTAATTTATCGACGCCCTCAATCACGATACGGTCTGTACCATGTCCTGAAATCTTGGCACCCATGGCGATTAGCAATTCTGCTAAGTCGACTACTTCAGGCTCACGTGCAGCATTCTCAAGAATTGTTGTTCCTTCTGCTAAGGCTGCTGACATCAAGAACTGTTCTGTACCGCCCACTGTCACCATATCCGTACGGATTGACGCCCCTTTTAAGCGTGGTGCCTCAGCAATCACAAAACCATGTTCAACTTTAATATCTGCGGATAATGCAGTCAGACCTTTAATGTGTTGGTCTACTGGACGCTGACCAATCGCACAGCCCCCAGGCAGACTGACTTTTGCTGAACCAAAGCGTGTCAATAGCGGTCCTAACACGAGGATAGATGCACGCATTGTCTTCACCAACTCATAAGGTGCTTCATACGAAGTAATATTATCCGCCTGTAATTTAACAACTTCTGGTTCTAGCCATTCGACTTTGACACCTAATTGTTCGAGTACACGTACTGTTGTTTTGACATCATTCAAGTCAGGTACATTACGTAAAATAACTGGTTCATCTGTCAGCAATACTGCACACAAGATAGGCAATGCTGCGTTTTTTGCACCAGAAACGGTAATCTCACCATGTAATGGTTTACCACCAACAATTCGTAATTTATCCATTATTCTTATACTCCTCTGGTGTTAATGTACTCATCGATAAAGCATGAATTTCTGCTTTCATACGATCACCTAATGCCGCATATACCAATTGATGGCGTGCGATTAAGCGCTTACCCTCAAAAGCAGTGCTAACAATGACGGCTTGGAAATGCGAACCATCACCCACGACTTCGCAGTGCTCGCAAGGCAATTGACTAACAATGTATTCTTTAATTTGTTCTGGTGTAGGTAATGTCATCTTATGTCCGAAGTTTATAACCGCTAGCAAGAATTCTCAATGCAATCGCGGAGACTAATATAAAAGTAAAAAGTACCACAAAAAAGCTTTGCCAGGGGGAAACATCGGAAATTCCGAAAAAGCCATAACGAAAGCCATCAATCATATAAAAAACTGGATTGAAATAAGAAAGGTTTTCCCAAAATGGCGGCAAGCTATGAATAGAATAAAACACCCCTGATAAGAATGTCATAGGCATAATTAAAAACCCTTGGAAAACGGCTAATTGGTCATATTTCTCAGAGCTCAAACCAGCCACTAATCCCAAGCAACTCATAATAGCACAAGCCATAAAGGCAAAAACCAACACCCATAATAGATGAGCGGGTAAAGTCACCGAGAAAAATAAGCCGGCTACCCAAATCGCTAACCCTACCAATAAACCACGCAGGATACTAGCCGCTACAAAAGCCGCGAAGATATCTTTAGGTGATAAAGGTGGCAATAAGATAAACACTAAATTACCAGTTAAGCGACTCTGCATCAACGATGAGGATGAGTTAGCAAAAGCGTTTTGCATCATCGACATCATCATCAAGCCAGGGATGAGGAAGCTCACATAATTAATCTGATCATAGACCGTAATACGTCCCTCTAGGACTTGGGCAAAAACAAGCAGATAAAGTACGGCTGTCAGTACAGGCGCACCGACAGTCTGTGTCAGCACCTTATAAAATCGCACCACTTCCTTGCGCAATAATGCCCAAAAACCAGAGCTAAACTGCAAGTTCTCTTGCAAAGGATGTTGCTTAGCCATGAGCCACTCCTTTTTGCATAATTTGCACAAAAGCCTCTTCTAAATCTTGATGTCCATACTGTGCCAAAATATTCTCAGTGGTATCCAACGCAATCAGCTCACCTTTGCGTAAAAACGCAAGACGCTGACATAAATCCTGCGCTTCTTCGAGATAATGGGTTGTCAAAATAATGGTATGCCCTTTTTTATTGAGTGCCGAAATAAACTGCCATAGGCTACGACGCAAATCGACATCAACACCGGCTGTTGGTTCATCTAGAATAATCACAGGTGGGCGATGGACAAGTGCTTGTGCTACGAGGACGCGACGCTTCATACCACCGGACAACTCGCGCATATTCTTATCCGCTTTATCACTCAAACCGAGATTAAAAAGCACCTCATCAATCCAGTCATCATTGTGATATAAACCAAAATAACCCGATTGATTACGCAAGGTCTCACGTACCGTAAAAAAGGGGTCATAGACCAACTCTTGTGGCACCACCCCTAATGAACGTCTGGCTTGTAGATAATCTTGCTGCACATCATAGTCAAAAATCTTCGCACTGCCTTTTGTCGGCTTGGACAAACCTGCTAAGACAGAAATCAATGATGTTTTACCTGCACCATTAGGGCCTAATAAACCAAAAAACTCACCCTCATTGACCGTAAAACTCACGTCTTTTAATGCTTGAAAGCCAGACTCATTCGTCTTGCCCAACAAACGAGACCATAAGGTATCATTCGACGCATAGATTTTACTCAACGCTTGTACGGTAACAGCAGACATAAAAAGAAGAGATAAATTAACAACAAACCCCGATTATAACACGCTAGCTATCTCTTCTATAAGACTGATTACTCGACTTCTTTTAGTCTTGCCGTAAAATGTCTTAAGACTTTTGGTTCATAGACAAAGGTTAAGCCTTTTATCGAAGAAGCGTGTTCTTTTAGTCGGTCAAAAGCCTCTATGATAAAGTCCATATGTGTTTGTGTATAAGTAGCTCGTGGTATGGTCAAACGCAATAACTCTGCAGGACAAGGTAACTGTTTCCCTGTCTTTGGGTCTCGCCCTAATAGCATCGACCCAATTTCTACCGCTCGAATACCACCCACCTTATAGAGCTCACAAGCCAATGCATGTGCAGGAAACTGCTCTGCCGGAATATGAGGTAACAACTTACCTGCGTCAACAAAGGCTGCATGACCACCCGCCTGTTGGCAAACAACACCAATCTCTGTTAAGCCTTGGACGAGGTAAGCGACTTGTTGGATACGATAAGCCAACCAGTCTTGGTTCATACCGTCATATAAACCCACGGCTAGACGCTCCATCGCCCCACCCTCTAGTCCACCATAGGTCGGAAAACCCTCTTGTACGACACACAGTGTGCGGCACTCATTGTAAACATCCTCAAAACGACTCTCTTTAAAGCACAACAAACCACCCATAGGTACCATCGCGTCCTTCTTGGCTGACATCGCCAAAATATCCGCATATTTATAGGTTTCATAAGTGATTTGCTCAATGCTCCAATCACGATAAGCGGCTTCTCTCTGCTGGATAAAATAGGCATTTTCTGCAAAACGTGCTGAATCCATCACAACCGGAATATCATATTTTTGAGCAATCGCATACATCCCCTGAATATTCGCCAAAGAAACCGGCTGTCCTCCTGATGAATTGCAAGTAATTGTACAAACGATATAAGGGACATTGGCAGGTCCAACCTCGAGAATACCTTGCTCTAACTGGTCTAAATCAAAATTTCCCTTAAAATCAGCATATACACCCGTATCAAATGCCTCTTTAACATAGACATTACGAACTGTGGCACCATTAAGCTGACTATGCCCTTGGGTGGTATCAAAGAAGTAATTAGAAAACACCTCCATTTTCTGACGGTCTAATCCTTTTTCTAACTCTCTTTTTCGGATTAAGACAGGAATATAAATCTGTTCAGCACCGCGTCCTTGATGAGTAGGAATCGTATACTCATAACCAAAAATTTTCTGTACTGCGTCGCGTAAGGCATAATAACTACGACTACCGCTATAAGCCTCATCGCCTCTTAACATAGCGGCTTGCATATTCTGTGTAATAGCACCTGTTCCGCTATCAGTCAATAAGTCGATAAAGATATCTTCGCTATCTAGCAAAAAGGGATTCATCCCTGCTTGAAGAATTGCTTGTTCTCGATAGGCTCTTGTAGTTCGTTTAACTGGCTCAATCACTCGAATACGAAAAGGTTCAGGTAAGTGTTTAAAATTTTCCATAATAAGTTCTCATCTTTGACTTGTTGATGTTGGGGGCAGACAGTTTGGCTCACTGCAGGTTTTGTGAGTATCTGCTGTGCACTATTTGATACCAAGGTTCACTGCAAGATTCGCGCTGTCACTCTGGCAACGAGGCTCACTGCAAGTTTAGATAGGTTTGTTGCGCACTCTAGTACACAACATGGTACATACGCCAATCTGCCTGCATGTTTTGCGCAGTCGCTCAGACAGCGTGCCCCTCGCGCTTCGCGCTCACGTACACAACTCGCTTTGTGCATCAAAACATCTCCGGCAGCTTGGCTTGGCTACAATGCTAATTAGCACTATGCTCCAAGCACCCACGGAGAGAACTTGATGTACCGAGCGAGTTTGGAAACGGCGAGCGAAGCGTAGCACTTTCCCTGTCCGAGCGAATACACAATGTTCTGCAGTGGGTACTTGGAGCAGTGAACTACCGCAAGCGCGAACTGTCTGCAGTGCGAGATAGATGAAAACTTATGGAAAATAGAGAACAAGTTTCGGATCAGCCACAACCCATGTTTGACTAATAATCATTGCCGGCCTCCTCAACTATTTGATAAAAGATATGCTTTTATTATCAACCCAAAAATACAACACCGACCATTAGTAAAT
>JAXECN010000095.1:0-10632 GCA_034093535.1 Pelistega sp.
ATTAAAATAGAAATTTGAGCCACTGATACGCCCAGAATTGCTGGTCCCATCAGCTTGATAATACGGCGGACATCGGGATTATGCCATGCTTCACTGAACTTATGGCGAAAGCTCGGCAACAGACCAATCTTAGCCAGTGCTGCCCATTGTACGCTGAGCTGAGCAATACCTCCCAACATCACACCAGCGGCTAGGGCATAAATAGGCTGGGCAAAGAGACCAATCAAGAAGAAACAGGCAAAAATCATTGCCAGATTGAGGAGTACTGGCGTAAAGGCAGGAATAGCAAATTTCTTCCAAGTATTGAGCACTCCAGACGCAAAAGCGACCAATGACATACAAAGGATGTAAGGGAACATCAAACGTGTCATCCAAACGGCTTCAGCAAAACCAGAGTTTTCCCCTTGACGCATACCGGTGGCCATCGCCCAAACCACAAGTGGAGCACCGACAATTCCGATAATCGTGACGATGAGAAGAGTTACAAATAAAACTAAAGCCACATGGTCAAGGAGAGTTTTGACTTTTTCAGGGGGGTGATTAGCTTTTTGTTCCCCGAGAATTGGGACAAAAGCCTGTGAGAACGCCCCTTCAGCAAATAAACGACGTAATAAATTAGGAATACGGAACGCAACCCAGAAAGCGTCAGTTAGCGGGCTTGCCCCAAAAGTACGCGCAATCAAAATATCACGAATTAAACCCGTAATACGTGATAATAAAGTCAGACCACTAATGGTGGCAGCAGAGCGAAGTAAACTCATAAAAGGAGCTCAAGAATATAAAGACTGTCTATTTTAATCTACTTTCGGCGCACAGGTTTTTTTAAAAACCTGTGCGTCAAAATTAAAAAATTGATGGAAGTTTGGGCAAGGGGGATGTTTGGAACTGTAGAAAAAGATGACGTACTCTGTACGGAGGGCTTTTTAATGAATAGGGTAATACTATTCATTAAAAAGCCAGTGCGGATACACTGGCTTTTTTGTCATAGAACCGATGACTTCTAATGATTAACGTGGTTGTAGACGAATTGCGCCATCAATACGAATAGTCTCACCGTTAATCATATCGTTGGTCACGATACTATGCACTAGTTTAGCGTAGTCTTCAGGGCGACCTAGGCGTGATGGGAATGGAATATTTGCCGCAAGAGAGTCTTGAACTTCTTGTGGCATACCAAACATCATCGGTGTACCGAAGATACCTGGAGCAATGGTATTACAACGGATACCCGAACGAGCTAAATCACGAGCGATAGGTAATGTCATACCGACAACACCACCTTTAGAGGCAGAGTAAGCGGCTTGACCTACTTGACCCTCATAAGCTGCCACAGAAGCGGTATTAATAATCACACCACGTTCGCCAGTTGCTTCTGGCGTATTTTTCTCCATCGCTTCAGCCGCTAGACGGATCATATTAAAGCTACCGACCAAGTTAATGCTGATAACTTTCTGGAAAAGGTCGAGGGGATGTGCACCGTTTTTGCTAGTGGTTTTATGGGCTGGTGCAATACCTGCACAGTTAATCAGACCAAAGAGTGAACCTAGTTCGACCGCTTTAGCGACAACGGCTTTGGCGTCTGCTTCAGAAGTGACATCGCAATGTACAAAAGTCTGACCGAGTTCTTTAGCATAAGCTTCACCGGCTTCGTCTTGTACATCGGCAATCACCACTTTAGCTCCGTTATCCACGAGCATTTTTACGGTACCTGCACCTAGACCAGAGGCACCACCTGTTACGATAAATACTTTATTTTTAATGTCCATCATTGTCTCCTGATGAGTGAATTACTTTAATGCGTCTGCGATACGTTGAGTAATTTCTTCAACCTTGCCAACACCTGACACTTTAACATAGCGAGGCGCTGCCGCTGCGTCATTGGCTGCCCAGTTAGAGTAGTAGTCGACGAGAGGGCGAGTTTGTTCTTGGTATACGTCTAGACGTTTGCGAACGGTTTCTTCTCTGTCATCGTCACGCTGGATGAGTGGCTCGCCAGTTACGTCATCTTTGCCTTCGACTTTAGGTGGGTTGAATTTAACATGATAACTACGACCGCTTTCTGGGTGGATACGACGACCGCTCATACGCTCGATGATATCCTCGCTTGGTACGTCAATTTCGACAACATAGTCTAATTTTACGCCGGCTTCTTTAAGTGCGTCAGCTTGAGGAATAGTGCGTGGGAAACCATCAAAGAGGTAGCCATTGGCACAGTCTGGTTGAGTGAGACGGTCTTTGACTAAGCCGATAATAATATCATCAGACACGAGCTTGCCAGCGTCCATTACCTTTTTAGCCTCGATACCTAGCGGAGTTTGTGCTTTTACGGCGGCACGCAGCATATCACCTGTAGAAATTTGTGGGATACCGTATTTTTGGGTGATAAAACTTGCTTGTGTACCTTTACCCGCACCTGGAGGGCCAAGAAGAATTAAACGCATAACGTTGCTCCTGAAAATTTGGATGAATTTTTAAACAATATGACTATGATTATAAGAGGTTTATGTTAAAAAATGTTAAATTCGTGATTTTTTCTATTCAGTAAAACTCAATTCTGCTGGGCAAAATAATCACGAATATTTTGTAAGTCCTCTGCCGTATCAACCCCGGGTAGTGGGGCTTTTGCTGTCTTAAGAACAAAAATCCGATGACCATGTTCGAGGGCTCGCAATTGCTCTAGTGATTCTAGCTGCTCATGCATCCCCATACTGAGTTGTGGATATTGTTTCAAGAAACTGACACGATACGCATACAAGCCGATATGATGCAATGCAAAATCAGTTTTGGGTAATTGGGATTTATCCTTAGCAAAAGCATCTCTTGCCCATGGAATAGGGGCGCGCGAGAAATAGAGGGCAAAACCTTGTTTATCGCAGACAACTTTGACGACATTTGGATTAAAGAATTTTTCCGCTTCACTGATAGGGTAGGCACATGTGGCGATAGCGGCTTCAGGGTGCTGAAGTAGTGCTTGTGCGACCTTATCAATCAATTGTGGGTCGATAAGCGGCTCATCACCTTGGACATTGACCACTACAGTATCATCAGAGAGGTTAAGTGCCGTCACCACCTCTGCTAAGCGATCCGTTCCTGATGGATGGTGAGCTGAGGTTAGCATTGTCTCAAAGCCGTAATCTTGTACGACCGACTGAATTTGTGCATCATCGGTAGCCACAATAATTCGACTAGCCGAAGAAAGCTGTGCTTGTTTAGCGGTGCGTACGACTAATGGTAATCCGTGAATATCTAATAACATCTTGCCTGGCAGACGTGTCGAGGCGGCACGTGCTGGGACGATGGCGATAAAAGTGTTCTTCATCATCGCTTAGGCAGCAGGCGTATTGAGCGGACGAGCTTGCTCTTTAAGCAAAATAGGAATGCCATCTTTAATGGGATAAGCTAATTGGGCTTCTTCAGAGATAAGCTCTTGTTTTTCGACATCATAGCGAAGTGGTTTTTTGCTAACTGGGCAAAGTAATTTTTTTAAGTATTCTGGGTTCATCATAAATCGATTACAAAAGATAAATTGACCCCACAAGTATAAGCCAATCAGCGTGATAATTGCGTCAATTGCTGGTGAATAACATCAAAAAAGTTATCGGGTTTAAATTGTGCTTTAACATGAGCGACCCACCAGTTATCTTGTGCAAATGTTTGGCATTTAATTGCGTCTTTGCTAGTCATTAGTAGCAAGCCTTGGTGATAAGGGCTTAAGTCCTCTGGGCTAAAGTGATGGTGATCGCTAAATGCCTGCTGTTGAGTGAGTTTTATACCAGCGGCAGTAAGACTTTGGAAAAAGCGATTAGGATTACCAATGCCGGCAATTGCCGTAATACTGTGTTGTTGATATTGGGCTAAGAAGTCCGCTAAAGGAAGTCTTTGTCCATTGCGTAAATGTTCAAACTCGACAAGTGCTAGCTGCATAGCGATAGATTGAGGCTTGGTGCTGTTTAGCGTAGCTTGGGTATCACTTTGTTGAAAGAGGTGAGTATCATTGGTCACCACAAAATCTACCGATTGCAAGCGAGAGATAGGTTCTCGCAGAGGTCCTGCTGGTAACATCCAACCATTACCCACACCGCGCGCGTCTTGGACAACAATTTCGATATCTCGAGCAAGCGCATAGTGCTGTAAACCATCATCGCTGATAATCACATCAATATGAGCGTTATTCTGTAGGAGACATTCGACCGCTTTTGCACGTGTCGGGTGTACGGCAATAGGAGCGACTTGAGCTAATAGACTAGGCTCATCACCAATAAAGCGACTGAGGGTTTCAGCTGTTGCTTGATGAGGTAAAACAGCTGGTGTTTGGCTAAGATCTGCAAAGCGAGCAAACTCACCGAGTTGTACGCCATAGCCACGACTGATAATGCCGGGAGTATAGCCTCGTTGCTTTAAAGCGTCTACAAGAGCCAGTGTTAGCGGTGTTTTACCTGTGCCGCCAATAAAAATATTACCGACCACAATGACAGGGACGGGAGCCTTATAGGTTTTTTTCTGACCTGATAAATAAGCATGACGCTTTTTTTCAGCAAAATATTCTGCCACCTTACTCAAGGGGAGGAGTAAGTAATTCAGTGTGCCCTTGGTGAGCCAACTTTTTTGAATGGCTTGACTGAAAAAAGATGACATGCGTAAAAAGTATAAATCGTATAAGTAACAATTGGGGCTAGTATAGCAAAACTATGATGAATTTGGGTACACTAGCAGAAATAGGAAAGTGTTGACGATAAGATAAAGTTATCCACAGCTTATATTGGATAACTCAGTTAGTAAAGTTATCCCCATTTTCTTGGGATAACATTGTGTAAAACTTATCGGAGTATACGAATTTACTATAAGTTATTGGTATTGCTTAAATCTTGTGCAATTTTATTGAAATACATTTTATCATTTAATATCAATAACTTATATTGCTATTTTGAAGAAAGAGTTTATCTTTCTTCGCTAATTACTAGAAAAAATCGCTAGGTGATTGATTTTTTCTTTACTGTGGAAAAATTTAACGTTTTTTTAAGAAAAAAGATGCAATTTCAAAGAAACTATGCTAAAGCATCGCAAGTGAACACAAAAATGTCCACCTCAAATCGAGAAGAAATTATTAGCGTAGCGGACTTAAATCGTTATGTGTCGCAGGTATTAGGACAACAAGTACCACCATTATGGGTAAAAGGGGAAATTTCTAATTTAACTATTGCGGCATCTGGACATTGGTATTTTTCTCTCAAAGATGATACTGCTATGGTCACTGCCGTGATGTTTAGAGGACGAGCAGCTGGTATTGATTTCCGTCCACAAAACGGGATGGAAGTGGAAGCCTTAGGACAAGTCGGGCTTTATGAGCAGCGAGGCACCTATCAAATTATTATCGAACAAATGCGTCAAGCAGGTCGAGGTAATCTCCACGAAGAGTTTTTGCGGATTAAACAAAAGCTGATTCAAGAGGGCTTATGTGATAGCACTCGTAAGAAGCCTTTACCAAATTTTATTAAAACAGTCGGGATTATTACATCGCTAGGGGCAGCGGCTTTGCAAGATGTCTTGACGGCAATGCGTCGACGAGCACCTTATATTAATATCATTATTTACCCAAGTTTAGTCCAAGGGAGAGAGGCACCGGCTGCTTTACGTCATGCTTTAATGCAAGCGAAACAACGACAAGATGTCGATGTATTATTACTAGTGCGTGGCGGTGGTAGTATTGAGGATTTATGGGCATTTAATGATGAAAGCCTAGCCCGTCTTATTGCTGATATGCCTATGCCGGTAGTCAGTGGGGTGGGGCATGAGACAGACTTTACCATTGCCGATTTTGTAGCAGATGTTCGAGCACCGACACCAACTGCGGCAGCGGAAATGGTATCGGTAACGACTGAGGCATGGGAGAATTTACTTGAGCGTCAGCTACAACGCCTATCACGAGGTTTAACCCATCATCTGCAAAATTTTGCTATTCGCCTAGATAGAGCAAGTAACCGTCTGGTCTCTCCACAACAGCGTCTGGCACAGTTTCAGCAGCACCATCAGTATTTACAAAAGCGTCTACATCAAGTGATGGAGCAGCTGTGGCGAGATAAACAGTTAGTACTGAGTCAAGAGATTCGTGCCTTACAAGCAGCACGCCCACAGGTGGAAGGTTATGAGCAGCAAGTTAATCATCTGCGAGCTCGCTTGACACGGGCAGTGCCACTCGTATGGCAGCGTAGACAAACCCAGCTTCAAAGTAAGATGGATGCCTTACATGCTTATAATCCTCGTGCGATTTTGCAGCGTGGTTATTCGATTACCTATGACAAGCAATCTCACGTCGTTAAAAATGCGCAACAGGTCCAAGAAGGGCAAAAATTGCGGATTGAATTAGGCAATGGGCAATTAAATGTAATGGTTTTAGCTGAAGAAAAATAAATTCTCGTGTTAGAATACAAAGGCATTTATTTTTATCAAAGGATTTGATATGACACATACTTTACCAGCATTACCTTATGCTTTAGACGCATTAGAGCCACATATCTCTAAAGAAACTTTAGAATTCCACTATGGTAAACATCACCAAACTTATGTGACAAACTTAAACAACCTTATCGTTGGTACAGAGTTTGAAAATGCTTCTCTAGAAGAGATTGTGAAAAAATCATCTGGCGGTATTTTTAACAATGCAGCCCAAATTTGGAACCACACATTCTACTGGAATGGTTTATCACCAAACGGTGGTGGCGAGCCAACAGGCGCATTAGCAGACGCAATTAAAGCAAAATTCGGTAGCTTTGAAGCTTTTGTTGAAGCGTTTAACAAATCAGCAGCAGGTAACTTTGGTTCTGGCTGGACATGGTTAGTGAAAAAAGCTGACGGTTCTGTTGATATCGTTAATACAAGCAATGCAGCGACACCATTAACAACAGAAGACAAACCATTATTAACCTGTGACGTATGGGAACACGCTTACTACATCGATTACCGTAACTCTCGTCCAAACTACTTAGGTGGTTTCTGGAAAGTTGTTAACTGGAAATTCGCAGAAGCTAACTTTGCTTAATTAGCACTATTCGCTAATTACCAGTCATAATAAAACCGCACTTACGAGTGCGGTTTTATGTTTTGATGAACTATTTTGGAGTGGATTAGCCTTCGATGGCTTTTTCCATTTTTTGACCAGCGTTTTGGATGTCTTTGCCAAGACCTTGTGTTGTTTCACAAGCCGCTAGACCTAATGTTAAAAGACCTACAAATAAGGCAGCAAGTGTTTTTTTCATTTTCATTCTCCTAAAAATAGTTGAAAAAGCTTTAAACCAGTATAAAAGAGAATGGCGGTGTGTAAAAGCCTATATTTGTAAGAAAATATGACTGTTTGACATATAACCGACATCAAACTGCCATTAAGTTGTCATATTGCTTTTTTAGAATGCCGACATATTTCCTATCTAACCCATTCTAAAAGGACAAGACCATGCAACAATTCCTAGATAAAGACGACTTTCCAACAAATCCTAGCCAACAGACAGCATTTAATCAATTACTCGCGCAGCAAGTTTCTCGCCGTAGCCTGTTAAAAACAGGGGCATTGGGCAGCACGATGGCATTTTTTGGACTTAATCTAGGCTCAAAAGCCGTAGCCCAAACCGTGGCGGCTGCAGAAAAACCGCTAGCGTCTATGTCTTTTAAAGCGGTTGCCGCTAGTACAGGGGATAAGGTCATTGTTCCAGAAGGGTATAGCTATCAAGTGATTTCGCGTTGGGGTGATCCATTGTTTGCACATTCACCGAAATGGAAAGGTGATGCGAGTGAGGATAGCGAGGCACAAGCCCTACAAGTCGGTGATAACCATGATGGGATGACCTTTTTTCCGATCGATGGTAAATCAGATGAGGGTTTGCTAGTGCGTAACCATGAGTATATTAACCCTGACTATATTTTCCCTAAAGGAGTCAAGGTGGCGGGTGAGGCATGGAATGCTGATTGGGTGAAAAAATCACAACGTGCCCAAGGGGCAAGCGTGGTGCATATCCGCTTGGAAAATGGTCGCTGGAAACCTGTACTAGACTCGCGCTATAACCGTAGTATCAATGCCTTGGATACCGAGATGGTGATTGTAGGACCGGCGGCTGGTGAGGAGTTGATGAAAACGCAGGCAGACCCAACTGGAACAGTCGCTTATGGTACTTTTGGTAACTGTGGTAATGGCTTTACCCCATGGAATACTTACCTGACCTGTGAGGAAAACGTGACGGATTACTTTGGTACGACCAAAGAGGGTGTGGAAGCGACTACCCATATGCAACGTTATGGTGTATCGACAAAAGCCTCGGATAAGGATTATCGCTGGGAGCTCTTTGATAAGCGTTTTGATGTTGCAGAAGAACCGAATGAATGGAACCGTCATGGTTGGATTGTTGAGATTGATCCTTTTGACCCACAATCTAAGCCGAAAAAACTCACGGCATTAGGTCATTTTAAACATGAAAATGCGGCGTTTGCTGTCAGTAAATCAGGTCATGTGGTGGTGTATATGGGAGATGACCAACGCAGTGAGTATATTTATAAATTTGTCTCTAAAAATACTTATGACCCGAATAACCAAGCGGCGAATCGTCATCTGTTGGATGAGGGAACATTATATGTGGCTCAATTCCTAGACGGTGAGGCAAAAGGTGATTTAAAAGGCAATGGTAAATGGATTGCTTTGACCTTGGACACGGTGGGTGTGGATGGCAAAAAATTAGGTGAGACTTTTAAAACACAAGGTGAGTTATTAGTTAAAACACGCCAAGCGGCGGATTTAGTCGGTGCAACTCCGATGGATCGTCCAGAATGGGTAGCGGTACATCCACAGACCAATGACGTCTATATCACATTGACCAATAACTCTGACCGTGGCTCAGATAAAGAGCGTAAGGGAATGGGTGGTGTGAAGCACCCGGGTGTAGATGATGCAAACCCACGAGTGAAGAACCCATACGGTCAAATCGTTCGTTGGAGTGAGCAAGATGCTGATTCAGGTGCATTAAGCTTTACGTGGGATGTGTACCTATTAGTAGGCAATCCAGCGATTCACCCAGAGGGTAACTTAATGGCGGGAACCCCGAATATGACGACACAAAACTTATTTAATAGCCCAGATGGCTTGGCTTTTGATAAAGATGGTCGTATTTGGATTCAGACTGACGGCAATTTCTCTAATAGTGGTGTTTACGAGGGCATGGGGAATAATCAGATGTTGGTCGCTGTGCCTAAAACAGGTAGCACAGAGGGTGAAATCCGTCGCTTTATGGTCGGACCATCAGGCTGTGAGATTACGGGTATTACTTTTACCCCAGACCAGAAATTCGTCTTTGTGAATATTCAACATCCGGGTGAGTATGGTAAACATCCTCGTGCACCAAAAGATACCAATCCACAAGATAATCCATTAGCCTTTTCACAATGGCCAATGGGGGATAACGAAGATAGTGAAAATAGCGGTGGTCGTCCACGTGCCGCAACTGTCGTTATCTGGCGTGATGACGGTGGTATTGTTGGTGCTTAAGTAAGTGCTACTTAAGTAGTGAAGTCTAGAAGTGGTTGTTATATGTCGGTGGTTAGGGTTTTTCATAATATCCCAGCGTAAAGCAATTCAGTATCCTAAACACATCAAAATGTTTTACTAGGAGAGATGATGAAGTTTCGTTTATCGACATTAACAGCCGCTTTAGGCTTATCTATGATGGCTGCCGTAGCGCAAGCTGATGTAGTTAAAATTGCGGCAGTGGGGCCAGCGACTGGTCCATTGACACAATACGGTGATATGGTTCGTGAGGGTCTGCAGACTGCGATTGAGCAGATTAATGCGGCAGGCGGTGTTGACGGTCATACCCTTGAGATGGTTGTTGTAGACGATGCTTGTGAACCTAAACAAGGTCCAACCGCTGCGAATAACGTTGTTAATCAGAAAATCGGCTTTGTAGTCGGACCTGTATGTTCAGGCGCGACATTAGGTTCAGCACCTATCTTTGACGAACAAGGTATCGTGATGGTTACACCGAGTGCGACATCTCCAACCATCACTGACGGCAAGGATTACAACTTTATTTTCCGTACTATCGGTCGTGATGACCAACAAGGTCCAGCAGCAGCTGCTTTTATCGCTAGCAAAAAACCAGCTAAGGTTGCCGTACTTCACGATAAGCAATCTTATGGTCAAGGTGTAGCGACATCGACATTAGAAAACTTGAAGAAGCACAACATCGAAGCGGCTTTATTCGAGGGTATCAATGCGGGTGAGTCTGACTATTCTTCAGTTATCACTAAGTTGAAATCTCAAGGTATCGATTTTGTCTACTACGGTGGTTATCACCCAGAGTTAGGTCTATTACTACGCCAAGCACGCGAACAAGGCTTTAACGCGCAATTCATGGGTCCAGAGGGTGCAGGTAACGTAGACATTAATGCTATCGCAGGTGACGCGGTAGAGGGTATGTTAGTGACATTCCCACCAGATTTCTCGGCAAAACCTGAAAATGCTGATATCGCTAAAGCTTTCAAAGACAAAGGTCGTGATCCATCAGGTGCGTTCCAATTGACAGCTTATGCAGCTACACAAGTGATTGCTGAAGGTATCAAAGGAGCGAAGAGCACAGACCCAGAAAAAGTGGCTGA
>JAXECN010000096.1:0-5247 GCA_034093535.1 Pelistega sp.
GTTCACGGTCCAGTACCACTACCAACACGCATCAAACGTTATGACGTTTTACGTTCACCACACGTAAACAAAACATCACGTGACCAATTCGAAATCCGTACACACCAACGTCTAATGGACATCGTTGATCCAACAGACAAAACAGTTGACGCATTAATGCGTTTAGACTTACCAGCTGGTGTTGACGTAGAAATCGCTTTACAATAATCCTAATTTATTGAAGCAGCAAAGCCGCACATATTGTGCGGCTTTTTTTATTATAAAAAGAATACACCAAGAAAGAGCATTCTTTTTATATTTACTTTAACTCTAAAATAAACATATGGAAAATCCTTATATCTAAGAGTTGTTGTACAATATTACAATTGGCAATAACAATTAACAGATAAAGGATTTGTATGTCACAACAACAAACACCAAAAGTGCGGAACTTAGCCGCAGCCATTATTGGTAATGCTCTAGAATGGTATGACTTCTTAGTCTTTGCCTTTATGACACCTATTATTTCTAAGGTGTTTTTCCCTGTTGTCGAGGGTCAGGAAAATAGTCTAAATGAAATCTTATTAATGACGGCTATTTTCGGTGTGGGCTTCTTTATGCGTCCTGTCGGTGGTGTACTATTAGGACTATATGCTGATAAAAAAGGGCGTAAGGCTGCGATGGTGTTGGTGACCACTTTAATGGCGATTTCTCTTGCCCTCATTACGGTTACCCCTTCGTATGCGACAATTGGTGTGTTAGCACCGCTGTTGGTATTAATTGCACGTTTAATCCAAGGCTTTTCAGCAGGTGGTGAATTTGGTACAGCGACTGCTTTATTAATTGAGATGGCTCCACCAAACCGCCGCGGTTTCTATGGTTCTTGGCAGATGACAGGTCAGATGATGGGCTTGCTCATTGGTGCAGGTGCCGGTACCTTAACAACAGCTATCTTTACCCAAGAAGAAATTCAAGCATGGGCATGGCGTATTCCTTTTGTCTTTGGTCTATTGATTATTCCAGTAGCCGTTTATATTCGTAATCGTCTAGAAGAAACGGAATCATTTAAAGAGCTTCAGCTTGAGAATGCTCAACAAGGTGAAAAAGAGCAGTTGAAGATTACTGAGGTGTTGATGCAATCTTGGCGTGAGATTCTTATTGGGATTGGTCTAGTGGCAGCAGCGACGGTGACGGTATACATCACCTTTACCTATTTAGTGACTTTCTCGACCCGAATCTTAGGCTTGCCTATGCAAGAAACTTTCCAAGTACAGTTATTAGGTGCTTTATGGGTAGTCATTTTGACACCGCTATTTGGTTTACTCTCGGATAAGATTAGTAAAGCCTTAATGCTAAAAGTTTCTTTAGGACTGTTCCTAATCTCTATGTATCCTGTGTATTCATGGTTAGTTGCTGCGCCATCTATTGAGCGTCTGATGATTCTTCAGTTAATTGTGGGTGTGTTTACGGCGTGCTTCTTCTCTGTGTTCAGTACGGTGATGGCTGTGCTGTTCCCGACCCGTGTTCGCTCACTCGGCTTATCAGTCTCTTATAATGTTTCAGTACTGATTCTTGGTGGTTTTGCCCAGTTCTTTGTAACATGGCTCATTCAAAAAACACAATCACCGCTAGCACCAACCTATTATGTGATGGGTGGTTTGGCAATCGGTTTAATTGCCGCTATTGTTTTAGGCAAGCGAGCGGACGCTGAAATTCAACACTAAGATTGTTGATTTAATTGTCCTATTAAAACAACAGACCCTGACGGCTAAGTGGCTGTCAGGGCTTTTCTATGAGTTATATTCATATATAACCTAAAAGAAAATAATAAATAAATGATTATTCTTTTAAGTTATATGTAAATGGTTGAATATATTACTAGAGGTGATAATATACCAACAACTCATTAAGTAAAGTTATACGTTATTGAGCCGATAAAGAAGAAGATAAATAGGCTTTGATGTATTAGATAATTAACAGGGTTTTATCTTGATTCAGATTAAAAATATTCATAAATACTTTAAGACGAAAGAAAAAGTCTTGCATGCCTTACAGGGTATTGATTTAAATATCGAAGCAGGTAAGGTGTTCGGCATTATTGGTCGTTCGGGTGCTGGTAAATCAACACTTATCCGTATGATTAATTTGTTAGAGCGTCCAGACTCTGGCGAAGTGATTGTTGATGGAACAGATATTACGAAACTATCTGTTGATGAGTTACGTAAGTTACGTCATCAAATTGGTATGGTATTCCAGCACTTTAATTTATTAAATTCGCGTACGGTGTTGGATAATGTGATTTATCCGCTACGCATCGCTGGTATCGATAAAGAAACACGTAAAGCACGTGCATTAGAATTACTCAAGCTAGTTGGCTTGGAGGATCATATTCATAAATATCCTCGCCAATTATCTGGTGGTCAGAAGCAACGTGTGGGTATTGCTCGTGCATTGGCGACCGAGCCTAAGATTTTATTATGCGATGAGGCAACCAGTGCGTTGGATCCAGAGACGACACAATCAGTGTTGGCTTTATTAAATGAAATTAATCAGAAGTTAGGTATTACGATTGTACTCATTACACACAGTATGGATGTTATTCGTAATGTGTGTGATGAAGTGGCTGTGATTGATGGCGGTAAGATTGTCGAACTTGGTGAGGTTGTTAATGTATTCCTACATCCTCAACATAGCACAACTAAAGCCTTACTCAGTGAGAGTGGCGTCGATGCAGACGCTTGGAAGCTTTTCTCTGACAATGTTCATGGTGATGTGATTCGCCTAACCTACCATGGTGTGGCAGCAGCAGAGCCTTTACTCAGCCATATTAGTCGTGAGCTTGAATTAAACCTCAGTATTCTTCAAGGTTCAGTGGGCAAAATTAAGGATACCCCATTTGGTCAATTAGTCATTGTGGTGAATTATCCAGAAAGCACCCCAGCAGAACACGCCAAGGCTAAGATGAAAGCCTTTTTTGAAGAAAAGAATGTTGATTTTGAGGTATTGCAAGCATGAATTGGTCAAATATCAATTGGAGTATTGTCGGTGAAGCGACCATTGATACCTTGTTAATGACAGGGTGGTCGTTGCTATTTACAGTGATTATTGGTTTGCCATTAGGCGTCTATTTATTCCTGACGAGTGAGCGTCAGCTGTTAGAAAATAAGCCGGTATATCAAACCTTATCATTTATCGTAAATGTCTTACGTTCGGTACCGTTTTTGATTTTATTAATCGTACTTATTCCTTTCACCCGTTGGATTATGGGTAGTGCCTTGGGTGTGCCGGGTTCTATTCCTCCGTTGGTAGTGGGGGCGGCTCCGTTCTTTGCACGTCTAGTTGAGAATGTGTTGCGTGAGTTGGACCCGGGTATCAGCGAAGCGAGTAAAGCGATGGGTGCGACACCACGCCAAACAGTATTATGGGCACTCTTGCCAGAGGCTTTGACAGGGATTATTAGTGCGATTGTTGTAACAGCGATTGCCTTAGTGAGCTATTCTGCGATGTCAGGCGTAATCGGTGGCGGTGGTCTCGGTGATATTGCTATCCGTTTCGGTTATCAGCGCTATCAAACAGATATGATGGTTGTGACAGTGCTAATTCTGATTGTCTTGGTACAAGTTATTCAGATGCTCGGTGACTTCCTCGTCAAGAAATTAATGCGTAAGTAAGTTTAGATTTAAATTTTTTAATTTTGAAATAATTTATCCCAAGGAGTAATTCTATGAAATTATCACAATTATTTGGTGCAGTAGCACTAGCAGGTTTCTTAGCAACTGGTGCACAAGCTGCAACAAAATTAAGCGTAGCTGCAACACCAGTACCACACGCTGAAATTCTAGAGCAAGTAAAACCTGTTCTAGCAAAAGAAGGTATTGAGTTAGACATTAAAGTATTTACTGACTACGTTCAACCAAACCAACAAGTTTTTGATAAAGCCATTGACGCTAATTTCTTCCAACATCGTCCATACTTAGAGACATTTAACAAAGAGCAAAAAACTAACTTAGTTGGTGTTGGTTTAGTTCACGTAGAGCCATTTGGTGCTTACTCTAAGAAATTGAAAAAAGGTGATGCAATCCCTGATGGGGCAGTTGTCGCTATCCCTAATGACCCATCAAACGGTGCTCGTGCTTTATTATTAATCCAAAAACAAGGTTTAATTAAGCTAAAAGATTCAAGCAATTTATTAGCGACAGCAGCTGATGTTGTTGAAAATCCTAAGAAATTGAAATTCAAAGAGCTAGAAGCCGCAACTTTACCACGCGTATTAGATGACGTAACAATCGCTCTTATTAATGCGAACTACGCTTTAGAAGCAGGTTTAAAACCAACTGAAGAAGCATTATTTATCGAAGACGCTGATTCTCCATACGCTAACTTAGTAGCAACACGTCCTGAATTAGCAGAATCTGCTCAAGTTAAAGCTTTAGTAAAAGCCTTACAAACACCAGAAGTGAAGAAATTCATTGAAGATAAATACGCTGGTGCTGTAGTTCCTGCCTTTGAATAAGTTGAGGCTATAAGGGCGAAAATGTATCAGTAGTCCATACGTTTCAATGTAATAGATTGACCGCTGAGGAGAATAACTTCTCAGCGGTTTTTGTATGAAACTTTCTCTGTAAAGTGATGAAGTTCTCTTTGCTTCAGCATAAAAGCCAAGAAGATTTATGCTTATGTTGATTAAAAGGATTGACTTGTCATCGTCAAATAGTGAAAAGCTTACTTTATAATTTGTGTTTTTTATGAAAAAGGATAAAAAATGGACATCGAACGGTTAGACCATTTTGTCTTAACAGTAGCAGATATTCAACGAACTGTTGAGTTTTATACCGGTGTTTTAGGTATGCAAGCAAAGACGTTTGGTGAGGGGAGAGTTGCTTTACATTATGGGCAACAAAAAATTAATTTACATTTAAAAGGTCATGAGATAGAGCCTAAGGCACAATATGCGGTTTGTGGTAGTGCTGACCTTTGTTTTATCACCAGTACACCTATTCAGGATGTATTGTGTGAATTACAAGAGAAAAAAGTGGATATCATTGATGGTATTGTTCCTAGGACGGGAGCTTTGGGTCCTATCCAGTCAATTTATTTCCGTGATCCAGATGGGAACCTTATTGAAGTGAGTGCATACAGTAAATGAAACTCTCTATCCAAGACTATATCAACCAGACTCCTTTCTCTGGTTATCAAAAGCTGATTTTTATTATCACTTTTTTAGTCGCCTTTTTTGATGGTTATGATACGGCTGTTATAGGCTATATT
>JAXECN010000097.1:0-3897 GCA_034093535.1 Pelistega sp.
TTGTTGAAGCTGACTTAGGCACTTTTTCTTTTGAAAACTTAAAGCTCACTGGACAATTTTCAATCATCACTCGTAGTGGTGTGAAAAAAGCACGTGTTAATGTCAAGGGCTTGGATATTGTCGCAGCTGACGCTCGTCACTATCTCGAACAACCCCAAAAATACGGTGTGAATGTTCTACAAGGTGCCTTTACCGTCTATAACTTCAATAGCGACCCAGAAAGTCTTGTAGAGCTTGAGATTGACGGTATCCGTATCGGTCGCCCTGACGCTCCTGTTGTTGGTTCAGGTCTGTTTGTATCTGGTTTCGGAGACGAAGGCGGCAAACTCATTGCCAAATCGATTACCACAGACGCGGTTTACTCAAACGGTAAGATTCCTTTTGGTGTCGCCAACCTCATCACAGCAGGGGTGTTTGTCGTATATGGTGCGCATGTTGAACAACTCACTCACAACGAAGATATCGTCACTTACGGTGTCAATGATATGGTGCTGGATACATGGGGAAGCGTAGGAACATGGTTGTCGCGTAAAAATGTTATCTCTTATGGTCCTAGTGGCGTAGGTTTTGTTAACTTCGGACATGTAAAACATTTCGAAGTCCTAGGTAATGTCGAAACTTACGGTCTTGGTGCTCGTGGCTATAATCAATATGACGGCACAGTCGATAATATCGTCTTTAAATCGATTAAGACCTTTGGTGATGGCTCTGTCGGCATCCAAATTAGTAAGAAAATCGGCAAGCTTACCGTACATGAAGATGTGACGACTTACGGCAGTATTGGTAACTCACTCGTCAAAGGTAAAAATGTCCTATTACCTGCTATCGCCCTCAGCATTAAAGAAGGTGGTGATGTAGAATCTATCACTATCGGTGGCAATATCGAAACTCATGGTGATAATGTTATCAGTTACCAAGTTGACGCAGGCACCGTGCACAACCTCACCCTCAAAGGTCAGGTAAAAGCCCATGGTAAGCAGTCTAAAGAGATTGTTGTGATAAATAATGGACAATCGCCATTGAAGTAATTGATTAATTAATTAACTATCTGCTTCACAAAAAATCGCCTCACCGTGTGTACTACATGATGAGGCGATATTCATTTGATATCGGTAAGTCACTATTTGCGCTGTTTGTAAGCTTTATTGTGTTCCACCGACTGTCAAACCATCCAGACGGATAGTTGGCATACCTACACCCACTGGCACGCCTTGACCCTCTTTGCCACAAGTACCAATACCGCTATCTAATGCAAGGTCATTACCAATCATCGATACTTTATTCATGGCATCAGAACCATTACCAATCAAGGTTGCGCCTTTAATAGGATAAGTCACTTTGCCGTTTTCAATCATATAGGCTTCAGACGCTGAGAATACGAACTTACCACTGGTAATATCCACCTGCCCTCCAGAGAAGCTTGTCGCATAAATCCCTTTTTTCACTGAGCGGATAATCTCTTCTGGCGCTTTATCCCCGTTTAACATAAAAGTATTTGTCATACGAGGCATAGGTAAATGCGCATAAGATTCTCGGCGACCGTTACCAGTAACCGCGGTTTTCATCAGACGTGCATTCATACTGTCTTGCATATAACCACGCAAAATACCATCCTCAATCAATACTGTACGTTGCGTTGGATTGCCCTCATCATCGATATTTAATGAACCACGACGGTCAGGAATGGTACCGTCATCAATCACTGTTACGCCTTTTGAAGCAACACGCTCACCAATACGACCAGAGAATACACTTGAACCTTTGCGATTAAAGTCACCCTCTAAGCCATGTCCTACTGCCTCATGCAATAAGATACCCGGCCAACCAGAACCCAAGACGACAGTCATCTCACCGGCTGGTGCCGCTTTGGCTTCTAAATTGGTCAATGCTTCACTCACCGCTTTTTGGACATACTCTTGTAAAAGCGCTTCGGTGAAATAATTTAAACCATAGCGACCACCGCCACCCGAATGTCCCATCTCACGACGTCCATTGCGTTCTGCAATCACAGTCAGCGATAAACGCACCAATGGGCGAACATCAGCTTGAAGACGACCATCAGAGCCTGCAATAAGAACCACATCGTACTCTGCGCTTAAACCTGCCATCACTTGTACAATCGCTGGGTCTTTGGCTCGAGCCAATTGCTCCACACGCTCTAACAATGCCACTTTCTCTGTTGTATCAACGCTGCCCGTCGGATCAATAGGTACATATAAACGATGAGGCTCTGCCACGGTCTTTGCTACTTTTGCTTTACCAGCTCCTTGACGAGCAATGGTTTTCACCGTGCTAGCGGCTTTCATTAACGCTTTAGAAGAAATATCATCTGAATAGGCAAAAGCCGTTTTATCACCTGAAACCGCTCGCACACCAACACCTTGAGAGATATTAAAACTTCCTGTTTTCACAATCCCTTCTTCTAATCCCCAACTTTCACTGCGTGTGTATTGGAAATACAAATCAGCATAATCGGCCTTGTGGGTAAAAATTTCAGCCAATGCCTTTGCTAAATGCCCCTCGTTAAGACCATAAGGTTCTAGTAATAAAGACTGTGCTTGTTCAAAAGCTGATTGTGTTGTGTGAGCCATCTTACGAAAAATCTCTTAGAAATAAATTTTGAATGTTAAAGATTAGCATAGATTAAGAAGTTACGTGGGGGATTGAGAGTACAAAACCATCTAGAGAACCGCTAAAAGCACCTTGGGGTAATGGGTTGCAATTTTTAATAATGTCAGTGCTCCCGTAGAAGGTTTACGCTGTCCCTGCTCCCATGCTTGTAATGTTCTTACTGAAACCCCCATAATCTTCGCAAACTCCTTTTGAGATAGCCCTATACTACGACGTGCCTGCACTGCCTCATTCACTGTTACGGTATACTCTTTAGCAACTTCACCTGCTTTCATTTGCTTAACACTGGCTAATAATAACTCTCCAAGCTCCTCTCCACTAAATTCATGATTTTTTATATCAATTTTATCTAAATCAATCATTATTCAACTCCTTTACAATAGCTTTTAATAAATGCGCCGGAATATGCTCTTGTTTAGCTTTAGCATATATGATTAATAAATGGATAATTTCTTTAGCTACTTGCCGATAATAAATCACCCTAACACCGCCTCTTTTCCCCATACCAGGACGTGCATAACGTAGTTTCCTACAACCCTCGCTATGAGGTACCACATCTCCCTCTTCCGCATGCTTAGCAACATAAGCATGCAAATCTCCCTTCTCATCCTCATTAAAAAATGCATTGACCATTTTTGTATAAATGGGTGTTTCTCGCAAAGTACACAGTCTCATTTTACCTCCTTTTTTATAAAACATACTACTAAGTAGTATTTTTGGTTTTATTTATATAAGATAAAAAACAAACTCCCCATCAGCAATATGACAAACACTCGTTTATCCATCCGTAAAAATACGTACCTCCCTTATCCTTTGTTTATCCACCAAGAAAAACGGCATAAAGATGACTCTTTATGCCGTTTTATTTAAAATCTTTTACTTTTTCAAAACGAATGGGAGCTTGATAAATCCCGAAAAGCTAATTCTGAAAGATAATGACTACGACTTCTGTAATAGCTTTTGTTACCTAGAATTTTTTTATCTATTCTATGCAATAGGGACTGAGGCAACGTAATATTCACTTTTTCTACTTTACCCATATACGGTGACAAATCAATTTCTACTGTCGCCCAAATCATCCCTTGGTAATCAATATGATAAATATAATCATCTATTGTCTTAGGAAATGGAATTTCTTCATTATCTTCATTCATGCTTTCTAAGTGTAATCCGATAGCCTCAATGACGTTATCGTAGGCTTCTTGATAACTATCTCCTACAGCAATACAACCTAATAAATCTGGAACAACCACACCGTATACTGGC
>JAXECN010000098.1:0-15402 GCA_034093535.1 Pelistega sp.
GGTGATCAACAAGCGGTATCTAATGCTTATCGAGGAACAGGCGCGCTAAGTTGGGAAGTGGACTTATGGGGTAAAGTACGTCGTCAAGTCGAAGCCAATAAAAGTGCGGCTCAAGCAAGTGAGGCTGAGGTAGCGGATTTGCGTCTCAGTCTACAAGCACAATTAGCAAAAGCCTATTTTGGTTTACGAATGACGGATGAGCAAATTGCCCTATTAAATCGTATTGTGGCTAGTTATGAGCGAGCCGTACAGGTCAATCAGAATCGTTATGATCAAGGAGTTGCAGCTCGTGCGGATGTAGTCAGTGCGACGGCACAGTTAGAAAATGCACGAGCACAGGCGATTAATATTCAGTCTACTCGTCAACAATACGAAAGTACGATTGCAGTGTTATTGGGCAAAGCACCTAGTCAAGTGAATATTCCCACAGAAGCTTTTGTGATGAATGTGCCAACGATTCCAACTGTATTGCCATCTGCCTTATTATGGCGTCGAGCAGACATTTATTCTGCCGAGCGTATGGTTGCTAAGTCCAATGCAGAAATCGGTGTGGCACAAGCGGCATGGTTACCGAGTCTGAATCTGGGTGCTAGTGCAGGGTTGACAGAAAATACGCTGGCGAATTGGTTATCGGCTCCGTTAAACTTCTGGTCCTTGGGACCTGCCTTGGCATTGACGATTTTTGATGGAGGGGCTCGCTCTGCCGCGCTAGCTAGTCGTAAAGCAGAGTATCAAGGGCAAGTAGCCGCGTATCGACAAACTGTGCTTAATGCGCTTAAAGAGGTTGAGGATAATATGACGTTGCTGAATACCTTAAATCGTCAGCATACGGTACAACAAAGAGCTTTAGCCTCAGCACGTGAGTCCTTGAAAATTACTCGTAATCAATATCAAGCAGGTTTAGTCAATTATTTAAGTGTCACACAGGTGGAAAATACCGCTTATAATACCGAGATTAATGCATTACAGCTGATGAACCAACGTTTAAATGCTGCCGTAGATTTGATTATGGCATTAGGCGGTGGTTGGCAAGCTCCTGATAGAGTAGGTAGATAACTATGCCATTTTTTAAGTGCGACGATCAACAACCTCTTAAGTTTGATCAAGAGGATATTGTCAAAGGACTTCGTGAAGTGCGCCAAAAGTGGCGTGCAGCACAACATCGCTTAAGTGAAGTAGGGGGACGTCATTTACCCTCGCCACATGTTATTGACCAAGCGGTTAAGCAACTCACTGGGGCTTTATTCCCGATGCGCTTAGGACCCGATGATTTACTGCAAGAAAATGAAGATTTCTATGTGGGCTATACCATTGGTCTAGCGTTGAGTGCCTTATTATCTCAAATTAAATTAGAGAAAAAACATCATCATCGTCACGAAAATATTGATGATTGTGATATTGAGAAAAGTGCTTCCGAGGTGGTGCGTGAGTTTGCTAAAAAGTTGCCAGAAATTCGTGCTTTATTGGATAGTGATGTGATGGCAGCTTATGCTGGCGACCCTGCTGCTCGCAGTGTAGATGAAGTGTTACTGTGTTATCCGGGCATTCAAGCGATGATTTATCATCGTATTGCGCACGAATTTTATAAGCTCGATGTGAAGTTGATTGCGCGTATTATTGCTGAGATTTCGCATAGCGCGACAGGCATTGATATTCATCCAGGTGCACAGATTGGTCCAGGTTGTTTCATCGACCATGGTACAGGCGTTGTGATTGGTGAGACAGCGATTATCGGTAACAATGTCCGTATTTACCAAGCGGTCACTTTAGGGGCGAAGAGTTTCCCTGCTGATGAAAACGGTACGTTGCACAAGGGACTGGCACGACATCCTATTGTCGAAGATGGTGTGGTGATTTATGCAGGGGCGACCATCTTAGGACGTATTACGATTGGTAAAAATGCCGTGATTGGTGGTAATACATGGGTGACTGATGATGTCCCTGCCGGTGATTTTGTTAGAATCGTGAGTTCACATTCAAAGAATTGTGATTTCTAACCCCTAATAAATGCTATGCCATGAGCGCCGTATTTGCGAGCTTGGGGTAGCTTTGTCAGTGATTGACCTCCAATCGGAAAGACAGGGCGACCAGCTTCTTGAGCAAATTGTTGAAATTGTTCCCAACCTAGCGGTGCTTCATTAGGGTGTGAGGGTGTGGCTTCAACATGTCCTAGTACCATAAAATCTGCTTGGAGATGATTGGCATAGAGGATGTCCGCAAGGTGGTGGCAAGACACACCCATCAGCTTATCGCTAGGAATAGGACGCTCGTCTAATTGCACTGCATCTTGAGCACGCAATTGTACGCCGTCTGCTAAAGCCCACCAAGCACGGGGGTGTGCACTATTGATAAGTAGCTTAGCACCATGCTCATGGCATTTTGCCAGCATTTTTTCAAAGAGTGTTTTTAGTGAACTATGCCCAACACCTTCGGACCAATTAGGTTCACGGAATTGGAAGAGTCTGACACCTTGTGCGAGTAATTGTTCAAATTTTTGCCAATACTCATCTTGGTGGTCAGCATTTTGGAAGTGGCTAATGGCATAGCTTTCGGGTAAGGCTAGCCACTTTAATGGCTCAACGGAGGCGGGTAAAACTTCACCTAGTTCATGTGCTTTTGTCGGGTCTGTCCAAGCAAAAGCTTGCTTTTCTAGACCATGTACTTCACCTTTCCAGTCGTATACTCGACAAAAAGACAGTTCGACAACTGTTTTAGGGTATTCATAGGTAAAGTGAACCCATGGTGTTGATGAGGTGATTTCAATATCTAACTCTTCTTTGAGTTCACGGGCAAGGGCTTGATGGACACTTTCACCGTCTTCTATTTTACCGCCGGGGAATTCCCACCAGCCAGCCCAAGCTTTATCTTCTGGGCGCTGTGCCAGTAAAACTTGTCCAGCCGAATTAATCACTACGCCAACGGCAACACGAATAAATGGTTTTTGTTCCATGATAGTCCTTATTTTGAATCACTGAGATGACGTGCTGTCCAGTCCTTGGCAAAATGACGGGCGATACGTCCTGAGCGAGAGCCTCGTTGAATTGCCCATTGTAATGCTTCGGTATGACTGGCTTCAATTTGTTCTTCAGGACAACCTAATTCTCGTAGCCAATAGTCGACGATAGCGAGATAATCATCTTGGCGGAAAGGATAAAAAGATAACCATAGACCAAAACGCTCTGAGAGAGAAATTTTTTCTTCGATAGCCTCACCAGGGTGAACTTCACCATCATCTTGATATTTGGTCGAGAGGTTATCACTCATATATTCTGGCATGAGGTGACGACGATTCGATGTAGCATAGACGAGGACATTGTCTCCGCTAGCGGAAATTGAACCATCTAAAATAGATTTTAGTTCTTTGTAGCTGACTTCCCCTTCGTCAAATGAAAGGTCATCACAGAAGATAATAAAACGTTCGGGGCGTTGGTGAATTAAATCGACAATTTCACCGAGGTCGCTAAGATGCGTTTTATCCACTTCGATGAGGCGTAAGCCTTGGTCGGCATATTTGGCGAGCATTGCCTTGACGAGAGAGCTTTTGCCTGTGCCACGAGCACCTGTCATGAGGACATTATTCGCTGGGCGACCTTGCAAGAAAAAGCGAGTATTGGTATCGATGGCTTCTTTTTGGCGTTCGATATGAAGTAAATCATCGGTTTCAATATGGTCAATCACTTTTACCGCTTCTAACCAAGCGGTTTCTCCTTTTTTACGCCAACGAAAGGCTTTAGCAGACCAATCGGTGCTGCCGGGGGTGGGAGGAAGCCATGCTTCGAGTTGAGATAAAACGCCTAGGGCTTTTTGAATCAGTTGTTGTAAGTCGTTATTGTGGGACATCTGTCAAATCCTTTAGGTTTATAGGGTTTATGCTCTGGTGAGAATTGTTTTTGTTAGATATAGTAGAATACACATATTGTCACTTTTTAACATAGGTTTACTGTGAGCGTTCAAGAAATTATTAGTCCAATTGCAGCAGATATGCAAGAGGTAGATGCCGTTATTCGTTCTCGTCTGAATTCTGAAGTCGTGATGATTCGTACGATTGGTGAGTACATTATCAGTGCTGGTGGTAAGCGTATGCGTCCAGCGATGGTATTAATGGTGGCGAATGCTCTAGGTTATAAAGGGAACTTACATCATATTCTTGCGGCGGTCATTGAGTTTATCCATACCTCGACGTTACTTCACGATGATGTGGTTGATGAGTCAGATATGCGTCGTGGTCGTGAGACAGCAAATGCGGTTTTTGGTAATGCGGCGAGTGTCTTAGTGGGCGATTACTTATATTCTCGTTCATTTGAGATGATGGTTGAAGTCGACTCTATGCGAGTGATGCAGATTCTCTCACAAGCGACGACAGTGATTGCCGAAGGTGAAGTATTGCAATTGCTTAATGTGCATGACCCAGATGTGACCGTCGAACGCTATTTACAAGTGGTTCGTTATAAAACAGCGAAACTTTTCGAAGCAGCGACACAAGTGGCTGCTGTGATTGCGGGTGCTAGCCCAGAAGTGGAAGAGGCTGCCGCCGCTTATGGTCGTCATGTAGGTACGGCTTTCCAGTTAATCGATGATGTGTTGGACTATTCTGGTTCAGCAGAGAGTTTGGGCAAAAATGTGGGTGATGATTTACGTGAGGGTAAGCCAACATTACCGTTGATTCGAGTGATGGAAGTGGGTACGCCAGAGCAACAAGCCTTAATTCGTCAGGCTATCGAAACGGGTGAGGCAGACTTTGAAGCGGTTGCTGCTGCGATTCGTGCAACAGACGCATTAGAGTATACCCGTCAGATGGCGATTAAAGAGGCAGAAATTGCACAACAGGCTTTAGCGCTCATTCCTGATTCTGAATATAAGAACTCGCTTAGCTTATTTGCTCGTTTTTCAGTAGAGCGTGATCGCTAATCACTTTTTTTCCCGAATATGGCAAGGGTATTTCCTAATAGAAGGAGATACCCTTTTTTATTACATTCTCCCTATCTATTAAAAATTTCAAAGAAGCACAGTAAGTGCTTGCATATAGGAGATAAGATAATGAAAAAGCCATTAATCGCCGCATTATTAGGGGTTGCCACAACATTTGCCTTGAGTGCACAAGCCGCAGATAAAGAAATTATCGTTGCTACGGATACGGCTTTTGTACCATTCCAATTTAAAGAGGGTGATAAGTACACGGGCTTTGATATCGATTTATTTGATGCGATTGCTCGTGAGGCGGGGATTAAATATAAATTACAACCGATGGATTTTAATGGCATTATCCCGAGTTTACAGACACGCAATGTTGACGCCGCGATTGCCGGTATCTCTATTAAAGAAGAGCGTAAGAAAATCTTAGACTTCTCTGATCCGTACTATAACAGCGGTGTGGCGATTATGGTTCAGGTCAAAGATGTGGATACTATCAAAAGCCTAGACGACCTGAAAGAGAAAACAGTCGCGATTAAGACAGGTTCAGGTCCTGTTGATTTTGTGAAGAAAAATGTACCAAGCGCTAAGATTAAACTCTTCCCAAATAGTGACAATGCTTTCTTAGATTTGCAATCAGGCAATTCAGACGCGGTGGTCTATGACACACCTAACTTACAGTACTATGCCAAAACAGCAGGTGCTGGCAAAGTCGCCGTCAGTGCGATTCTCAATAGTGACGACCAATATGGTATCGCCTTCCCTAAAGGTAGTGATTTAGTCGCTAAAGTTAACGAGGGGCTGAAAAAAGTCCGTGAAAGTGGTGAGTATGACAAAATCCATGCAAAATGGTTTGGTGACGCGCCGGCTAAATAAAGACATCGTTACTTAGTAAGCGACTGTTTAAGGTGATGGGTCTTGTGGCTTCATCACCTATTTTCGTTTTATGTAGATAGCAAGTTTTATTATGGATTTTGATTTTCAAGTCATTGTAGACGCCTTACCTGATTTATGGAAAGGTGCGCAACTCACTATAAAAATTACCTTATTAGGTTTGACTGGTGGAGTGATTTTAGGGGCATTAGTCGGTGTGATTCGTGCCTATGTGCCACCGCTGTCAGATAAAGAATTTCGTCAGAAATATCCTATCGGAGGGCTTGTGTTACCCGTACTGTCATGGATAGCCCAAGCCTATGTCTTACTGATTCGCGGCACACCGATGGTCGTGCAAGTGATGTTTATTTATTTTGCTTTCCCGCTGATTTTCCAAATCCGTGTTGATGGTATGACAGCGGCTATTGCCACTTTGATGATTAACTCGGGAGCTTATATTGCAGAGATTGTTCGAGGGAGCTTGTTGTCTGTCTCAAAAGGGCTTTTTGAGGCGGGTTTAGCGATGGGCTTACCTTTTCATAAAATTATTACCAAGATTATTGGACCGATTGCTTTCCGACGTATGATTCCGGCACTGGGCAATCAGTGTATTATCAGCTTAAAAGATACCTCGATTTTTATCGTTATTGGTGTGGCAGAATTGACTCGTCAAGGTCAAGAAATTATGGCAACCAATTATCGTGCTATTGAGATTTGGGGAGCAGTTGCTTTTTTCTATCTCGTGATGACAGGTATTATTGCCTTGGCTTTAAAAATGATTGAAAAACGGATGAGAATTCTATGAGTATGACACCGATTGTTCAATTCAAAAACGTCACTAAGAGATTTGGTGACCATACGATTTTAAATGGGGTTAACCTCACCATTAATGAGGGAGAGGTTGTTGTGGTGATTGGACCTTCAGGTTCAGGCAAATCGACTTTTCTTCGGTGTATTAATGCCTTGGAGACGATTCAAGGGGGCGACTTAATTGTCGGCAGTCATAGTGTGAAGTCTGCTCCTGCCGAATTGCGTGAGTTACGCCGTGAAGCAGGGATGGTGTTTCAGCAGTTTAATCTTTTTCCGCAGCTGACTGCCTTAGAAAATGTGATGTTTGGTCCTCGACAAATACGTGGCACCTCTAAAGCTAAGGCACAAGAAGAAGCAGAGTTGCTCTTGAAGAAAGTGGGGCTTGCGGAGCGTATGCACCATTATCCTAGTGAGTTATCAGGGGGGCAACAACAGCGTGTGGCGATTGCGCGAGCCTTGGCAATTAAACCGAAATTAATGTTATTTGATGAGCCAACGTCAGCGCTTGACCCTGAGTTGCGTCATGAAGTACTGAAAGTGATGCAGGATTTGGCTCAAGAGGGCATGACGATGGTCGTGGTAACCCATGAAATTAGCTTTGCGGAAAAGGTAGGCACGCGACTTATCTTTATTGACAAAGGGGAGATTGCTCATGATGGTCCACCAAAAGATTTAATATCCCTACCGCCAAGTCAGCGTTTAAAAGATTTCTTGCAACACGTGAAGTAAAATAGACGTTTGTTTTACGTATTTTTGTTTTTTATAACGGGAAAAATTATGCCTGCTTATCGTTCGAAAACCTCAACACATGGTCGTAATATGGCTGGTGCACGTGCTTTATGGCGTGCTACTGGTATGAAAGATGCGGATTTTGGTAAACCTATTATTGCAGTGGTCAATTCGTTTACACAATTCGTGCCTGGTCATGTGCACCTAAAAGACTTAGGTCAGTTGGTGGCTCGTCAGATTGAGCAAGCAGGTGGTGTGGCTAAAGAATTCAACACGATTGCCATTGATGACGGTATTGCAATGGGTCATGGCGGTATGTTGTATTCACTGCCTTCTCGTGATTTGATTGCCGACTCTGTTGAGTATATGGTCAATGCACATTGTGCCGATGCGATGGTGTGTATTTCTAACTGTGACAAGATTACCCCAGGGATGTTAATGGCAGCGATGCGCTTAAACATTCCGACTATCTTTGTCTCAGGTGGTCCGATGGAAGCTGGTAAAGTTGTCCTACCGGGTTCGGAAAAAGTGATTAAGCTCGACCTCGTAGACGCTATGATTAAAGCGGCAGATCCTGATGTATCTGATGCAGAAACGGATAGCGTAGAGCGTAGTGCTTGCCCAACCTGTGGTTCTTGTTCTGGTATGTTTACCGCTAACTCGATGAACTGTTTAACTGAGGCATTGGGTTTATCGTTACCGGGCAATGGTACGATTGTGGCGACACATGGTTTACGTAAAGGTTTATTTGAACAAGCGGGTTCATTAATTGTTGATTTAGCCAAACGCTATTATGAGCAAGATGACGCAAGTGTATTGCCTCGTAGTATCGCAACAAAATCAGCGTTTGAAAATGCGATGGTACTTGATGTGGCGATGGGTGGCTCGACGAATACGGTGCTTCACTTATTAGCGGCAGCTCAAGAGGCAGGTGTTGATTTCACGATGAAAGATATCGATGCGATTTCGCGTCGCGTGCCTTGTCTATGTAAAGTTGCACCTGCGACTAATAAGTACCATATCGAAGACGTACACCGTGCCGGCGGTATTTTAGGGATTTTAGCGGAGCTAAATCGCGCAGGTCTTATTGATACATCGGTTAATAATATTCATAGCGGCACCTTGGCGCAAGCGATTGACACTTGGGACGTTAAAGCCGCTCATGTTAAGCCTGAGACACTAGAATTCTTTAAGGCTTCTCCTGGTGGTGTGCCAACACAAGTGGCATTCAGTCAAAACCGTTACTTTGATAGTTTAGATTTGGATCGTGCGGATGGCTGTATCCGTGATAAAGCACATGCCTATTCAGCGGATGGTGGTTTAGCGGTATTGTATGGTAATTTGGCTACTAATGGCTGTATCGTCAAAACCGCTGGTGTGGATGAGAGTATTTTGACCTTTACTGGTAAAGCCATCGTCTTTGAGAGCCAAGAAGACGCCACAGCCGGTATTTTAGGTGGCGATGTTAAAGAGGGGCATGTTGTCATTATTCGCTACGAGGGACCCAAAGGTGGTCCAGGTATGCAAGAGATGTTATACCCAACGTCTTACCTTAAATCTAAAGGTTTAGGCGCTAAGGCAGCCTTACTCACAGATGGTCGTTTCTCTGGTGGTTCATCAGGCTTGGTGATTGGTCACGCCTCACCAGAGGCAGCAGAGGGTGGTAACATTGCTCTTGTGCAAAATGGTGATGAGATTCAGATTGATATCCCAAATCGTAAAATCCACTTAGCGATTTCTGATGAAGAGATGGCTAAACGTCGTGCTGCGATGGAAGCTAAAGGTGATCAGGCATGGAAACCAGAGAACCGTGAGCGTTATGTCTCTCAAGCTTTACAAGCTTATGCAGCGATGGCGACTTCAGCTGACCGTGGTGCGGTACGTGATTTAAATCAACTAAAACGTCTTAAGTAAGAATTGTTAATTGTCACGATATCAGACTACTTAATGCACAAATTCTGTGTATGATTGAAATGCCACCAGTATTGGTGGCATTTCTTATTTATTTAATGAATAACATATGATGTATCAACCCTCCGTTATTATTCTTCCGTTATTGATTATTTTTGCCTACCAATTTTTGCTGTGGGCGTGGCACAGACGCACGATGGTGCAAGCTTTTGTACCGCAAGATATATTAGTGCAATCAGAGCATTCAGCGGCTATTAAGCGGATGTATGGGTTGGGGCATCGCTTTGATACCAAGGTATTATCGATTGTTTTAGGTGTGCCTTTATTGGTGAGCAGTGTTATTTTTTATTTTACGCCGCATATTGTAATGGGTTTGGCAGGCGTGATTTTCTTGTTTTGCCTCATTGTTAATGGGGTGATTGTGGGTAATTTTTATTACTTTAAGACCTATAACAATTACTACGATATTTTTATGTTCGGCTTAGCAGAAGATGATACGCAAGCCGTATTAAAAAATATTTATGACGATTATCCTGTTATTCGTTTGCTGATTGGTGTGCTGATTAGTGCGATGATTCCTGCGATATTTTGCTATTATGCGGTGTCAGCACAGTGGTTTGCCTTTTCTCAGGTTTGGCTACAAGTCGGACTAGGCTTTTTAACCTTGCTAGCGATGGTCTTTGCTATGCGTGGGTCGATTCGCTCTAAACCGCTAGGGCGAGGTCATGCTCAAGTTAGTTCTTTGAGTATCTTAAATAAGATGGTGCCTGATGGGATTACCGCGATGAGTTGGGCATTTTCTGATCGTAAGAGTCAGATTAGTTTTGATGAGGCAACACAGGAAGAGGGGGTGTTGTTATTAGCACGGTTAGGGGATTTTTCTAGTCTATATGATAAGACCCCAAAGAATGATTTTCTAGCGGCTGAAAAGCCTCATGTGGTGTTTGCCTTAATGGAAAGTTTTGGTCAAAACTTTTTGATTCATGATGATGAAAAAAGTAATGATTTACTCGGTCGTTTACGTGCGTATTGGCAACAAGGTTTTGTTTTTAATCGCTTTTGTTCTGATTATGATGGGACAGCCCCGAGTCTTGCCAGTTTATTTTTCCATAGTCCTGTTCAGAATATTAGTCAGTCGATTGCACAGAATAAGGCATTGCCTGAAACACCCTTTAATGTCTATAAAGCACAGGGGTATAAGACCGTTTTTATTACGGCCGGTAATATGATGTGGCGTAATCTGGCGAATTATTTCCCCTTACAGGGGGTAGATGCCTTGTATGACCAGAATGACCTGATGACTCACTTCCCCGAGGCAAAAGCATCGCTATCGTATTGGGGCGTGGCTGATGAATATGCTTTTGCGATGGCAGAGAAGCTTTTAAAAGAAAGTGAAGAGCCTTTGTTTATCAGTATCCTCACGATGACTAATCATCCGCCTTATCAGGTGCCTAGTCATTATCAAGCAAGCGTATTGCAGCCATCCGTCTTAGAGGGGCGTTATGGTAAGAATGAACAAGAACGTCAGCAAGTATTGGCAACCTATCAATATGCTTGTGATGCTTTAGGTGGCTTTATTCAAAATGTCGAGAATCATGTGCTAGCACGCCCAACGGTAATAGCTGCCACAGGCGACCATCATGTACGTGGGGTGACGGTGAATCCACCGCAGGAATTATTTTTAGCCAAAGCGGTTCCGTTTTTCGTCTATATTCCTCATGCATGGCGAGATAAGTTGGATATCTCTTTTGATAAACATCGTATTGGTTCACATAAAGATATCTTCCCAACCTTGTATGCCTTAAGCTTATCGGAGGCGACATATTGGCATGGCTGTGGGCGCAATTTATTAGGTGTGGCTGATAGTTTTTACGCCTTTGCTTATAACGATAATAGTGTATATGCCACGGAGCAAGGGGTAATCGACTTGGTAGGGCAAGTGGGATATCGCTGGCAGGCTGAGGATTGGAAACTAGGTGAGAGCTATACACCAACTGCAGAGGAGTGGGATAAAGCCCTTGCTTATAAGGACTTTATCCGTTGGCAGATTAATTACTTAGTGACTCAAGCTGCGGTTCGTTAGTTGCTTAACCTGAGTTACGTAGACCTGCTGCAATACCATTAATGGTAAGGTGTACGCTACGCTCATCGCGTAGACTTTCGTAGCGATTTTGTTGGTTTGCTGCACGGTGTTGACGTAAGCGACCAATCACCTCAACTTGTAGGTAATTCAGTGGGTCGATATAAGCAAAGCGCTCTTGGAGAATATTCGCGAGTACTTTATTATCAGCTAACAACTCATCAACATCCAAAATTTCTTTGAGGTGTTGGACGGTCAAACTATGCTCGTGCTTAATCATAGAGAAAATCCGCTGACGTAACGCTTCATCGGTGACGAGCGTGCTATATTGTTCGGCGATTTTCAAATCAGACTTAGCTAGCACCATTTCCATATTCGAGAGCATGGTTTTGAAGAATCTCCATCCTTTTGCTATCGCACGCAAACGAGCCAGACGCTCTTCACGTGAGTTAGGTTCTCCAGCAAAGCCTTTTTCTAAATAGGTATTCACCGCAGTACCAAATCCATACCAGCCGGGTAAGAGAACACGACATTGCGCCCATGAGAATCCCCATGGAATCGCACGTAAATCTTCAATGCGTTGTCCCTTTTTACGAGAAGCAGGACGAGAGCCAATATTTAAGCCGGCAATTTCATTAATCGGTGTAGCAGCAAAGAAATAATTAACAAAACCTTCAGTGCCATAAACCAATTGACGATAAGTGCTTTGGGAAACTTGTGATAAATGCTCCAGTAGCGAAGCATGCTCTTGCATAAAGAGGTCGGGTTCAGATGCTTGCTTACCAACCGAGGTCTGTAAGGTTGCGCTGAGTAGATGTTCTAAATGCCACTTGCCAAGTGCGGCGGAGCGGTATTTATTTTGGATGACCTCACCTTGTTCAGTAAGGCGAATCTGCCCTGCAACTGATCCTGGTGATTGGGCGAGAATAGCATCAAAGCTTGAGCCACCGCCACGACCGACAGCACCACCGCGACCATGGAACATGCGTAGACGGACGGCATGTTTTTTAAAGACTTCGACTAATGCTTTTTCAGCTTTGTAGAGTGACCAGTTTGAGGTCAGATAGCCACCGTCTTTGTTACTATCGGAGTAGCCTAACATAACCTCTTGTAGCCCTTGTTGTGCTTTCATGACACGCTCTTTCACCAAGGGAATACTGAGCCATTGATCCATAATACTCGGTCCTGCTTCTAAGTCAGGGATTGTCTCGAAGAGCGGTACAACAATCAGACCGTCATGCGCCTGAATGGGTTTGGCGAGACCTTGCTCGTCGGTTTCTAAGCTAATGAGACCAGTTTCTTGTTGGAGAACAAGAATTTCCAGGAGGTCGCTGAGAGTTTCAGTATGCGAGACAATATATTGTTTAATCGCACGATGTCCATAGCGTTGACGCATTTGAGCGGCGGTTTGCAAAATGAGAAGTTCTTTGCTTGTCTGTTCGCTATATTGCTGCCATGGGGACATAAGAGGACGAGGATTATTGAGTTCTTCGATAAGAAGGTCGACTTTTTCGGTTTCGCTGAGGGCTGAGTAAACCAGTGGCTGTCCGTCTCGAGTAGAGCGATTGCGTGTGTAGAGTTCAGTGAGTACAGCTTCGTGTACATCAGAACTCTGACGTAAATCCACTGTCGCTAGATGAAAGCCAAAAATCTTCACCGATTGAATAATCGTGTTTAGACGTAGCTGAGCGATGGACTCGCCATGGTTTTGACGTAGGGATTTTGCAATTAAGATTAAATCAGCGAGAAAGTCCTCTGGGCTTGCATAAGACTCTGCTGCTTGGACATTGAGAATCTGTAGTTTGCCATCAGAGAATGTCTTAGCGGTGGCAGCAAGACGTGCATAACTATTAATAATGACACGACGATAAGGCTCATCTAAACGATGAGGCGAGCGGTCAATACTAATTTCAGACTGCTCTAATAAATCAGTTGAGACATCTGTTAGCAAGGTACTCATCGACAGCTCTGTCCCTAGTGCTTTTAACTCTTCTAAATAATAGCTAAAGAGGGTGACCGCTTGCTTACGAAAGGCAGACTTTAGTGTTTCTGCGTTGACATTAGGATTGCCATCGCGATCACCACCAATCCATGAGCCTATGGTTAAAAAGGACGGTAGCTCATCAAAAGAGACACCGAATTGTTGACGAGTTTCTCGATTGAGTTGTTTGTATAAAGCAGGAATCGCCTTTAGAAAGGTAGTCGAGAAATAGTTATTAACATTGTCGAGCTCATTGTCTACGGTGAGCTTATTGGCACGCAGCATACGAGTGAGCCACATAATTTTAATATGTGCTGCTAAGTCTTCGATAATGTCCATTTGCTCATCATCTCCTTCTTCTTGTTGATGATAAGCAATGAGTTTATTGGCAATCGCTTGATGAGAGTCTAGCGTACTTTTACGTTGTACCTCGGTAGGGTGTGCAGTGAGTACAGGCACTAAGTTAGTTTGCTGTAGTGCTTGAAGTAATTCCTGAGCGCTAATCCCCTCTTGAGCGAGCATGGTGAGGGTATGCTTCAGACTAGAGGGGAGCGTCTTAGATTTTAATAAGCGTTGTTGGTCGTGATCTTCTGCAATATTAGCGAGATGTAGGAAATAACTAAAGGCACGAGCCATAGTATTGGCTTCATCGTCTGATAAAGCATCTATTGCTTGACTAAGCGCTTGGATATTCTCATCAGTGGGTTCTCGGCGTGTGCGGACAGAAGCACGTCTTAATTCTTCGATATCGTTAAACGTTTTTTCGCCTTCTGTTGAGTGAATAGCCTCACCTAATAGTTTGCCGAGTAGATAAATGTCATCGTGTAGGCTTTTATTGACTGTTTTAATCGTATTTGACACCATAGTCTCCTTTTATTATTTTTTAGTATAGGTAATTTTTAGTATTGAGTGCTGTAGAAATGCTACAACGCTGAATAATTCTTATGTGGCTGGTATTCTTTTAGAAAAGATGAGTTAATTGGGCTTTGGCTTGTTGATATTCTGTCTTGAGCTGACAGATAATTTCACTTGCTGATGTAATTTGTTTGATTGAGCCGATGCCTTGTCCTGCTCCCCAAATATCTTTCCACGCTTTAGCATCAAAGTTATTAACATCAGGATTGTTTTTGTCTAAGAGATGGAGTTTTTCAGGGTCTAAGCCTGCTGCTATGATACTTGGGCGTAGATAGTTCCCGGGAATACCTGTAAAGAAAGGTGTATAGATAATATCTTTAGCGGAAGAATCAACAATCATTTGTTGATAGCTAGCACTAGCATTTGCTTCTTTGCTGACAATAAAACGAGTCCCCATATAGACAAAGTCTGCTCCCATTACTCGTGCAGCAAGAATATCTCGCCCACTAGAAATAGCGCCAGCCAAGGCAATCGGACCATCAAAGAATTTACGGACTTCGGCTAATAAAGCAAATGGATTTAGTGTTCCTGCATGTCCTCCTGCGCCAGCAGTAACAAGGATTAAACCGTCTACGCCGGCTTCAATAGCTTTCTCAGCATGACGAATAGTTGTGACATCATGAAACACCAGCCCTCCCCATTGATGGACTAAAGGGGTAATTTCATTAGGTGCACTGAGGCTGGTAATAATTAGAGGAACCTTATACTTCTCGCAAAGGGCGAGGTCTTGATCAAGACGTGTATTACTTGCGTGAATGATTTGGTTGATAGCATAGGGTGCTATACGGAAACCTTTATTGGTTTCGGATTTTAGTGTGCTACTAATTTCATCTAACCATTCATCTAGTTGAGAGGAAGGTCTCGCATTAAGTGCAGGCATTGAGCCAATAATCCCATTTTTACATTGTTCAATGAGTAAAGTAGGATTTGAGATGATAAACATGGGCGAACAAATGACAGGAAGGCCCATTTGTGAATAGAGTTGTTGAGTAATGGGGTGAATCATTTGTCCTCCTTTTGAATTAGGCAAAACGTATAATGTCTCTATAAGATAAGTACCACTAGATTATCACGATGGATAAGTTCCTCGTTGTGAATGCTACCTAAGATATCAGCAATCTTATGTGTAGGTTGACGGAGAATGCGACGTGTATCAGAAGAGGCATAGTTAATTAAACCGCGAGCATACTCA
>JAXECN010000099.1:0-28313 GCA_034093535.1 Pelistega sp.
GTGTAGGTTATGTAGCTGAGCTTCGTAAGCAAGAACAAGGCAAATAATAGGAGTACCAAAAATGGCTTTCTTGAATGGTCTGATGACCATTATCTCGATGGCGGTATTTTTTGGAATTGTCTGGTGGGCTTGGTCAAAAGGTCGAGTTAAAGATAATCAGGAGGCGGCACAATTGCCGTTCTCCCTACCAGACGAAGAAGATTCAGATCTTAAAAATTGAGAGGTTAAATCATGAGTGATTTCATTAGTAGCGGTTGGAGTTACTGGGTCACCATTATTGCATTAGGCGGTGTTGCCTTTTGTTTATGGCTATTATTTACTCAACGCTCTTTCCTCAAGAAAGACGTAGAAGCAGATGATACAGGTCATGAATGGGACGGTATTACTGAGTATAACTACCCAGTACCAACATGGTGGACAGTAATGTATGTAGGTCTATGTGCAGTAGGTCTAGGCATTATGTTCTTGTACCCAGCTTTGGGTTCTAACCCTGGTAAAGTAGGCTATACTTCTGTAAAACAAGCAGAAGACGAAAAAGCAGCTTATTTAGAGAGTTTAAAACCTGTTTATGCGAAGTTTGATGGTCAGACGATTGAACAGTTGGCTGCCAACGAAGATGCACGTAAACTAGGTGAGCGTCTATTCTTAAATAACTGTGCTCAATGTCACGGTTCTGACGCAAAAGGTTCACCAAACTTCCCTAACTTAAGCGATAGCGACTGGTTATGGGGTGGTACACCAGAGCAAATTCACCACACAATTACCGAAGGTCGTAATGGTATGATGGCACCGTTAGGTTCTGTGGTATCAGCTGAAGAAGCTAACCAAATTGCACACTATGTACGTTCATTGTCTGGTTTAAGCAGTGACCCAACATTAGCACCACTTGGTCAAGTGAAATTCCAAGCGGTATGTGCAGCATGTCACGGTATGGACGGTAAAGGTAACCAATTGTTAGGTGCACCTAACCTTACTGACAATGTTTGGTTAAATAGCTCATCTCGCGAAGTGATTGTTAAAACTATTCTTGAAGGTCGTTCTGGTATGATGCCAGCACAGAAGAATACTTTAACACCTGAGCAAATCAAGATGTTAGCTGCTTATGTTTGGGGTTTATCTAACAATAAATAATTTTACTTATTGTTAAGATAAAACCAACTACGACGCGTGGCTTTTCGTATAGAGAACCACGCGTCGATGTACAATAAAACCACTTATATCTTCAAGTGGCATTGCTTCTGGGCTTGGATGAATAGCCATGATAATAGAGCGGCAAGCCTATAAGCAATGAGTCAAATCAGTTTCAAACAAAGGGAAAACTCCAATGAGTACCGATAATCAGAAGCCAACGCAAGAGGAAGAAATCCCTTCTTGGCAGCCTGTCACTTTAAAAATTTCTGACGAAGAAAACGAACGCTTAGTACGAGAAGCTACTGCTAAGATTTACGCCCGTTCTGTCAAAGGTCGATTTGCCAATTGGCGTATTATTCTTGTGCTGTTTACACAAATTATTTACTACGGTTTGCCGTGGCTACAATGGAATGATCGCCAAGCCTTTTTACTGGATTTAGGTGCGCGTAAGTTCTATTTCTTTGGTCTTGTTTTATGGCCACAGGATATCTTTTATCTAGCGATTATTTTAATTGTTTCTGCCTATGGTTTATTCCTCTTTACCGCCTTGGCAGGACGGTTATTCTGCGGTTATGCCTGTCCACAGACCGTCTATACTGAAATTTTTATGTGGGTAGAGCGTTGGGTAGAGGGTGACCGTGTCCAACGTATGCGTCTAGATACATCACCATGGAACTTTACTAAATTCCGTCTTAAAGCGACTAAACAAATCCTATGGATTCTCATCGCATTGTGGACAGGTTTTACCTTTATTGGTTACTTTGCTCCTATCCGTGAGTTGATTGTTCAAGTATGGGATTTTGATTTAAGTGCAGCACAATGGTTCTGGTTTATTTTCTATGGATTGATGACTTATCTTAATGCGGGTGTCTTACGTGAGTCAGTATGTAAATTCATGTGTCCATATGCTCGTTTCCAAAGTGTGATGGTGGACAAAGATACATTTATTGTGACTTATGACAAAAAACGTGGTGATCCGCGCGGCAAACGCTCTAAGAAAGTCGATCCTAAGGAACAAGGTCTAGGTGACTGTATTGACTGTACTATCTGTGTACAAGTCTGTCCGACCGGTATTGATATTCGTAATGGTCTTCAATATATGTGTATCGGTTGTGGTGCTTGTATTGACGCCTGTGATGATGTCATGGATAAGATGAATTATCCTCGTGGATTGATTCGTTATACATCAGAGTATGGTGTTGAAAATGGCTTAGACAACAAACAAGTGCGTAAGCGTCTGTTCCGTCCACGAGTTTATGTATATCTAGGCTTACTGGCTTTATTTATTATTGGTTTAGTAACCTCGATTAGCTTACGTACACCATTAAAAGTAGATGTTGTACGTGACCGTGGTGCCCTAGGTCGTGAAGTGCCGGGTGATTTAATCGAGAATGTATACAGTATTCAAGTTATCAATATGACAGATAAAGCAGAACAAGTAGCGATTGAAGTTACAGGTGATGCGATGAATAATGCCAAGGTATTAGTTGAGAATAGTGCAGGCAATACGGTAATGGTTGAGCCATTTACTAACCAATGGATTCCACTTGTTATTCAGGCACCATTAGGTGATTTAAAACGTGGTGAAATCTATAAGATTGATATTTGGGCGAAGACAACGAGTGAAGAGAGTGGCAAGTTAGAAGCCAACGAAGAAAGTAGTTTCTACGTACCAAACTAATCATAAGGCATAGCAAGATGACAAAACGTGATTTAGATAAACATCCTAATCCGTGGTATAAAGAACCCTGGCCATGGTTACTCATGGCAGGACCTTTTCTCGCGATTATTGGTTGTGTAGTAACTATTTATCTGGCTTTTACCAATAATAACGATGCAAAAGTACACATCGAGGGTTATCGCCAAGGTAAATATGTTAGTCGTGATGCTAAAGATATTCCCAATGTTTTTGGCGAGAAACCACAGCTAGAAGAGCAAAAGAAGGCGGATTAGTCGCTACTTAGTTTATATAAGATGGATCACAAGTTTATGTGGTCCATTTTTTTGTATATTGAACAAGAATGCTTAAAGCTGGGGGGGAGATGTATCTACTATTAGCTCTCTGCTTTAAGTAGAGATAATAATCCCTCACGATTGAGAATTTTAATCGTGCGTTGTTGGATTTGAATCAATCCCTCTTTTTGGAAGCGAGAGAATAGGCGACTCGTGGTTTCTAAGGTCAGACCAAGATAATTCCCAATTTCTTCACGGCTCATACGTAGCATAAACTCTTGAGATGAATAACCTAATCGGTTAAAACGCTCAGATATATCTAAAATAAAAGAAGCGACACGCTGTTCTGAGCGTAGTGCACCGAGCGCTAGTAGTTGTTGGTGTGAGCGAGAAATCTCACTAGTTAGTAGGCGATTGACTTGCTGCTGTAAGGGTGGCAGTTGTTGAGAAAGCTCAGCTAAATCCTCAGTATGCATAACACAGACTTCGCTATCTTCAAGAGCAATAGCGTGAGAGAGGTGTTGCCCTGCAGTCATGCTATCAAGACCAAATACCTCGCCGGGTAAGAAGAATCCCGTGATTTGTGAGTGACCATTATGGTTTTGAATCTGTGTTTTTACTGTCCCTGTGCGAATACTATAAATGGCATTGGCATCGCTACCGATACGGTAGAGGAACTCTCCCTTTGGGATACGAATACGCTCTTTGACGAGTTCAGCCAAACGCTCTACGTCTGCTGCACTCATACCTTGAGGCATACAGATATGGCCTAACATACAGCTTGAGCAATGGATAGATTGCTCATTAAGTAATAAGCGTTTCATCATAGAGGGAATTATTTAGCAAAGGGAGAAAGTCTATATTTTAAAAGTTTTTATCTATCTAAATAAAAGATTGATAGTTTTTAGAAAAAATAATTCCTCACTTAAAGACGTTTTTCAATAGAAAATCCAAATCCCAAAGCACTCAGCACTTTCTGCAAGGTCTCATAACGAGGTTTAGCATTGCTAGACAGCGCTTTATATAAACCCTCACGAACAACACAAACTAATTCCACATTGTGGATGTTGGCGACTATCTGATATAGGGCTTTCAACAATAGGGGGCTCTTGCTCAATAGGAGGGCTATAGCCACCATTATTATGGCTTGGTGGTGAAGAGGGCGGTGTATTAGGTAAGTCTACTGGTGGTTCTGTCCGAGGAATAGTGGGAGATTTAGCTGTGTTAGTATCGGTATGACACCAGATACCATAACAAGTATTATCTGTTGCTACTATTTGATGAGTGCGAGTTATCGCACTATTAGGGTAGCTAGTGATGACTTTATCACTACTAGTCCATTGCACAGGATGAGATTGCATACTGATTGAAATATCATGCTGAATGGGTAAAAAACCATGTGATAGCAAGTTATGTGAATAAGGCTCAGTATAAAAATGGCGTATTTGTTTAAAGAGGAATTTCATACCTGGTACGATGGGTTCATAGGGATAGGTCAAGGATAGAGAAAGGGTATTTGCCTCATAAATATTCTCTTGTGAGAGAGCCCCTAATCCTTTTCGATTATGTTGCTCTTTCTGATAGTTATTGTCGATAGCATATAAACCGGTAGCCTCAGCAATAGCTAAATCATCTCGGTGAAAATCGATAAAGTGAGCATGTGTAGGAGAGCGCCATTTAATCTGCCAAGCGGGAGATTGTGTGGTGGATTCGATATTTTTAAAATAACGTTGTCGACGTTGGGTAGGGTTGTCAGCAGGGGTAAATAGTGGTGTTAATGCTTCTTCAAAGCTGTTTTCAATCTCTTCAGGTTTGGCATGGTAAACACTCGCTGCTCGTGCTGCTTCGACGAGGGCTAAATTCAGGACATGACGTGTGTTATACCAACGTGTGATTTCATAGCTACTCAGTCCTAGTAAAAGAACAGGAATAGCAGTTAAAAGGAATTCTAGGCTAGAAAAGCCGTGTCGTAGAGAGAAAAAATTTAGCACACCCATACTCCTATAAAGTGAGTATGTAGTGTGCTAGGATTTTTAGAAAAAAGATATTGTGGGAACTACAGATGGATAAAAATGTCCTACCCTCATATCCTTGTATTAATGGCTATGCTCGCTGATTTGAGTGCTTGAACCGGGGATAAATAATTTAGCACTATCAATAGCATCAAATACATAAGGCTTACCACAAAAGTCGCAGTTTACCTTGACTTCATTTTGTTCAGCGATAATGCTTTCGACTTCGGCTGCACCTAGCATCTTTAACATATTGGCGACACGTTCACGTGAGCAATTGCAGAACCAAGATACCTCTTGCGGTTCATAAGCGATAAGATTTTCTTCCCAGAAAAGACGATGAATAAGGGTATCCTCGTCAATGGCAAGCTGTTCTTCGGCCTTAATTGTGCTCGTGAGGTGTAATGCTCGTTCCCATGAACTTTCGGCGATGGCACTATCTACCTCTTTGCCGCCTCCATGAGGAAGACGCTGTAAGAGTAAACCAGTGGCTTTGTGCTCATCGGCAGCGAGATATAAGCGAGTATCTAACTGCTCTGAACTACGCATATATAAAGCGAGGACATCGGCAACAGTATCACCTGTTAGAGGGACAATACCTTGGTAAGCCTGATGACCTTCTTGGCGGTTATTCGGGTCTAGAACAACAATAAAGCGACCGTTATGGTTAGCATTGAGGAGGCTTTGTAGATTATCGGTATCTTTAATTACAAACTCTTGACGTGTTTTAATTGTGGCACGCACTTGTAGTGATTGGTTGCACTCAACGACGATGAGTGCAATTGGACCGTCTCCTTGTAATTGTAGAACCAGAGAACCATCAAATTTGATATTAGACGCAAGTAGTACGGCTGCGGCACTGAGCTCACCGAGGAGATTACGTAGAACAGGGTGATAGTGTTGATGTTCTAGTGTATCTGCCCAAGTTTGGCTCAGATTAACAGTTTGGACGCGTAAACTACGGTCTTCGAATAAATATTTTTTAAGTGAGTCTTTCATGCAAAACCATATGGGGTTGTTTGTGTATAAAACAAGACTAGCCGATACGCTTTAAATGTTGGCGATAATAGCTACCTTGTTCTACATAATGTGCTGTGCCCTCGTGAGCACGTTTGAGGTCATCATCGGATAAGGTTCGTTTGATTTGGTTAACACCAACCACGAGTGAGTTATCAGGGATGACTTTACCTTCGGTGACGATCGCTCCAGCGCCAATGATGCAGTTTTTACCAATAACGGCGTTATTTAGCACAATCGCTTGCATACCGATTAAGCTACCTTCTCCAATGGTACAGCCATGTAGCATGGCTTGATGTCCAACGGTGACATTTTTACCGATATACATCGGTGTGCCGGCATCGATATGCAAGATACTGCCTTCTTGAACATTGCTGTTTTCATCAATCACAATACTATCATTGTCCGCTCGAATCGATACATTGGGCCAGATACTGACATTGGCTTTAAGTGTAACATTGCCAATGATGACAGCGTTATCAAAAATGTAAGCACTTGGGTCGATAGTAGGGATAAGATTACCGAGTTGATAAATAGCCATTCTTTGTCTCCGAATCAGGTACTCCGTAGGCTATTTATCATCTAGCATAGCCTAGGAAAACGTTGTAAGTGTTGAAGGTTCTCGCCAGAAGTAACCTTCTTTGTCTTGGCGAGCACGTATGCCAGTGTTATACCAATTTTGGGCTAGTGGTGCAAGTTCTTGTAGCTGACCTTGTTGCCAGAAGTGCTTCGATAAAGCTGGGTCTGGGTCGCTTTCTTTGTTCTCTTGGTGGACACATAAAAAGCCGAATTTATCGGTATCGACAGGCTGACCTGCTTCATCTAGAATTGCTACGCGATGTCCAGGGATTGCACGCCCCATACTGCCTACTTTGCTCGGCCATTTGTCAGCGGATTCACCGACAATATAAGAAAAACCTAAAGGCATGCATACATTGTTCAGTGCAAAGCCAAAACGCTCATGAACCCAGTGGCTGAGTTCGGGTGAGCTATCTTGCTCTGGGCAAGTGATACAGCGTAGACCTAATTCAAAATGCGATAGGGAGTCTTTATAGCTGGCAATACGGCGTAACTCTGCTCCCGACGCTAGCATATTACTAACAGGGTAATGCTCTAATAGGGTAAAGAGACGAGGAATGGTACGACCACTTGGGCAACCGACAATGGTACGACCGAAGTATAGGGTAGGGAGTAACGCGCCTAATAAACCAATCGGTGTACTCCAATCATAAGTTGTGTAGAAGATATCGGCTTTTTTGGGGAACCAGTTTTGTGATGAAACAAAGCCTGGTAATGCACCAATCAATCCCTCATGCGTAATGACAGTCGCACGGAGTGGTTCGATACCATCAGGATAAAATAGTAATACAGGTGTGTCAGGACTAGTCTGAACGGTATTAAATTCGCTTGGCTGGCGTGCAAGTAAGGTACGCCATGGAATCACACGCTCATCATCGGTATGAATGCCGACGATTTGTTTTAAACTCTGGCGCAAGACAGGGTTATGGTCGATAGCATTGGTGACTGGACCGATAGTATGCTTATCGACGATAACAATCTTGGCTGCCATATCCACTAGACGCTGGTCATAATCAATATTGCTTAAACCTGCTTTAAGGGGTACGGCAATCGCCCCAACGCTGATAGCGGCAAGTATAGTAATAGCAGTTTCGGCAGAGTGTTGTAGGGCAATCGCAATTCTATCCTGTGGATGTACGCCCATACGGATAAAACCATTAGCGAGCTTATTGACTCGCTCAGAGAGTTGACCATACGAAAGACTGGTGAGTTGACCAACTTGATCTTCAAAGTAAATGGCTGCTTGGCGTGCCTCATGTGGACTCTTAGCCCAGCGATGGCAACAAGCATTAGCGATATTGAAGTTATTAGGGACAAACCACTCATAATTATCGTAGAGTGACGCGTATTGATTTTGGTTTTTTGCCGACATAATTGCTAAAAAAGCTAAATTTTTCCTAAGCTTATTATAGTTTTTATGGTTGAAGATTACCAGTATTTTATCTATCAAAAAACGTTAATTAATCGCTTTTAAGTCCACTAATTGCGTACCTGCTAAACGGTCATGTAAAAACAAACCCTCTTTATCCAACCAAGAATAGATGAAATTTAAAAAGGGGGTAAAGACAATTAAAATGGTGACGGAATTCCACCCTAAGTATTGCGATAGTAGGTGTACGCCATACGCACCGACGAGGGGGAGAATCCATGAGGTGAGATAGCGGATAATATACTGTGTGAGTGAGGGTTTTTGATTCTCACGCGTACGCAGACCTATCCCCCAGGTTTTCATCGGTAGAGTTTGACCTTTGCGTTTCCAAGATAGGATAAAGTACAAGCCAATGACGACAAAAAGTACGGTTTGGCTTGTATAAAAGAGATAATTAGCGTCTTTGCGTTGTGTGAGGCTATCAAAAATATACGCCGTACCAAAGATGATGGCGAGTAATAACATCCCCTCATACATTTGGCTTGCAAAAATTTTAAAACGTGATGGACGAGGTAACATATTATTTATTACGATAACTATCAGAGACCATTTCAAAACCAAATAGACGACATTCAATATCGCCATTAAAGACAGGGGTACGGCGATTTGGTTTTAAACGTAATTTTTTAGGGAAATCCATATCATTGGTAATAACGTGGACATGCCAATTCGCAAAAGCATTTTTTAAGACACTAGACCACTCACGCCAGAAGGGTTCATCTTCGGCACCAAGACGCTCACCATAAGGTGGGTTGGTGATTAAAAAACCGGGTGTCGAGGTAGGTGCGGTTGCTTTTAGTGCATTGCATACACTAAAGCGCACGCTATTATCAGAGAGTTTGGCACGCCCTAAATTGGACTGAGCTGCTTGGATAACTGAACTGTCTAAGTCAGAGCCAAAGAGTGGTGTTTCGACATCACGGAGGATGTTATCAAAGGCTTCTTCTTTAAGTTCTGCCCATGTTTTACGATTCATGCCGCGCAAGCGCTCAAAGGCAAAGGGACGGCTAATGCCGGGTGGAATACCTCGTGCAATCCAGGCTGCTTCGATAAGAATGGTTCCACTGCCGCAGAATGGATCGAATAAAGGTTGGCTTGGATCCCAACCTGCTAAGGCAAGAATACCCGCTGCGAGATTTTCGCGTAGAGGAGCTTGTCCTTTGTCATAACGCCAACCTCTTTTGAAGAGTGATTCACCAGAGGTGTCTAGATAGAGGGTCGCTGACTCGCTATCTAAGAAAAGATGAACTTTTGCGTCAGGTCGTACGGTATCAATACTAGGGCGTTGTCCTTCTAAGTCACGTAGATGATCGACGATACCATCTTTTGCACGGAGGTTACAAAATTGCAAGCTTTGCATAGGACTGCGGATAGCCGAGGTATCAACACGCAGTGTCTGTTCAGCACCAAACCAGCGTTCCCAAGGGACTTGACGGGCTAACTCATAAATATCATCCTCTGTACTCACTTTAGCATGAGCCACTTGCACAAGCATACGAGTCGCTAAGCGAGAGTATAGATTGGCTTTCATTACACCAGTCCAGTCTGCTTTAAATGAGCAACCAGAGCGACCAGGTTTGACGCTATCAAAGCCGAGAGCTTCTAACTCTGCGGCTAAAGCTTGTTCTAGACCAATCGGGCAAGGTGCAAATACAGGGAAAGTATCCCCTTGATAACTCGGGTAAGCAGTCGGCGCCACAAAATCAGACTTTGGTTTAAAACGACTGCCCGGACGACCTCCACCTGCTAGACGGTCTTCTAAACTAGGGCGATGGCGTGAATAACCGGCTGTACGTGGACGCTTGTATCCTTCGTCTTCATAGCGGTCGTAGCGCTCATTACGGTCTGTTCGAGGCTTGCGTTCGGTGCGAGCAGGTTTTGCAGCCGCAGCAGCAGCACTTTCGGCAACTTGCTTAGTGATTTCATTAATGGCGACATGGCGAGCTCGTGCGCCTGTGCGCAAGCGAGGTTTGCTTTCACTATCGCTGTTGCGTTTTAGACTAATGCTAAGCTTTTTACGAGGAGTTTCTTCTGTCATAGTTATTTAAAAAGGTTTGATAATCACTAGCGCAACAACAGCAAGTAATAGAAGTAATGGAATTTCGTTATACCAACGAAAGAATACATGCGATTTGGTATTTTGCTTTTGTTCAAAACGACGATGAATTCTAAAGCAAGAAGCATGATAGAGCATGATAAAGGCGACAAAGCAAAGTTTGGCGTGTAACCAACCCATTTCTGCACCTATTTTAAACTGAATCATCAACCATAAGCCAAAGATGATAGCAGGAATGGCAATAATCGTCATAAAACGAAGAAGTCGTTTTGACATCCCAAGAAGGTAGTCATAGACAATAGGGTTGTCTTGGTTCTGTGCCAGATTGACAAAAATACGAGGTAAGTAAAACAAGCCGGCAAACCACGAAATAACAAAAATGAGGTGTAATACCTTTAGCCATAAATAAAGCATATGTTTTCCTTAAGAGCGTGTTTGTCCATTGCCGGTTAATACCCATTTATAGGTCGTTAAACCTTCGACAGCGACAGGACCACGTGCATGTAGACGATTGGTGGAAATACCGATTTCTGCACCGAGTCCATATTCAAAACCGTCTGCAAAAACAGTAGGAAGATTGACATACACACCTGCTGAGTCGACTAGTAATTGGAATTGGCGTGCAGCATGCATATCTTCGGTGATAATGGACTCTGTATGTCCTGAGCTATATTGCTCAATATGGGCAATTGCTTGTTCAATATTATCCACGATTTTAATGGCGATGATAGGGGCGAGATATTCGGTTTCCCAGTCTAGTTCAGTGGCGGGTGTCGCATTCGTGATAATCTCTAGCGTACGAGGGCAGGCACGCATTTCGACACCTTTTTCCGTGAATTGTTGAGCAAGCGTCGGTAAAACTTGTGCTGCAATTTCTTGATGAACAAGAAGCGTCTCTAATGCACCACAAATACCATAACGATATGTTTTGGCATGGAAAGCAAGATTAATTGCCATGTCTGGTTGGGCACTACGGTCAAGATACATATGACAGTTGCCGTCTAGGTGCATAATAAGCGGAACTTTGGCTTCGGCGGCTAGACGTTGTAAAAGTCCTTTGCCACCGCGAGGAATAATGACATCGACATATTCAGTCATGGTCACAAGATGTCCAACTGCCGCTCGATCCGTGGTTGGAATGATTTGTACGGCATGTTCAGGAAGTCCTGCATAGTTCAGTGCTTCTTTGACTAGAGCGGCGAGTGCGCTATTAGAATAAAAGGCTTCACTACCGCCACGTAAAATAGCGACATTACTTGCTTTTAAGCATAAGGCTGCAGCGTCAATGGTGACATTGGGACGTGATTCGTAGATGATACCAATCACACCAAGTGGAATGGTCATCTTGGCAATTTGCATCCCATTAGGGAGGATTTTCGTGGCACTGAGGCTACCGATAGGGTCATCTAGATGAGCGATTTGCCGCACTCCTGCCACCATTGTTTGGATAGATTTGTCTGAAAGGGTGAGACGATCTAAGAGCGAAGCAGCTAGACCGTTTTCTTTGGCGGCAGCGAGGTCTTTAGCATTTTCAGCTTTTAAATAGTCAGCATTTTCAAGAATTTTATCGGCAAGGTAGAGTAATGCCTTGATTTTTTGTTGTTGTGATACCGCTCGCATGGTTTTTGCGGCAGCTTTGGCCTGTGCGCCAATAGTTTGCATTATATTTTGTAAAGAATCAGTCATACGAGTTCCCTGTCAATATGGGTAATCGAAAAATAGTTTATAGTGTCCCGTTTTCAGCGATTTTCACCACAAGACGGTTTAATTCTTGCCAAGCGTCTTTTAGGCGGCCCTCTACGGGATAGCCTTTGAATAGGCGGTCAATATCACTAGCATGTTGAATGAGTCCCATGGCTTTGGTCAGATTAAGACGATTTAATGCACCGTGAAAGAGCGCTTGTCTTGAGCTAAAAATGCGTAAAGAGGTCATTGCTTGTGCTAAATTGCCGCCATTGCGCTTAATCAGTGCTAAGGAATAGAGCGTACGAATTTCTCGGGTAATCATCGCTAATACCATGGGTAATGCTTCGCCTTCGTCACGGAGGCTTTGGAGAATTCGCACACTTCGTTTGGCATCACCAGCAAGCATAGCATCCGTCAGTTGAAAGACATCAAAACGTGCTGAATCAAAAACCGCTTGTTGAATGCTCTGCGCATCAATATGTCCGGGAGGGTGCATAAGACCGAGTTTCAGAATTTCTTGATGGGCGGCGAATAAGTTGCCTTCGACTTTTTCAACGAGAAAATTTAACGTTTCTGTATCAATTTGGTGGTTTTGTTGAGCAAGTCTTTGTTTAATCCATGCAGGTAATTGCGCACGGTTAATCTGAGGGACATCAATGGTGATAGCTGCACTTTCAATGGCTTTACACCATTTGCTCTCGAGCGTCTTTTTGTCGAGCTTGGGTAAATTCAGAATAACGGTAATATCGCTTAATAATCCTTGTTGGATTTGCTCGGCTAATAAGATTAATGCCGGTCCACCTACACGTCCCGGTTTGCCGCTAGGAATGGTAATTTCTAGAATTTTTTGTTCGGCAAATAAGGAGGTGTTTTGGGTGTTTTCCTGAATCTTGTGCCAAGGACCATTGGACTCGAGAACCAGACTAATGCGCTCGCTAAAACCGAGTTGGCGGCAATGCTGACGGATAAGGTCAACAACTTCATTGCGTAGCAGGAGCTCTTCACCCATCACACAATAAAAATTATCAACCTTATTGCCTAGCTTTTGGAGATAGCTTGCTAAGGCATCGTAGCGTATTTTGCCTGCCATAGATTAGTTTGAAGGATTGAGTTGGCGATAACGCTCACTTAGCTCTTCTGAGGTAATACGACGGTAAAGACGATCGGCAATACTTTTTTCCATATTGTTGTAAATCAATACCATCTCTGCGGCTTTTGCTGAAGCGACATCCTCATCATAAGGGAGTAATTGTGAAGAGGTGAGGGTCGTGGGTTCAATCAGGATATTGCCTGCTGCGTCAGAAACGCTAAATTGAAAGGCTAAACCTAGCTCGTATTCTTCTACACGACCGTCAGCGTCTAATGAGATTTCGGTACGTGTACGGTTTAAGGCTAATTGGGTGACGATGATATTCGCCTGTTGTGGCGAGTCCACCATCACGGTATTAGGAGAACTTGCTTTAAGGAGACGATAGATATAAATACCAAAGCTAGAGTTGCGAGAAATATTGCTATAAATCGCACCAAAAGGTAGCTCTGTTTGTCCACGCATTTTAAATCCACAACCCGTCAATAGTAGACTTAGCATGAGAAAGCCGACTAAATAACGGCGGGTAGTTGATAAATGTTTAAGCATAAAGCAAGTCCTTATCCTAGATTAGCCAACCACGTTGACGAGTTTGCCTGGGACGACAATCACACGTTTTGGTGCACGACCTTCGAGGTGTTTCGTGATTTGATGGTGAGCCAGTGCTAAGCCCTCAATATCCTCTTTGGAAGCACCATTTGGTACCATGATTGAACCACGTAATTTACCGTTGATCTGTAACATCATCTCAATCTCATCAGCGATAAGTGCTGTTTCATCAACTTCAGGCCATGGAGCGTCTAATAAATCACCATAAATCTTATCGTAGCCTAAGTCTTGCCATAATTGATAAGTGATGTGAGGTACAGCAGGGTAGAGCATACGTAAGAGAATGCCAATTACCTCTTTAATCGCAGCGTCACTGTATTCAGAAGCTTCTAATTTTGCATCTTCAATCGCATTTAAAAGCTTCATATTGGCAGAGACAACCGTGTTGTACTGCATACGCTCATAGTCGTAATTGGCTTGGCGTAGTAATTGATGAGCCGTTAGACGGAGTTGTTTGACTTCTTTTGGTGCATTGGCAAAATCAGGTAAAGTCGCTGACGCTCGAGCCACGATATCACGATGATTGTAAGCCATTACCCATAGACGGCGTAAGAAGCGATTCGAACCGTCAACACCGGTAGTAGACCATTCTAGCGTCTGTTCTGGAGGACTAGCAAACATCACGAATAGACGAGCCGTATCTGCACCCATTGTGTCAATAATAGACTGAGGGTCTACACCGTTGTTTTTGGATTTTGACATGGTGCCAATACCTGCATAGGTGACATCTAAACCATCTTCAAGTGATTTAGCACCGATGATTTGACCTTTGTCGCCATAGATATTTTCTACTTTGTCTGGCCAGAAATACTCTATACCACCTTTTTCATTGCGGCGTGTATAGATATGATTGAGTACCATGCCTTGAGTAAGTAGGTTGGTAAACGGTTCATCATATTTGACTAAACCTAAGTCACGAGAGACTTTTGACCAGAAGCGGGCATAGAGTAAGTGCATGACTGCATGTTCAATACCACCAATGTATTGATCCATTGGCATCCAATAGTCATTACGTTCGTCAAACATCGCCTCATTATTGCCTGGCGATGTATAGCGCATAAAGTACCATGATGAATCCACGAAGGTATCCATAGTATCAGTCTCGCGACGTGCGTCTTGACCACATTTTGGACATTGGCATTTTAAGAAGGCTTCTGATTTGTTCAATGGGTTGCCCGTACCATCAGGAATTAAATCTTCAGGTAACACGACAGGTAAGTCTTTTTCAGGGACAGGCACAGGACCGCAATCAGGGCAGTGGATAATAGGGATTGGTGTACCCCAGTAGCGTTGGCGAGAGATACCCCAGTCACGTAGACGCCATGTAGTTTGTTTTTCGCCGAGACCTTTGTCGCTTAATGTTTTTGCCACAGCATCAACGGCTTGTTTGTAGTTCATGCCGTCTAATGCACCTGAGTTGATACAAGTGCCTTGCTGTTTGTCGCCATACCATTCTTGCCATTGGTCTGTTGAGTATTCTTTGCCTTCAACAGCGACAACTTGTTTGATAGGGAGATGGTATTTTTTTGCAAATGCGAAGTCACGCTCGTCATGAGCAGGTACGCCCATCACAGCACCGTCACCATAGCTCATGAGTACATAGTTGCCCACCCATACTTCCACTTGCTCACCAGTGATAGGGTGAGTGACGAAAAGACCTGTAGGTACGCCTTCTTTTTCTTTAGTTGCCATTTCGGCTTCTGTTGTGCCGCCGAGTTTAGCTTGCTCGATAAATGCGGTGAGTGCTGGATTGCGGCGAGCAGCCTCTGTCGCTAGAGGATGTTCTGGAGCCACAGCACAGAAAGTCACCCCCATAATTGTATCAGGGCGAGTCGTAAAGACATAGAGACGACCGTCTTGGATGAGCTGACCAGCTTCATCTTTTATCTCGTGAGGGAAAGCGAAACGGACACCTTCGCTCTTGCCTAGCCAGTTCTCTTGCATAACGCGTACGCGCTCAGGCCAACCGTCCATCTTGTTCTTGACGCAATCAAGTAACTCTTCTGCATAGTCAGTGATACGGAGGTAGTAGCCGGGGATTTCACGCTTCTCGACTAATGCACCAGAACGCCAGCCACGACCATCGACCACTTGCTCATTGGCAAGTACGGTTTGATCGACAGGATCCCAATTGACGACTTGGGTTTTACGGTAAGCAATGCCTTTTTCGAGCATTTTGAGGAACATCCATTGGTTCCAACGATAGTATTCTGGGTCGCAAGCTGCCATTTCACGCGACCAGTCAATTGCTAAGCCCATTGATTTTAATTGTTTTTTCATGTAATCAATATTGGCATAAGTCCATTGTGCTGGTGGCACTTTAGATTTAATGGCGGCATTCTCTGCTGGCATACCAAACGCATCCCAACCCATAGGCATTAGGACATTGTAGCCCTTCATACGTAATTGGCGAGTAAGCATGTCGTTGATGGTGTAGTTACGCACATGACCCATATGTAACTTACCACTTGGATAAGGTAACATCGAACAAGCATAATATTTAGGCTTATCGTTACCATTTTTGTCCTTAGCGTATTCAGTTACACGGTATACATCACCGTCAGCCCATTGCTTTTGTGCATTTTTTTCAACAACTTGGGGTTGGTATTGTTCTAACATAGTTATAAAACTCGATGAAAGCGAATTATCAATAAAATAGTGGCAAATTTGCCCATAACGTTCTATTATAGACTGAAAGCAAGGTGTTTCGGCGATTTTGGCGTGGTTTTTTGCTTTCTCTGAAATCTGTTACAATGTGTTTGGTAGCTCGCTTACCTTTTCAAGATGAAGAGCTCAACCTCTTGTTTTATTTGACCATCTTAGGTATTCGTATTAGATACCGACTTTTAAGCTATTAGCTTATTCAATCATTGCTCAATACGAGCATTTCTTGCGTGGCGTAATCGTATGTACGCGCATTTTTTAACCATAGTTTCATTTTATGGTGTCTTGCTACTATTCTTATTCTATAAGACAGTATAAGGTGAAGCTGATAAGGGAGTAAAAATGAAGACGACTTTTAATCTTAAGGTCTTTATCCCGAGTTTTATCTTTATGATAATCATCGGTGCATTGGGGATGTTGGTTCCCGAAAAAATGAAAGCCACTTTAGATGTGGCACAACAATTTACTTTTAGTCATTTTAGTTGGTTTTATATTCTGGCTGTTTCGCTGTTTCTTGCGTTTCTTATTGTGCTTATCTTTAGTAGTTTAGGCGATATTCGTTTAGGTGCGGATGATGAGGATCCAGAATATCCTTTCTTTTCGTGGGTAGCGATGCTATTTGCTGCAGGTATGGGCGTTGGTCTTATGTATTTTGGTGTTGCTGAGCCGATGATGCATTATGCCTCTCCTATTACAGAGGACAATATCGAGAAAAATGCGATGTTGTATACCTTCTTTCACTGGGGGGTACATCCATGGGCAATTTATGGCACGATGGCTTTAGCATTGGCTTTCTTTGGTTATCGTTATCGTCTGCCACTCTCATTACGCTCTACATTTTATCCATTGCTCAAAGATAAAATCCATGGTACAGCAGGTCATGTGATTGATGTTTTTGGTCTATTAGCCACTGTTTTTGGGATTGTAACCACATTAGGTTTTAGTGCGATTCAATTAAATTCTGGTTTGCAAAATATTGGCTGGGTGAGTGAGGTAGGTTTTACTCAACAAGCAACGATTATTATTGTGGTAACCTCCGTGGCTATCCTCTCGGCTGTGTCTGGGGTTGGCAAAGGGGTGCGTCGCCTAAGTGAGCTGAATTTATTATTAGCCTTAGCACTGATGCTCTTTGTCTTATTCGAAGGACCTACCGTGAAGTTATTATCGACTTTTGCGGAAAATGCGGGTTATTACATTAGCAATCTTGTTGAAATTAGTTTCCGAACATTTGCCTATGATGATAGTCATCAAGGATGGTTTACCGGCTGGACAATTCTGTATTGGGCATGGTGGGCGTCTTGGGCTCCTTTTGTAGGCTTATTTATTGCTCGTATCTCTCGTGGACGTACCGTGCGTGAGTTTGTGATGGGTGTGCTGATTGTGCCGACTGTCTTTAGTCTATTGTGGTTTACCATTTTTGGTAATTCAGGTATCTATTTAGACGAAACGACTAATGGTGCTTTAGCAGGTTTGACGAGTAAACCAGAGTTATTACTCTTTAAGTTTTTAGAGTATTTCCCACTTGCTAGTCTAAGTAGTGTGGTGGCGATGGTGATTCTGGCATTGTTCTTTATCACTTCAGCTGACTCTGGCATTATTGTATTAAATAATATTGCCTCAGGAGGTAGTAGCAAACCGACACCAAAATGGCAGAGCATTCTTTTGGGGCTGATTCTCATCACGATGGCGATTGCCTTATTGCGTACAGATGGTTTAGGTGCAGTACAAGCAGTGACTTTATTGGTTGCTTTACCATTTGTTGTGGTGATGGTGGGAATGTGTGTAAGCTTAATGCGAGGCTTGCGCTCAGATGCACGTTATTTTAGCCAAAAACTTAATGCGGGTAGTGTTTTCTGGAGCGGAGACCGTTGGAAACAACGACTTAATCAGATTCTGCATCAGACGCAAGAGGATGATATGGAGAATTTCTTTAAAGATGTTGTCCGTCCCGCTTTTGAAACCTTACGTGCAGAATTGGTGAATAAACATCAGTTGCAAGTGACGGTAAATCGTATTGATGAGCCTGAAATGGCAGCAGAGCTGATTATCGAAAAGGGGCAATGGCGTAATTTCCTCTATGGGGTAAAAGTACAGACCTCTAAAGCACATGATGCTTTAAGAGAAGAGAGTGCTTTACCGGGCTTAACGAAGACCGTAGTGCATGAACCCTTTACTTATTTTGGTGATGGTCGTGTCGGGTATGATGTTCAGTATATGTCTAAGGATGAATTAATTGCCGATATTCTTAAGCAATATCAACGTTATTTGAACCTCATGCATACTGAAGACTTGGCGCTGATTATGAAAGCACCGATTGATGGTGAAAATATGTAATTAGGCTTATTTAAGTCAGCTTTATTTGACGCTCATACTTGTGATAGCAAGTATGAGCTTTTTTTATCTTGCGGTTTAGTGATTATTACTAATATTCAGTTCTTTATATTTTCTATATAGTTGATGATATGGCTAGGAAAAATATATTAAGGAGACATTATGGCAATATCTATTCGCTCTTCTCGCCGTTTTACATTGGCTGAAGCTTTTCAGCGAGCGGTAGCACAATTTCCCAATAAAGAAGCGATTGTATTTGAGCGTCGTCGCTGGACTTACCGACAAGTGGATAAGGCAGTACAACAAGTCGCTCTCTATCTACAGTCCAAGGGGCTTAAAGCGGGAGAACATGTGGCAGCATATGGAGCCAATTCGGATGCGTATGTTTTATATTGGTTAGCATGTAACCGTCTCGGTTTAGTCCATGTCCCAGTTAACTATGCCTTATTAGGTGATGAGCTACATTATATTTTGACGCAATCTCAAGCAAAGGCGGTTTTTTGTGACCCACATTTGCAAGAGAGCTTGAACAATATTAAATCACGTATCGATATTCAGATTTATGGCACTTTCTTTGGTGGTGAGCAAGATGATATTTTAAAGGTAGCTACTGTGCCCGAGCATGAACCTGCCACACCAAGTAGTGTAGCCCTTGAAGATATTCGTCAGTTTATTGTGGAGGGAGAGCGCTTTTTATTTGATGAGAGTTCACCGGCACAGATTTTATATACCTCAGGGACGACATCATTGCCCAAGGGAGCGATGTTAAGCCATGAAGCACTTTATGCGGAATATATGAGTGCCATTGAAGCATTGGATATTAAGTCTTCTGATAAGGCGTTGGCTTCATTACCGCTTTATCACTCAGCACAAATGCAAGTGTTCTTAATGCCGGGGCTTTTACAGGGGGTTACGCAAGTGATTATCCCTGCACCTAAGCCAGATGTTTGCTTTTTATGGTTTGAAAAAGAGGGAATTACGACTTTCTTTGCACCACCAACGGTATGGATTTCTTTATTACGACATCCTGAGTTTAGTGTGGATAAGATGAAAATGCTGAAAAAAGCCTATTATGGAGCTTCAATTATGCCACTACCTGTGCTTGAGGAGATTCGTCAGCTTTTCCCTGAAATGGGGGTATACAACTGCTATGGTCAGAGCGAGATTGGACCCTTGGCGACAGTGTTAAATCCTGCTGAACATCTTATCTCACCAGCCTCTGCAGGTCGTCCAGTGATGAATGTGATGACACGTGTCGTGGATGATAAGATGAATACGGTGCCAGTAGGACAGGTCGGTGAAATTGTTCATCAGTCTAAGCAGTTGATGAGCGGTTATTGGGATAAGCCTGAACAGACTGAGGAGAGCTTTGAGGGAGGATGGTTCCATTCAGGAGATATGGGCTACTTTGATGAGCACGGCTTCCTTTACATCGTAGACCGTATTAAAGATGTGATTAATACCGGTGGGGTATTGGTTTCAAGTCGCGATGTGGAAGAGTGTCTATATAAACATCCGAGCGTGGCAGAGGTGGCTGTTATCGCTATCCCTGATGAGAAATGGGTAGAGGCAGTTTGTGCGGTGGTCACACTAAAAGCCGGCACAACAGCGACAGAACAAGAGTTGATTGATTTTGCCAAAGAGCGTATTGCACCTTTTAAAGTGCCGAAGAAAGTCCACTTTAAAGATGAGCTCCCTCGTAATACGGCAGGTAAACTTTTAAAACGTACGCTGCGTGAAGAGTTTGCGAGTTAATCAAAAATCGTTTATTCGTTTTATCTAAAGCTTACGGTACAATGTCAGCAATTGTACCGTTTTTACTTAGGACTTCATCAAGATGACAGTTAGTATTTCTTCACTTGCGCCACAAGCAGTGTGGCAATGGTTTAGTGATTTTTGTAGTATTCCTCACCCAACATTCCGTGAGCAGGCGTTGGGAGATTTTATTGTGCAAAAAGCACAGCAAAAAGGCTTAGATGTACAGCGCGATACTATCGGTAATATTCTGATTAAGAAAGCAGGGACAACGGGTCTAGAAAACCGTGCGCGCGTAGCTATTCAAGCACATATCGATATGGTGGCACAAAAAGGGACGGCTAGCTCACATAATTTTGAGACCGATCCTATCCAAACAGTCATTAAAGACGGTTGGGTGTTTGCCAATGATACAACGCTTGGTGCGGATAACGGTATCGGCGCAGCTATGGGTCTTGCCTTAGTATTTTCTGATGATATTCCTCATCCACCTATTGATTTAGTATTGACCGTAGAAGAAGAAACCGGGATGGGTGGTGCTCGTGCTATTCAAGCCGAGTGGTTAAGCGCACCGTATATGGTGAACTTAGATTCTGAAGATGAGGGTATTTTATTTATCGGTTGTGCAGGTGGTCGTGACGCGACATTCTCGCTACCTTTTCAGACCTCTAGTGCCACAGGATATGCTTATACTGTACAAGTGTCTGGTCTAAAAGGTGGGCATTCTGGTATTGATATTGATTCAGGACGTGCCAATGCGAATTTATTATTAGCACGTGTTTTACATGAAATTGCTCAACAGGCTTCTTGGCAATTGGCAGATATTAAAGGGGGCTCATTACGTAATGTTATTCCTCGTGAGGCGAGTGCAACTATTGTCTGTGCACAACCTTTGGCAGATGCTACCTTAGCAGCAATTACCGCTACCCTTAAGCAAGAGTTGGCAGCTGTTGAGCCTAATTTAGAGGTTTCTTTAGAGTCGCTCGATGAAGTGCCAGCCTCTTGTTCAGTGGCAGATAGTCAAAAAATCTTAAATCTTATTCGTAGTATTCCTAACGGTGTATTGCGTATGAGTGATGATTTTAAAGGTGTGGTCGAGACCTCAATTAGTATGGGTGTCTTACTTATCAAAGATGGTGAACTGATGATTCGTTGTCTCATGCGTTCGCTATTAGAAACCCCTAAAGATGATGTGTCATTACGCTTACAAGCCTTGGCTGACTTGGCGGATGCACAATTGGAATTAGCCGCTGATTATCCTGGCTGGAAACCAGAGCCTAATTCTCCTTTATTAGCGCTTTGTCAGGATTTATTTACGCGCTTTTATGGTCAAGCACCAGCGATTGAAGTGATGCATGCTGGTCTAGAGTGCGGTATTTTAAAAGGTCAAGCTCCCCATATGGAGATGATTTCTTTTGGTCCTAATATCCGTGCAGCACATTCACCTCGTGAATGTGTGGAAATCGCTTCTGTGGAGAAATGCTGGAATGTTTTCTTGGAGTTGATGGCAACATCGCCGGAGAAGTAATTCAGCCTTTTCATCAGGTTTACTCTACTAAGAGAGAATTTGATGAGTTCCCCTTAAGCAAAAAGCTCGGATTTGAGTGTCCGAGCTTTTTTATTGGGAGTCTATCGACTTTAATTATTTTTGATAGCCTTGTTCACCGTGTGCCGAGAGGTCTAGACCTTGACGCTCACTATCGGCTGTTACGCGTACACCACCAGTGATTAAGCTAGCAATCTTAAGTGCTACGATAGCGACAACACCACTGATAACGGCAGCGATTAGCATACCTTCAACTTGTAACCATAGTTGAGCTGGGATATCTGCAAGTGTTTCTAAACCTGGACCACCGAGAGGTTTTGCATTAAAGATACCTGTTAAGATACCGCCAACAATACCGCCAACACCATGGATAAAGAAGACATCTAGCGTATCGTCTACTTTGAGTAAGCGTTTGAGTGAGTGGACACCCCATACGCAGGCAATACCTGTGACTGCACCGATAATGAGGGCACCAACAGGACCGACTAAAGCAGCTGCTGGTGTAATACCAACTAAACCTGCAACAGCACCAGAAGCACCGCCTAAGAGAGAACCTTTACCGCGGATAATCGCTTCGCAAGCTAACCAAGCTAATACACCGGCTGCTGTGGCGATAATTGTATTAAAGAATGCTAATGCCATATCGTTGCTTGCACCAAGTGCAGAACCCGCATTAAAACCAAACCAACCTACCCATAGTAAGCAAGCACCAATAAAGGTCATCGGTAAGTTGTGTGGAGGCATAGCTTCTTTACCATAACCGAGACGAGGACCTACATAGTAAGCGGCGACAAGGGCTGCCACACCAGCATTGATATGTACAACAGTACCACCAGCAAAGTCTAGGGCATCACCTGCAAGATAGCCGTCACCTGCCCAGATCATATGCGCCACAGGAATATAGGCAAAAGTCATCCAGATACCGATAAAAATAAGTACTGCACTAAACTTCATACGCTCAGCAAAGCCACCCACAATAAGGGCACAAGTAATACCGGCAAAGGTTGCTTGGAATGAGGCAAAGCTTAACTCAGGAATACTGCCTGATAATTCAAAAGTACCATTAGGAACATCAAACATTCCTGAGAAGAAAGCACGTGATAAATTACCAAAGAATGGCGTACCTTCTGTAAAGGCGAGTGAGTAGCCATAGGCAAACCATAAAATCATGACAAGTGAAAAGACGGCGAGGACTTGGGCTAATACCGAAAGAATATTCTTCGCTCGCACTAAACCACCATAAAAGAGGGCAAGTCCGGGTACGACCATCATTAAAACGAGGACAGTTGAAATACTGACCCATACTAAATCTGCACTGTTCATATCTATTTCCTTTGAATTGCTAATTAATCGAGAGGTTTAGAGTGCTGATTCACCAGACTCTGCGGTACGGATACGGATAACTTGTTCTAAGTTGCTGACAAAAATCTTGCCGTCACCAATCTTGCCAGTATTGGCGGATTGGCAGATAGCTTCCACGGCACTTTCGACTTGGTCATCACGTACAGCAATTTCTAATTTCACTTTTGGTAAGAAATCGACAACATACTCGGCCCCACGATAGAGTTCAGTATGACCTTTTTGACGACCAAACCCTTTGACTTCTGTAATGGTTAAACCTTGGATACCTACATCAGCGAGTGCGGTACGCACATCATCTAATTTGAAAGGTTTAATAATCGCCGTAATTAATTTCATATAAAACTCCTTTGAAAAACAGATTGCTTGTTTTTCCTTTAGCAAATACCGTGCCAGTTTTTATAATTTGCTGAACTTTCTATGATTTATAAGGGTGATGAACAGAAAAAGTGCGCAAAGAAGAGAGAAAGGAGGCGAAAAAAGAGTCATTATTGTGCTGCAAAGCACAATAATGGTGCATAGATGCATCAAATTGGTGATAAAACAACAAGTTAGAATTACATTGACTTTCTCATCAATAGAGTGCATAGTGGAGACTTGATTTTCAAGTAGTAGCTATACCGCATCTTTGTCATTGGACCTAATGCTTTTGTTCTCTTGGGGGTCCTTTTTATTATCTATTTCTCAAGAGGAAAAATTATGTCTGCACAATTAGGCAAAGTTAAATGGTTTAACAACGAAAAAGGCTTTGGTTTTATCACACCACAAGCTGGTGGCAAAGATTTATTCGTCCACCATTCAGATATCGTGGTCAATGGTTTTCGTACGCTAAAAGAAGAGCAAGTGGTTTCTTATATTATTGCGGATGGTCCAAAAGGTCCACAAGCTAAAGAAGTCACACCACAATAATCGTCTACTGAAGTGACGATGATTTGTTAGTCACTGAGTGATATGATGAGAAACCAGTCTTGAATAGGACTGGTTTTTTTATATTCATCATTAAAAATAATAATATTAATAATAATTATTCTCATTTATTAAAAATTTAGGTATAATGCCTAACTTCATTGGTTAAATCTTTTGTTTTTATGTCATTGGCACCTTATTCTGGTACACAAACACCGCTTATTCATCGCTTAGTTGCGGCATTTGGCGCAGTTGGCTTGGTGACAGGTATGGGGGTGCTATTGACGATGAAGTCTGAACCTATCCAAGTCGAGGTACAGCAAGAACAAGCAGTGGTAGTATCATTGATTGATGAGCCTATTGCTGAACTCCCTAAAGGTGAACAGACGGAGAGTTTACCGCCTCCTGCTGAGGATCCGACAGCGACCGACATCCCTGAAGAAACTGTTGAGCCTGTGTCCACTCCAGCGCCAGAACCTATTCCGGAGCCAGAGCCTATCGTTAAGCCAGAGCCGGCACAGATTGTAGAGCCTCCGCCAAAACCCAAACCAAAACCCAAACCCAAGGTAGAGCAGAAGAAAAAGGTAGAGCCTAAGCGACCTAAACCTGAAAAGCCTGTGGCGACGACACCGGTCTCAACGTTGACGAAAACATCAACAGCAGCCACGGCTCCAGTAAAACCGTTTGGTATACCGATGGGCAAACCGAATATTCCAGTCGCGGCTGCAGCAGCGGTTAATAAAGCACCTGTACGGATTACAAGTGTGAATTATGTGGTTAAGCCAAAACCTGTTATGCCACGCTCATCGCAGATGAGGGGAGAGAAAGGGTTGGTGATTATCAGAGTTGTTATTGCGACAAATGGCTCTGTAAAAAGTGCCTCTATTCAGCAGGCGACACCTTATGAAGCCTTAAATAAAGAAGCTTTACGTGCTGTACAGAGAGCTCGATTTAGACCGTATGCAGAAAATGGAGTGGCACGTGAGTCCATCGCCGATATTCCAATTAATTTTAAATAAGAGGAAATAAAAATGTTGTCAGAAATGATGGGTGTAGTAACACCGCTTGTACATAGTATCACTTTGCAAGTGGCAGAGCCTGTAGCGCAACAGCATGATATGCTCAGTTTTATTAAGCAAACCGATATTGTGGGTAAAACACTTTTTGGTATTTTGGTGCTTATGTCTGTCATCACTTGGTATATCATTATCGTCAAGACTTTGATGAATATACGCCAGACACGCCGTACTGAAAAATTTCTAAATCGCTTTTGGAATGCGGCTTCTTTGCAGCAAGTGGATAAAGACTTACATCAATATGGTGCAGGTGATCCATTCTCGCGTCTTGCCAATGAAGCTTTGCATGCACAAGACCACTTTAAGCGCTATGGAGCGAGTAAATTGGCTGAAGCGGGTGCAGATGGTGAATTTGTTATTCGTACCATGCGTAAAGTGATTGATGAAGAAACAGCTCGTCTAGAAAATGGTTTGACGATGTTAGGTTCTATTGGTTCAACAGCGCCATTTGTAGGCTTGTTTGGTACGGTATGGGGTGTTTATCATGCCTTAATCGGTATTGGCTTAAGCGATGGTGTGTCTATTAATAAGATTGCTGGTCCCGTCGGTGAGGCGTTAATCATGACAGGTTTAGGCTTAGCGGTAGCGATTCCCGCGGTATTGGCATTTAATACATTCGTGCGTCGTAATCGTGTGGTATTAAGTCGTTTAGACGGTTTTGCGCATGACTTATTAGCTTTCTTGACGACAGGACAGCAGGTGGACTCTAAAGCTGAGCTCTTATTAAATAAGGAACGTTAAAATGGCTTTTGGTAGCTTTGATTCGAGCGGTTCAAAAAGTACATCGGGCACAGTATCAGAGATTAATATGGTGCCACTGATTGATGTGATGTTGGTGCTATTAGTGATTTTTATCATCACGGCTCCCTTATTAGCGCACTCCATTAAAATTGATGTCCCACATGTGAGTGCAGAGGCAGTGACGGAAAATCCGAAGTCGGTCGATATTGCCGTGGACGACAAAGGGGTTGTCCATGTTAATGGCTCAGTGATGGAGATGGAAAACCTCAAAGAGTTCTTTATCAATACAGCCAAGGCTGACCCGAATACAGACTTCCGTATCCGTGCGGATGTGGATGCACGTTATGAAGTTATTGCACAGATTATGGCAGCGGCTAAAGGGTCTGGCGTGAAAAAATTAGGTTTTATTACTTCACCGAGTACGCAAGAGTCTGCAAAAACCGTGACGTCACCATGAGAACGTCGTTGATATAAAAAGTATTACGCATTGAACGGATGATATAAAGCGTATATGTCCATGTAGACATATACGCTTTTTTTAGTTGGACGCATCAGCGCGGATTTGATGCAGAAATGCTTTGGTACGCTCATGTTGAGGGTGTTGAAATAGTTGCTCTGGAGAGCCTTGTTCGACAATTTGACCATGATCCATCACAATCACTTTATCTGCAACATCAAGGGCAAATTTAATCTCGTGCGTAACAACCACCATAGTCCATCCCTCATTGGCAAGTGTTTTCATCGTATTGAGGACATCTTGTACTAACTCAGGATCAAGTGCTGAGGTGGGTTCGTCAAAAAGCATGAGTTCTGGTTGAATAGCGAGCGCACGTGCAATCCCCACGCGTTGTTGCTGTCCACCAGAAAGTTGGTAAGGATAAAGATTAATTTTATCGGCTAGTCCCACCTTGCTGAGTAAGGCAATAGCTTCCTCTCGAACCACTTTTGGGTCACGTTTTTGCACTTGAATAGGACCTTCCATCACATTTTCTAACGCAGTTTTATGTGGAAAGAGGTTATATTGCTGGAAAACCATTCCTGATTTACGACGTAGTGCCAGAATCTCTTTTTTGACGGATTTACTTGCAAAATCAATAAAGAGGGGCACATTATTTTGAAACTCAATCGTCCCTTGTTCGGGGAGTTCGAGGGCATTGAGACAACGCAAAAAAGTCGTTTTACCGGATCCTGAAGGACCTAATATCACGACAACTTGACCTTTTTGTATATCGAGGTCAATCCCTTTTAAGACGGGATTGTCACCAAAAGTTTTATGAATATGACGAATTTTAATCATTACCAAATTTCCTTTTAACGAGCGATATAACGATCCATACGCTTTTCAACTCGCGATTGGATAATGAATAAGATAAAACAGAAACCCCAATAAATCAGGCCAGCTTCAATATAGACGGGCAAGAAGTCATAAGAAGCATTGGCAATTTGTTGGGCAACACGGAACATTTCCGTTACAGTCACGACAGAAGCAAGTGAAGTATCTTTGAATAAACCAATAAAACTATTGCTTAAGGGTGGTACAGCTACACGAAAGGCTTGTGGAGCAATAATACGGCGAAATGTTTGGAAATATGTCATGCCAATCGTGAATCCTGCTTCCCATTGTCCTTTAGGGACAGAGGAAATGGCAGCACGTACGGTTTCTGAACCATAAGCACCGACATTAAGTGAGAAACCAATAATCGCTGCTGGAATAGGGTCGATAAAAATATTCAGTGCAGGTAATCCATAAAACACGACTGAAATTTGTACGAGCATGGGTGTGCCACGAATTAACGAGACATAACTCTTGACGAGAAATACTAAAAAGCGATGAAAAATGCTGTTGCTTTGTCTGATGCGAATTAAGGCCACAGCAATTGCAATAATCATGCCGAAAAAGAATGACACAATGGCAAGCGGTACTGAGACCAGTACCGCTGCTTTAACCATTGGGAGAAACCCATTGATGACCAATTCCGCACGGGTTTCGGTCATAAAGGGTAATGAGGCTAAGAAATTATTTAACACTGATATCTTTACCGAAGAATTGTTCACCAAGTTTTTTCAATGTGCCATCTTCACGCAACTCAACAATGGCTTGGCTAATTTTAGCTAGAGCTTCGTCATTGCCTTTATTGGCTATAAGACCAGCACCGATTTTATCACTTGATTCCCAGAAAGGTTTTAAACCAGATTCAGGATTTTTCTTTAAGTAGTCTAATAGAGCAAGTGAATCATTGAATGTTAAATCCGCTTGTTTGTTTTGAAGTAACTTTAGGCCTTGTGCCATGCCGTCGATAGGTACAATTTGTGCTTCGTATTTACGTGCTAACTCACCATAGTTTGAGCTTAGTGTTTGAGCAGCGCGTAGACCTT
>JAXECN010000100.1:0-2148 GCA_034093535.1 Pelistega sp.
GCCGAGAAAGGACGCCCTAGCTTACTAATAAAGCCCGACAAGGGACCGATACTACGGTGGGTAAGTAATTCTTCTGCTTCTTCGGTTTCCAGATTACGCCCACCTGGATTTTTAGTAATGGAGAAATCACAGTCAGTACAAGCAAAACGGCGATAGTTTTCTTTGACGATGCCACCACAGGCAGGGCAAGAGGTATTAAGCGTCACGTAATCGCCTGGAATCGTATCATGCTCGTATTCTTTGGCACGTTTGACAATGACTTGTGTGCTTTGGGCAATCTCTTGCATAAAGCGGTTGCGGTCTAATGTACCTTGTTCGATTTGTTTTAGCTTATGCTCCCATTCGCCCGTGAGTTCGGGAGAGGTGAGCTCCTTAATATTCAAACCATTGAGTAGGGTCATCAGTTGGCGTGTTTTCGTGGTGGCGACTAAATCACGACCCTCTCGGCGTAGGTATTGATCGGCAATTAAGCCTTCAATAATGGTTGCCCGTGTCGCTGGTGTGCCTAAGCCGCGCTCCGACATCGCCTCGCGTAATTCATCATCTTCGACAAGTTTACCCGCACCCTCCATGGCACTTAATAACGTTGCCTCGGTGTAATGTGGTGGTGGTTTTGTCGCATTGGCTTCAATATGAATTTCTTCGGTTTTGACTTGCTCGTTTTCTGAGACAGGAACAAGACTATCCTCACCGTCTTGAGCACCTTTACCGTAGACGGCTAACCAACCCGGTGATACGAGTACTTTACCTTCAGTTTTAAAGTGATGTCCGCTCACGACCGTAATACGTGTGGTAACACGATATTCGGCTGCTGGATAGAAAATCGCCATAAAGCGTTTGGTGATGAGATCATAGATTTTCGCCTCGGCATCACTCAGCTCTTTAGGTAATTGTGAGGTCGGAATAATCGCAAAGTGATCAGAGACCTTTTTATTATCAAAAATACGTTTATTCGGTTTTACCCAGTTATTGCTTAGAATGGTTTGCGCAAAGGAGGTGTGGCTACGATTCATTGCGGCACTACTCTGTGAAATTTCAGAGAGGGTTTGTTTAACCGTAGGAATATAGTCTTCTGGTAGGTAACGTGAGTCAGTACGTGGATAAGTAATGACTTTGTGACGCTCATATAAAGCTTGTGCCAAGGCTAGGGTCGTCTTAGCAGAAAAACCAAAACGAGAGTTCGCCTCGCGTTGTAAACTCGTTAAGTCGTAGAGTGCCGGTGAATTTTGAGTGAGCGGTTTAGATTCTTCGCTCACACTACCGGCTTTATTACGGCATGCCATGACTACGGTTTGTGCCGCGGTTTCAGACCATAAACGACTTTCTTTTTTCTCTGGGTCATTAGCGTCTTTTTTGAAATCTTTATCTATCCAGCGACCTTCATAAATACCTGCCGCAGAGACAAAGCTAGCCACTACTTCCCAATAGTCTTTCGATACAAATTGACGAATTTTCTGCTCACGGTCATAGACAATCGCTAGAGTGGGCGTTTGTACACGACCAATCGGTGTTTTAAAGAAACCACCGTCCTTACTATTAAAGGCGGTCATGGCACGGGTGCCATTGATACCCACTAGCCAGTCTGCTTCTGCACGTGAACGAGCAGCAGCTTCAAGGGGCTTCATGCTTTCATCAGAGCGTAGATTATCAAACGCCTCAAGAATGGCTTGCTTTGTCATCGATTGTAGCCATAGGCGTTGGATGGGCTTATTGACTTTAGCGTATTGCACGATGTAGCGGAAAATTAGTTCACCTTCGCGTCCCGCGTCGCATGCGTTAATGACAGCACTGACATCCTTACGCTTGAGGAGTTTGACAAGGAGTTTTAAACGCTCTAATGATTTTTTATCCGCTGGTTGAATGTCAAAACCATTTTTAGGAATGGCGGGTAGATGAGTAAAAGACCATTTACCACGAACCACATCATCGGGATTGAATAAGGTTAATAAATGACCCACACTAGAGGAAAGGACATATTGCTCATTTTCAAAATAACCGTCGTGACGTTCAAAGCCACCTAGTGCGCGGGATAAATCCTGTGCGACAGAAGGTTTTTCAGCAATAATTAGTGTTTTTGTCATTATATTTCCTGATATGCGGATGATAAGAAATCAAATAAAAGTGTATTTTCTGGGATAATACGAGAGG
>JAXECN010000101.1:0-4619 GCA_034093535.1 Pelistega sp.
ATACCATACCAATGCTGTCACTACAGCAAGAATAATTTGGATGGTAATAAATAAAAATGCAATACGGTCAGCACGCTTTGTTAATTCAGTACGTACATTTTCTAGAAGTGGCTCACTATGCCCTTTGGCAAATTGTGCTGACTGATTCGCTGCAAACTCTAAATAACGTGCGGTCAATAAAAAGGCGATAAACATCGCGATAGATTCAAAATACACTTCGCCTTGATTAGTCCATGTTGCTATCGCACTTGGAACAAACGCCACTAAAATCCCCAACGCGACTGGCCAGTTCATATTAATCCATGAACCATAACTAGACTTCTGGAAAAGACCCGACCAGACTGGACTCGCACAATAAAGCAAGACTGGGATAGTCATCGCAAAACTAACCCAATTTAAGACAATAATAGCCGCATCCAAAGTCGCTAAACTATCACTGTGCAAATAATCATTGCGCACATAACCAGGGAATGCAAACATCATCACCTGCATCATCACCAGCCATGCCAAACCCAAGCGAGCCAACATCTGGCGACGCTTGATGCGCTCCTCTTGGGGCAAATCGGATGGGATAGCGAATATAGAAACTGGTTTCATAATATTTCTCGACATCCACATATCACATGTGGACTATCTATTATAAAACACTCACTTGAAAAAGCAGACTAAATGTTTCAAATAATTATTTGATTTTTATCTAATATTTTTCTTTACTTGATAAAAACACTCAAGAAATAATATTTTAATAAAAGATAAATAAAAATTAACTATAAAATAAGCAATTTAAAAGACATTTAGCGATAAGTAGCGATCACCACGGTCACAAACAATAAATCCAATCGTAGCATTTTCAACACGTTCAGCAGTACGAATAGCAGCAATCAATGCACCTGCCGAAGAAATTCCTGCAAAAATGCCCTCTTCTTTAGCGAGTCGACGAGCCATCTCCTCAGCTTCTTCTTGTCCAATCAGCTCAAAAGCATCGACTAAATCTGGTAGATAAATCTCAGGTTGATACTCAGCAGACCATTTACGAATACCCGGAATAGACGCCCCAGGAGCTGGTTGTGCGCCAATCACCTGAATAGATGGCTTTTGTGATTTTAAATACGTCCCCACGCCTGTGATAGTGCCTGTCGTCCCCATCGCCGAGACAAAGTGAGTAATCTCACCTGCTGTCTGTTGCCATAGTTCCGGTCCTGTTCCTTGGATATGAGCCAGAGGATTAGCAGGGTTAGCAAATTGATTAAGCACAATCCCCTTGCCCTCTGCCTGCATTTGCAACGCTAAATCGCGCGCATACTCCATACCGCCTGCCGCTGCTGGCGTAAGAATAAATTCCGCACCATAGACCTTCATTGCTTGACGACGCTCTACAGAAAGATTATCCGGCATAATAAGAATCATCTTATAGCCACGAATAGCCGCTGCCATTGCCAAAGCAATACCAGTATTACCACTGGTTGCCTCAATCAAGGTATCACCCGGCTTAATAGCTCCCGCCAACTCGGCTTGGCGAATCATCGACATAGCAGCTCGGTCTTTTACCGAGCCAGCTGGATTATTACCTTCTAGCTTCGCTAAAATGACATTATTTCTCGCTACACAAATATCAGCGGCAATGCGCTGCAATCTCACCAAAGGAGTTGAGCCAATCGTATCTTCAATCGTAGGGTATTTTTTCATCATGTCGGCATTATAACTTATTTGAATCCTAAACTAATGATAGCCCTATTTCCCACATGGAACTCATTGAGCCTGTTGCCTAGGGCGGACGTACATCACTTTACCCTCTGCACTCTGCCTACTATCCGCCTGTTGACGCGTATCGCGGTAAGTACTTGTTTTTTCAGTGCTTCCTTGAGCACTTACTTGGGAAAGACTAGTTTGTCCATTGACGACCATCCCCTGTTGCAACAATTTTGCCACTTTCTTTTTCCCCATCCCTTTGATACGAATACTGAAATCCTCTACAGAGGTAAAAGGACCTGCACGCTGTCTTTCACGCAAGATGCTTTCTGCCGTCTTCGTACCAATCCCTTTAAGTTGAGTTAATTGCTGAGCGGTCGCACTATTAACTTCCAATGCCATACTGCTTGAGACAGCCATCCAAAAAGCAATAGCACATAAAAAAATCTTCCTCATGATTTGCCTCCAAAATAGTCAGCATACAAAAAGGAAGATTTTTCTGAAAGTGGATAAACAGGTGTTTATCCATGCGTAAAACTACTTATTTAGGAAGTTTATTTTTCGCTTTTAACTCGGCAATATAACGCCCAATACCAGTATGTACATCAAGGAATTCTTCGGTATAACCTGCAGCACGCAAATTCGTCAAATCCGCTTGAGTGAAGCTTTGATAACGTCCTTTTAAGTCCTCAGGGAAATCAATATAACGTAATTTGCCGTCAGCCACCATCTGCTCAAGACTTAAATCGGCATTATCTAGATGTGCAATCACTGCACGTGCCACATCATTAAAAGGCTGAGCACGACCTGTACCGCAGTTAAAAATGCCCGATTTATCCGGATTATCTAAGAAGAACAGATTCACCTTCACAACATCTTCTACGGAGATGAAGTCTCTACTTTGCTCACCATCCCCCCAACCATCATAGCCACCGAATAGCTTTAGATAACCATCACGTTGGAATTGACCCATATTATGGAATGCCACCGACGCCATGCGTCCTTTGTGCTGTTCACGAGGACCATATACATTAAAGTAACGCAATCCCACTACTTGTGCAGAGAGACTATTAAAACGACGGCGAACCACTTGGTCAAATAAAAACTTCGAGTAACCATAGACATTTAATGGACTCTCATTTTTCAAGTCTTCTACATAGTTTTCAGAAGCACCATAAACCGCTGCACTAGACGCATAAATGAAAGGAATCTTATGTGCTTGGCAATATTCAAATAACTCTAAGGTGACACGATAGTTGTTATCCATCATATAACGACCATCTTGTTCAGTCGTATCCGAGCAAGCGCCCTGGTGAATAATCGCACGCACAGGAGGTAATTTATTCTCACGAACTAAGGCACGAAAATCATCTTTGTCCAAATAATCCGCAATCTGACAATCCACCAAATTCACATATTTAGGACCATCACTTAAATCATCCACACAAATAATATCGGTAATACCTCGATTATTTAAGCCTTTAACAATATTACTACCGATAAAACCTGCAGCACCCGTTACTACAATCATAATAATTCCTCAGCTGTCACAATAGACGTACCTAATTTACCCACGACAATACCACCGGCTTTATTTGCCCAAAGAATGGCTTCACTCCAAGGCATACCTGTCGCACGAGTCACTGCCAATGTTGCCAATACCGTATCTCCTGCACCAGAGACATCATAGACTTCGTGCGCTTGAGCATCGACATGTGCACGCCCTTCTTCAGCAAATAAAGTCATCCCTTGCTCAGAACGGGTAACCAATAATGCCTCTAAACCCAAGTTTTGACGTAAGGCATTAGCTTTTAAGGTCAGTTCCTCTTCAGAATGCCATGCCCCCACCGCTTGCGTCATCTCCGAACGATTAGGCGTAACTAAACTCGCGCCTGCATAGCGTTGATAATTCGTCCCTTTAGGGTCAACTAAGACAGGGATACCTTTAGCTTGTGCATAAGCAATCATCGCTTGCACATGCGTCAGCACACCCTTGTTATAGTCAGATAATACCAAAGCATCATGCGACTCAATTAACGCTTTTACTTGTTGGTCTAATTGCGTCAATGCCTCTGCACTCGGAGGATATTCAAAGTCAATACGAAGTAGTTGTTGCTGACGACCTAATACACGCATTTTCAAGGTCGTATCAATACTAAAATCAACGACTAAATAAGCATGGATACCAGCTTCGGCACAGAGTGTATGGATTTTTTTACCAACCTCATCATCACCCACAATACCCAATAAAGAAGCTTGTGCACCCAAGGCTCGAATATTACGAGCTACATTGGCAGCGCCACCAAGACGATCCTCACGGCGAGCCACATGCACAACAGGTACAGGTGCCTCAGGCGAGATACGGTCAACCTCACCAAACCAATAACGATCAAGCATCAAATCGCCGATGACTAAAATCTTTTTAGACTGAATTTTTTCGAGGGGAAAACTACTCATTAAAGTTCCTCAAGACGTTTTGGTGCATAAGTCTCCCAGAGATTACACCCTGGACATTGCCAATAAAAGGCTCTTGCTTGGAAACCACAATGCTGACATGCATAACGATCAAGACGCTGTGTATGCTTGTGAATCATCTTACGAAGTAAATCAAGCTCTAACTCAGGCAATACTCGAGGTTTCTGCTCTCCCTCTGCTTTTAACTCCACTTCAAGCAACTTATCTAAACCTAACAAGGAAGGCGAGACTACTAGCGACTCTCGAGCAAACTCCCAAGCGGGGTCAGAGCCCACTTGAGTACGTAAATATTTAAAAATAACATTAAATAAATCCAGCGATGGATATTGGCGATAATGTTGTCGCAATAAAGACAGGCCTTTCTCACCCTCTCCAGTCTGCACATAGCCATCTAATAAATTCTGTGCAATCAAACCTACGTATTCAGGAGCAACCATAAACATAGTTTCTAAGTA
>JAXECN010000102.1:0-8653 GCA_034093535.1 Pelistega sp.
AAATCTTCCAATTGGAAGCCTTAAGTTAACATTATAATTTTAGTTTGACTCTAATTAACTGTACTCTACTTCATACGCAATTTGCTTATCATATAACTGTTCAAACAATTCGCTAGCCATTCTCACACGCCACTCTTCACCTAATCGAAGCTGACAATTAAATTGCGATTTCACCGCTAAATCCACGGTAACCCATACGCCAGGAATACCATTTTCCGGCTCGGCACGAAATGGATTTAAGGCATATTTTAAAACCTGGGGGCTATGTTTCTCTGTCAATGACAAGCGTAGGTAACGAGCCTTGGTCTCACGAGCCGATTGTAAATTATGCAAGACTTCTGCTGTCAGACGCAAAGTCCCATTAAAACGGTTGAGTTTAGCTTTTACCTGAGCAATCAAGAGATTATCCGTCTCAACGAGGTGCTTATACTGGGTATATACCTCTTCAGGGCACATAATCTCTAATTGTGCGCTACCATCATCAATCAATAAGAAATACAGACGACCACCCTCTGAACCCTCATTTTTTAAGGTAAAGCTACGTGTTCCAATCAGTACACCAGCAATCCATTGTAGGTCTTTAGAATCACTAATATTGGCTAAGGTTGTCGGGATAAAACGGCGTACCTCATCACGCCATACATCAAATAAGTGATGACTGTAATAAAAGCCTAAAGCCTGTTTTTCCTCAATTAACTCACGGTGCAAATCCCAAGGGGGCACTTTTGCCATTTCCGCATCAACCAAGACGCTTGAATCATCTTCAAATAAAGAGAACTGGTCGGCATTGGCATCAGCTTGTTCGGCTGCACTGATAGCTTGATCTAAACTTGCCAATAAAGCTGCGCGATTAGTACTGATACAATCAAATGCACCTGCACGAATCAATGCCTCAATAGAACGACGGTTGACCGTATGACGATTCACACGACGACAGAAATCATAGAGGTCTTTAAAAGCACCTCCCTCATCACGTACTTGGACAATATTTTCAACAGCTGATTGCCCCGTACCCTTCACCGCACCTAAGCCATAACGAATAGTGCGTGGTGGTAGCCCCTTGGCACTATATTCATCTAAAACCGGCTCAAAACGATACACCGATTGATTAATATCGGGAGGTAATACTGTCAAACCATTATCAAGTGCATCTCGCCAGAAGACTTGTACCTTATCGGTATCATCCATATCTGATGAGATAGTGGCGGCAATAAATTCTGCAGGATGGTATGCTTTTAACCATGCGGTTTGATACGCAATCAAGGCATAAGCAGCAGAGTGACTCTTATTAAAGCCATAACCAGCGAATTTTTCCATCAGGTCAAATAGACGGACAGCAAGCTCACCGTCATAGCCTTTTTCGACCGCCCCTTTTTGGAAAAGATCACGGTGTTTAGCCATCTCTTCAGGCTTTTTCTTACCCATCGCACGACGCAACAAGTCAGCACCACCCAGTGAGTACCCCCCGATAATTTGGGAAATTAACATCACCTGCTCTTGATAGACAATCACACCATAGGTACTCGATAGTGTATTGGTTAAATCTGGATGGAAATAATCCACCTCTGCTCGACCATGTTTACGATTGACAAAATCATCCACCCTGCCCGACTCCAAAGGTCCTGGACGATAGAGTGCCAATACCGCAATAATATCTTCAAAGGTATTCGGTAACAGCTTACGAAGCAGCTCTTTCATGCCGCGCGATTCCAGCTGGAAGACCGCTGTCGTATTGCCATCGCATAATAATTTATAAGCATTGCTATCATCTAGCGGCAGACTCATTAAATCAAAGTCTTTTTGTGCCTCATTAAAGCGACGCACATAACGCACTGCCCAATCTAGAATCGTCAAGTTACGCAAGCCTAAGAAGTCAAACTTCACCAGACCGACGTCTTCAATATCCCCTTTATCATATTGAGAAACCACCGAGGTACTGCCCGGTTGGCAATATAAAGGACAGAAGTCAGTCAACTTACCCGGAGCAATTAACACCCCACCCGCATGCATACCAATATTACGGGTTAGCCCCTCAAGTGGTTTAGCTAAATCGACAATAGCACGTACTTCTTCGTCTTCTTGATATTGACGATTAAACTCAGGTTCTTCTTTTAATGTACGATCCAATGACCATGGATTAGCTGGATCAAATGGAATCAGTTTAGACAAACGATCACAAAGACTATAAGGCATTTCAAGAACTCGCCCTACGTCACGAACGACCGCTTTTGCACCCAATGTACCAAAGGTTGCAATCTGACTCACCGCTCCGCGACCATATTTATCTTTTACATAATCGATGACTTTTTCACGGTTATCCTGACAGAAGTCAATATCAAAGTCAGGCATTGATACACGTTCTGGGTTTAAGAAACGCTCGAAAAGCAAGTCATAACGTAATGGGTCTAAGTCGGTAATCCCCAAAGCATACGCCACAAGCGAGCCCGCACCGGAACCACGACCCGGACCGACTGGCACGCCATTGCTTTTACCCCAGTTAATAAAGTCTTGTACGATAAGGAAATAGCCCGGGAACCCCATCGAGATAATGGTTTTACATTCCCACTCTAGACGTTCGTTATAGGTAGGGTATTGTTTCGCACGCTCTTTTTCATCTGGGTACAGATGTTTCATGCGTTTTGCTAGACCCTCTTGTGCCAAGAAAACCAGATATTCATCCAAAGGAATACCGTCTGGTGTTGGGAAAAGCGGTAACTGTGGGCGACCCAATTCAATTTCTACGTTACAACGTTTGGCAATTTCTACGGTATTCTCTAAAGCAGAAGGAATATCCGCAAACAAAGCACACATCTCTTCGGTGCTTTTCATATATTGCTGTGCGGTAAAACGTCTCTGACGAGTAGGATTCGCTAAAATCTCACCGTCAGAAATACATACCCTCGCTTCATGGGTACTAAAATCCTCAGCAGATAAAAACTGAATGGGATGTGTGGCAACCACAGGCAACTGTAATTGTTGAGCAATATGAATCGTCTCTCGAATGTAGTTCTCTTCGCCGTCAAAACCAGCTCTTTGTAGCTCCAGGTAAAAAGCGTCAGGAAACAAGCTCTGCCACTCTTTTGCCAATGCCAGTGCATGAGCGGTATTACCCACTTCAATCGCTCGTCCAATATCGCCTTGGATACCGCCAGATAAGGCAATCAATCCCGGCGCTTCTTTTAGCCACTCTTTGCGAATTTCGGCATGGTCATAGTTTTGATTGTCTAGCCATGCTTTAGAGATAATTTCACACAGACTTAAGTAACCTTGGTGGTTACGAGCGATTAATAGGCAACGAAACGGTTTCTTAGGGTCAGCGTCATTGCTCATCCACAAGTCACAAGCGATAATAGGTTTAATCCCTGCTTTACGAGCCTGTTTGTAGAATTTAATCTGTCCAAATAAATTGCCTAGGTCTGATAAGCCTAAAGCAGGTTGTTGAAACTGCTTGGCAGCTTTAATCAGCTCGTCAACACGAATAATACCGTCTACTACAGAGAACTCTGAGTGGCTTCTTAAGTGGATAAAAGACGGTACTTGGCTCATAGGGCTTGTCGCTGTGTCAAAGATGAAAGTGCTTATTATAGCACTGATAGTTTTGGCTGCAGTCGCTCTGTACTATTCATCATCAGGGTTCACTGCTAGTTTTGGTAGTGCTAATTAGCACTAAGCCTCACGGAGTGGTGTTTGCTCGCAGCGACATTGGAAACTTCTCCGTGAGCCTCTTATGCTTGTGCGTGCATTGCAATGCTAATTAGCACTATTTACACTCTCATCAGCCACGCCTTTTGCAATCGCTTAACAGACACTGGCATTGGCGTCCGTAACTCTTGAGCAAATAGCGCCACTCTTAGTTCTTGCAAGAGCCAACGGAAATCCTCTAAGCCTTTGTCCTCACGCCCTTTTAATTGACTAAAAGCACGCTGATAATTCACCAACAACGGTGCCATCTCTGCCATTAGTTTCGTATCCCGCATAGGGTCAGCAGCGAGTTTCTCAGCACGCACAAAGTCGGCTTTTAGATAGCGAACAAAATGAGCCAAATGCGCGTAATCATGTGCAACTAAGAAATTCTTCGTCATCAACGCACTTTGATTATTCATCATATCTTGATAAGCACTTTTGTGTGCTTTAATCGCCCCCATTTTTTTCTGGGTTTGCTGCCACTGTTCGAGAATTTGCAAGGCTAAGCGAGCTACTTCATTGACCACTAAGCCAAGCTTTTCTTTGGCAACAGCTTTTTTTTGCTCAAAAGAGGCTTTATCTGTTGGTAATGGCTCACTCAATGCCGCTTGAGTCAAGGCACAATCGATAATCTGTGTCAGTAATTCTTCTTGTGTCCCTAAAGGCAGGTATAGCATACTCATCTTAGTGAGTTCATGAATATTCTTTTGCCAATACTTAATTTGCTCTTTAAACGCAATTTTAAAAAGACGCAACAAGCCCTGTTTATGATGTTGTTGTGCATGCTCCACTTCATCAAAAACATCAATTAAGCAATGTGTTCCTTCGTCGATTAAAGCTGGATAACCAATCACTGACTGGTTCTTACGCTTAATTTCAAGAATTTCAGGTAACTCACCAAAATTCCATTCGGTAATCTGGTCGGTCGTTAAAAACTCCGCAACTTGTTTATCCCCTCCAGCCACTTTTTGGAAACTTTCTTGGGTTTGAGATGCATGTTCTGCTTTTAATAAACTCAGATTACGGCTGGCTGATAACATACGACCATGCTCATCAACCACCTTAAAAATCATATGCATATGTGGTGGCAAGGTTTCAAGCTTGAAGTCTTCTTCTTTAACTCGTGTTTGCGTATGTTCCCAAATATCGTCAATAAGGGCTTGTAATAGCGGTCGATTAGGTTTTTCTAAAATATGCTCATGTCGTAAGTGAAAGGCACGCGCATAGTCTGGCAAAGGAACGCAATGACGACGTAACTTCTGAGGCAAAGACTTTAGGAGTAACTGTACTTTTTCTCGCAACATCCCCGGCACGAGCCATTGTGCAGCGACAGCGTCTATTTGGCGTAATGCATAGACTGGAACTGTCATCGTGACACCATCTTTGGGTGAGCCCGGTTCAAAATGATAATCAAGCGGTAAATCTAGGCCATCCCAAGTAAATTTTTTCGGAAATACATGGGTGGTAATACCTGCCGCTTCATGTCGCATTAAGTCCTGTTTATCCAAGATTAAAGCATCTTGCTGAGCTGGGTTTAGTGTTTTATACCATGCCTCTAAACCAGCAGTTTGGCAGACATCTTCTGCGATTAATTTATCGTAAAAGGCAAAAATCAGCTCATCATCCACCAAAATATCAGGGCGGCGAGCACGGTGTTCTAAGCGCTCAATATCCGCAATAAGTTTGGTATTTTTAACAATAAAGGGGAGCTGGGTATCAATCTCACCTGTGACAAGCGCTTCTCGGATAAAGACCTCTCGAGCGGCTTTGGGATCAATACGTCCAAAGTGAACTTTACGTCCTTGGTAAATCTGTACGCCATAAAGAGAGGCACGCTCATTAACTTGTACCTGCCCTCGTTGACGGTTCCATTGTGGGTCTGACCATTGTTTTTTGAGTAAATGGCTAGCTAAAGCTTCAATCCATTGAGGCTCAATTTTCGCCACAATACGAGCAAAGAGACGAGAAGTTTCGACTAGTTCACCTGCCATAATCCATTTACCGGCTTTCTTCACCAGGCTAGAGCTTGGATGGATGACAAAGCGAATATCTCGAGCCCCTTGATAGAGTTGAGCCTCCTGCTCACTTTTCAGACCGATATTCCCTAATAGACCACTTAATAAGGCTTTATGAATTTGCTCATAAGTTGCGCCGGTTTGATTAATACGCCAACCTTTTTCAGCAATCAGCGTCAGTAATTGCGTATGAATATCGTGCCACTCACGCAAGCGAATAGGCGATAAATACTCTTTGCGTAAGCCCTCTACCAGTTTTCGTTGAGAGGCTTTATGGGCAACTTTATCGTGATACCAGTCCCACAATTTTAAATAAGAAATAAACTCAGATTTCTCATCTTTAAATTTTGCATGGGCTTGTTGGCTCTGCTCTTTGGCATCAAACGGTCGCTCTCTCGGGTCTTGTACAGATAAAGCTGCAGCAATAATTAAGACCTCACGTAAGCTCTGCTGCTCTTTACCCGCAAGAATCATGCGAGCAATCTTAGGGTCTAAAGGCAACTCAGCCAATGTCCGCCCAACAGCAGTCATCTGGTTTTGTTCATTTAACGCACCTAGTTCATGCAATATATGATAGCCGTCCGCAATCGCTTTGCCAGTCGGTTTATCCACAAAAGGGAACTGCTCAATATCATGTAATCGTAAGGCTTTCATCCGCAAAATAACAGAAGCAAGCGATGAGCGTAAAATCTCAGGGTCACTAAAGGCAGGACGACGCTTAAAATCCATCTCATCATAGAGACGAATACAAATACCTGAGCCGATACGTCCACAACGCCCTGAACGCTGATTAGCAGACGCTTGGCTAATTTTCTCAATCTGTAATTGCTCAACCTTATTACGCCAAGAGTATCGCTTCACTCGTGCCAAGCCACTATCAATGACAAAGCGAATACCCGGTACTGTTAACGAGGTTTCGGCGACATTGGTTGCTAAGATAACTCGTCGTAAATTGGTTGTCGGCTGGAAAATTTTCTCTTGCTCAGATTGCGACATACGAGCAAAAAGCGGTAATACTTGCATACCGCTAGCGCCCATCCCCAACTTATGTTTACGTAATGCTTCAGCTGCCTCACGAATTTCTCGCTCACCGGGTAAGAACACTAAGATATCACCCGAACCTGCATGGTGACACTCATCTACTGCGTCAACAATAGCATTGATTAAGTCTTTTTCTTCATCTCTATCCAAACGCTCTGATGATGTCTTCTGTGTCGCCTCCTCTGCCTCATCATCAAGACCAATAGGACGATAACGCACCTCTACAGGATATAGACGACCTGATACTTCAATGACTGGGGCAGCTCGCCCTTTTTCATCAGCAAAATGTCGTGCAAAACGGTCGGCATCAATGGTCGCTGAGGTAATAATCAGTTTTAAATCAGGACGCTTACGAAGAATGTTTTTCAGTAAACCCAATAAAAAATCAATATTCAGACTACGCTCATGTGCCTCGTCAATAATTAGCGTATCGTATTTTTTAAGCAGACGATCATTCTGTGTTTCTGCCAATAAAATACCGTCTGTCATCAGCTTAATCGCTGCATTGGGTCCTGTTCTATCATTAAAACGAACCTGATAGCCTACCCAATCCCCTATTTCTGTTTGCAGTTCTTGAGCAATACGTTTTGCTACCGATACCGCAGCGATACGGCGCGGCTGTGTATGACCGATAAGCCCTTGACGACCACGACCTAATTCCAGACAAATTTTTGGTAATTGTGTCGTCTTACCTGACCCCGTTTCTCCGCAGACGATCACTACTTGATGTTGTTCAATCGCTTTAGCGATTTCTGCTCTTTTGCCACTAACAGGCAATTCATCATCATAGCTAATCAAAGGAAGTTCACGCGCATTAAACGCTAACTTATAAGTTGTCTGCTTAGGCTGAACAGAACGAGGTTTAGTAGGAGCTTCTTTTACTGAGGAATCTACACGATTTGAAGCGACTGTTGTTTTTTTTGGTGCTTCTGCTTCTTTTATCGCCTTGGCTAAATCTTTTAAACCTAAATTTTGCTTATTTTTCATAAATTTTCTTAATTTTCTAGCTATCCGACATTATAATTTGTTAATGCTTGGATAGCGATATTTATCCCTTAGATTATTGATAAATCCTCTTTTAGGAGCACCTTCTTTCCATGTCCACTGAAATCGAAACTTACTCTGCACTTGATGCACCTGAATTTGCCCCAGCTCAGTTTGTTCGCTGGTTCCGAGAGGTAGCTCCCTATGTGCATACGATGCGAGGCAAGACCTTTGTCGTTGGTTTTGGTGGCGATTTAGTTCAAGAAGGTAAGCTTAATGCGCTCGTACAAGACTTATCGCTTTTAACCGCATTAGGCGTTCGATTAGTATTGGTTTTTGGCTCTCGTCCGCAAGTGAATGAACAATTGCGTCTAAAAGGTTATGACTATCAATTTGGGCTTTCTGTTGAGCCTACATCTGCAGTAGCACTAGAGTGCTGTAAAGAAGCTGCTGGTGAGATTCGTCTAGATATTGAAGCGGCTTTTAGCCAAGGTTTACCCAATACGCCAATGTCTAACTCACAAATTCATGTGATTTCAGGCAACTTCGTGACAGCACAACCAGCAGGTGTTATTGACGGCATTGATTACAAACATACCGGTAAAGTACGTAAATTCGATATCGATACGATTAATAAAGCAATGTCACTAGGTGCCGTGGTATTAATGGGTCCGATTGGTTTCTCGCCAACAGGTGAGGCTTTTAATATTGCTATGGAAGACTTAGCTACCAGCACAGCAATTGCACTTAAAGCAGATAAACTGATTTTCCTCAATAAATCGAGTGTGCTTCGTGATGACCAAGGCAATATTATCACCGAGATTGCTCGTGTTGATGTCGACCGCTTATTAGGTAGTGAACATCAGCTTGATGAAGAATTTTCGAATTTCCTCAAGCATGCCTCCAAAGCCGTTCGCCGCGGTGTAAAA
>JAXECN010000103.1:0-3088 GCA_034093535.1 Pelistega sp.
GGATAAAAACCATAACAAGTCTGAGACTGGATTTCTTGCTGAAACTTACCCAATATCTCGCTATTCTCATAGCGAATAAAAATCTTCAGCAAGCGTGTCCCTAATTTAAAACTTCCCTCACGACTTTCTCGTGCCACCTTACTAGCACCAAGCTCCTGATCCAGACGGACTAACTCCGCTAAATCTTGCTTACTTGCTGCTTCAAATGCTAATGCAACATAGGCGCCATCATTAAATACCCAATTTTGCAATAACTGCGTTTCTACATAAGAATACAAGCTATCCTTATCCTTTACCTTGGCTTGTTGAACAAACGTTTCTAAGCCGTTAGAGTGATTAAATCCTCCAATGGGTAAAGTCGGATCCACCAAATGCAATAAATTACCTAAACGGTATAACGCACTCATTAAGCGTCTGCTCCATGATGATGGTGATGTCCATGGCTATGATGATGGTTATGATGGTGTCCATGGTGATGAGCATGCCCACCCTGTGCAGAATTCGCTCGCAATGCCTTACTTAGGCGACGTATCTCTTTGCTTGGAGCAAAACCTGCCGCGACTAACCAATCAAACATAGGGGCATCATAAGGTAGTAAAACCTCTTCACCATCTAAGAATAAAGGTGAATGTTTATTCCCAATTTCATAGCAAGCTCTCGCCATTTCAGGAAGCGTTTTTGGTGACAATACAATCACCTCCGAAGGAATAATATCAATAGCCACAACTAAAGTATCATTCATAAAAACAACATCATGATGCTCAAGACGTTGCCCTTCCTTCAATAGACGCAATGCCAATTCTCTTCCACCTTGGCTGACCTTACGTAAAATATTACGCTCACTTTCAAACCACTGTAATGACACATAATCAATGGTTTGTTCAGTAATTTGACCGGATTGCTTAAGTACATCCACATTACCATAAATATGTTCTAAAACTGCTGGAATTTGACTCATTATTACCTCTACTAAAATAAGAAATACCGCTGTGCTAAAGGTAACTGCTTGGCAGGCTCACAAGTGATATGCTCACCATCCACTCTGACTTCATAGCGTTCAGGGTCAACGGTAATTTCGGGTGTTGCATTATTATGAATCAAATCCTTTTTACCTACCTCTCGACATCCTTTTACAGGAAGCGTCTGCTTTGCCAACCCTAATCTTTCTTTTATACCTAAATCCACACTCGCTTGCGATACAAATAAAACTGAACTATCGGTATTTGCTCCTGCAAATGCACCAAACATAGGACGATAAAAAACTGGTTGTGGGGTAGGGATAGACGCATTAGGGTCGCCCATTTTCGCAAAATTAATAAAGCCCCTCTTAATAATACATTCAGGCTTTACCCCAAAAAATGCTGGTTTCCATAACACAATATCGGCTATTTTTCCTACTTCAAGAGAACCGACATAATGGCTAATACCATGAGCAATAGCAGGATTAATCGTATATTTCGCAATATAACGCTTAATGCGTAAATTGTCTGAATCAGGGTCCTCTGCTAAGGGACCTCGTTGGGCTTTCATTTTATCGGCAGTCTGCCAAGTCCGAGTCACCACTTCACCAACACGCCCCATAGCCTGAGAGTCTGAACTCATAATTGAAAATACGCCCATATCATGCAAAATATCTTCAGCGGCAATCGTCTCTGGTCGAATACGACTATCAGCAAAAGCGATATCCTCTGGCACTCGCTTATCCAAGTGATGACAAACCATTAACATATCTAAATGTTCGTCAATCGTATTGACCGTAAAAGGTCGTGTCGGATTAGTTGAGGCAGGTAAAACATTAGGGTACATCGCCGCCTTGATAATATCTGGCGCATGCCCACCACCTGCACCCTCGGTGTGGAATGTATGAATCACCCGACCATCAATGGCACGCATGGTATCCTCTAAAAACCCACTTTCATTCAATGTATCGGTATGAATAGCGACTTGCACATCCATTTCATCAGCCACTCGCAAGGCAGCATCAATCACAGCTGGTGTTGCCCCCCAATCCTCATGAATTTTTAGACCTAAGGCTCCCGCAGCTATCTGTTCTCTTAATGGGTCAAGTGTGGAGCAATTACCCTTTCCAAAAAAACCTAAGTTCACCGGAAAAGCCTCAGCCGCTTTTAACATTTTTTCGATATTCCAAGCACCTGATGTACATGTCGTCGCATGCGTACCATCCGCAGGACCGGCTCCACCACCAATCATTGTGGTAATGCCATTTTCAATAGCATGCTGAATTTGCTGAGGACAAATAAAATGAATATGAGTATCAATACCACCGGCTGTCGCTATCAGATGTGCACCATTATGTACTTCTGTACTTGCACCGATAATCATATTCGGTGTCACACCTTCCATCGTATCAGGATTGCCGGCTTGACCAATACCAACAATAAGTCCATCACGGATACCAATATCCGCTTTAATAATACCTAGCTTAGCATCAATAAGAATGACATTAGTAATCACCAAATCTAATACATTGGGATTATCTCTGGTTGCCGTACTAGATTGTGCCATACCATCACGGACACTCTTACCACCACCAAATTTGCATTCATCTCCCTTGCTGAGCAAGTCTTGCTCAACCGTAGCCCATAAATTAGTGTCGCCTAAACGAATCTTATCGCCCAATGTAGGACCATACGTTGCTACGTATTGTTGACGAGATACTGTTAGCATTTTTCCTTACTCCACCGCACCATTAATTTGATTATGAAACCCATAGATGAGTTTTTGTCCAGCAAACTCTACCAGCTCTACCTGCTTAGCCTCTCCCGGCTCAAATCGCACGGCATTACCCGATGGCACATTAAGTCGCATTCCCTTGGCTTTATTGCGATCAAATTGAAGTGCATGATTGGTTTCATAAAAGTGATAATGTGATCCTACTTGAATCGGGCGATCACCCGTATTTATCACATCAATCGTGACTGTTCTGCGTCCTTGATTAATGATGATATCGCCCTCTGTTAATTGATATTCGCCTGGAATCATAAAATCTCTCCTAAGCACGAATAGGATTATGCACGGTGACTAATTTAGTACCATCAGGGAAAGTCGCTTCAATCTGCACTTCATG
>JAXECN010000104.1:0-5363 GCA_034093535.1 Pelistega sp.
TTTACCACTATAAGGAGATAAATCGTAAGGTTTTCAAGCACTAAAGCGCTATTCTCTTTTACAATAGAGGCATTTTAAATTATTCTTGCAAGGGCACTTATGCCAAATTTATTTAAGCTTAAAGACCACCGCTCGATACTCTCTCAAATTCAACGAGGTATCGAACGCGAAGCTATTCGTATAGATGCTACCGGTCAATTTGCTCGTGACCCACATCCACCCGTGTTAGGGTCTGCTTTGACGCACGCTCACATTACCACAGACTATTCAGAGGCGTTAATCGAGTTAATTACCGACCCTCATACCGATGTAGAGCAATTATTTCAGCAGCTCCAAGAGGTACACTCTTTTGTACAACAAAGTGTCCCAGAACAGAGCCTATGGGGGCAGTCAATGCCTTGTCATTTACCTGCTGAGGTCGATATCCCTATTGCCGAATATGGCATATCAAACTCTGGTAAATTGCGTCATGTCTATCGCGAAGGTCTCGCCGTACGCTACGGTAAAAAAATGCAGTGTATTGCGGGCTTACACTATAACTTCTCCTTGCCGGAGAGTTTATGGACAGCATTAGACTTCGAGGGCGATACCGCACAAGAAAAACAGAACAACGGTTATATGGCACTTATCCGTAACTTTAAGCGTTATTCATGGTTATTGATGTATCTGTTTGGTGCCTCACCTGCTGTCAACGCCTCTTTCTTAGATGAAAAACCAAAAGCCATGCTCACTCCACTAGAGGGCGTTGATAATACTTATCACCTACCCTATGCCACTAGCTTACGTATGAGTGACTTAGGGTACAAAAACGATGCCCAATCGAATTTAAAATCTTGCTTTAATGAGCTAGGTTCTTTTGCCCAACAAATCTATGGTGCCGTCACCACCTCATGGCCTGCCTATGAAAAAATTGGTGTCAAAAAAGATGACAAATGGATTCAGCTCAATACCAATGTCTTACAAATTGAGAATGAATTCTACGCGACTATTCGTCCTAAACGCACACATGGTCGCGGTGAACGCCCAATTACAGCATTGATTAAAAATGGTATTCAGTATATCGAAGTGCGTTGCATTGATATTGACCCATTTGAGCCATTAGGCATTGCACCCGCTACTGCACGCTTCCTAGACGCATTCTTGCTTTTCTGTGCCGTTACGGATAGCCCTAAATTCCCTTCTGGTATGTGCCAAGAGAGCGAAACCAACTTCAACCTCGTGGTCAATGAAGGACGTCGCCCTGGTCTGACACTCCAACAACAAGGCAAAGAAATTAGCCTAAAAGAATGGGGATTAGACCTTATCGCACAGATTCGCCCTTATGCCGAAATGTTAGACGCTGAATATACAGGAGACGACTATATTCAAGCACTCGCACAGCAAGAAGCCAAGTTAAAGGATATTGCCCTCTGCCCATCACAACGTGTGATTGAGCTATTAACCCAGCAAAACCAGAACTTTAACGATAGCTTCCTCACCCTAAGCCGTGCCCATAGCCAGCATAATCAAAACTATGCATTGGACGCAGCAACACACTCAAACTTCCAGCGACAAAGCGCTGAAAGCCTCGCAAAACAAAAACAAATCGAACAAGAAGACAATATCAGCTTCGAGCAATACCTACACAACTTTATGCAGGCACTCTCTCTCAAACCGTAGTTTCGGCAAAAAGAAAAAGGTCTATCAACTGATAGACCTTTTTGTATCTGGCTAGGATTATTTTAATGAAGTAATCCAAGCAGCTAATACTGCCGCTTCTTCATCGCTTACAGCATTTGCCGGCATTGGTACAGGACCCCATTTACCAACACTACCGTTTTTGATACTTGCAGCGATAACATCAGCTGCTTCACCTTTTGCGGCGATTTCTTTAAATGCTGGACCTAGAATTTTGTTATCTACACTGTGACATGCTGTACAGGCTTTAGAGTTAGTTAAAGCAATCGCTTTATCTGCATCAACCGCTACAGTCGCTGCCGCAGGCGCTGCTGCCGCTGGTGTTTCCTCTGCTGCTGGTGCCGCTGCTTGAGCAGGTGCTGCCTCAGGAGCTTTTTGTTCAGCTGGCGCTGCATCTTTTGCCTCGCCCTCAGCTGCTGGCTCTGTGAAGTTACCACCAGACGCATTAACCATGAATACCACGGCACGTTGTACTTCTAGGTCACTAAGACTAGGATTACCACCGCGTGCTGGCATACCATTTAGACCTTCAATCGCGTGTTTAAACACTGTTGCTTGACCTTGAGCGATACGAGGAGCCCATGCACCATTATCACCTTTCTTAGGCGCACCCGCTAAACCTGCATCGTGACAAGACATACAGATATTGGTGTAAACCTTTTCACCAGACAATGGCTCTTTTTTACCATTATCTAAAACAATGGCTGGAGCACCAGTATTGTATTGCGCCACAGGAGCAATACGGTTTTCAATTGCTTCAGTCGTCAATAGAGCTGGATCAGAACCTGAAGAACTAAAAGATTTTACCAATGCAATAATAGCCACTACAGGAACTAGTAGGGCAACAGCCAATTTAGTTAATGTTTGGCTTGATTTATTCGCGCTCATAACAAATCCTAGTTAGAAATAAATTACAAATAACTACAGAATTATAACTTTACTCGGCAAACTACATAAGCTTTATTGACAATATCTCGCAAAATAACTGTTTTTTTAGAAACATATTTACTTTTTTGCCACGTTTTTCAATAGGAAAAAGCTTTTTTCCCGTAAAATGTAGCCTCCACCTCCCCGTAGTTCAATGGATAGAATTAGAGTTTCCGAAGCTCTCGATACAGGTTCGATTCCTGTCGGGGGGGCCACCTACGCCACAGCCTCGCTAATGACCTTATTAGCCCATTGATTAAGACTTAATCCTGCTGACTGAGCAGCAACAACCGCTATATAAAAATCTTCCGCCCCAAAAGCCCTCTCTAAGTCTGTTATCATTGTGTTATACAGCAATCACCGGAGCGTTATTTTGGACACCCCTCATCCTCTTTTCCCCTCGCTTTTTACTCCTCGCCCACTCGACAGCCACAAAGGCACGTTTGGTACATTAGGAATTATCGGTGGAGCAAGTGGCATGAGCGGTGCAATCGTGCTAGCTTCAACTGCCGCTATCTACAATGGTTGCGGCAAGGTCTGGGCAGGCTTTAATCAGCCGATACTACCTATGCCCATTATTCCTGCACACCCAGAAATTATGTTGGCAATCGCTGACGACTTGCTTAAGCGTCATGACATCACAACATGGCTTATCGGTTGTGGACTAGGTCTAGGCGAAACATCTCTGGCTCTGCTCAAAGCTGTTTTACAAAAAGCCTTGAATCAGCCACTACTCTTAGATGCAGACGCATTAACACTACTCTCGCAATACACAGACTTACAAGCACTTACTCAAACACATGGCAATCTGATTCTCACACCACATCCTACTGAAGCGGCTCGACTATTGGGAAACACAACTGCAGATATACAAGCTAATCGTATTGAATCGGTAAAAGCCATTGCAGAAAAATATCAAGCAACCGTCGTCCTCAAAGGTCATCATTCTCTGGTATATAGTACGCAAAATAATATGCTCTATACCAATACATCAGGTAATCCGGGGCTTGCCACTGCCGGAAGTGGTGATGTGCTCAGTGGTATTATTGGCTCTCTTTTAGCTCAAGACATTGACACTTGGCAAGCGGTCACTGGCGGTGTTTGGTTGCATGGTGCTGCCGCTGACTATCTCGCTTCGCAAATAGGTGGCGAAGTGGGAATTGTTGCAAGCGAACTCCCTAAAGCGGCTCGTTATGTGCGTAATAGCTGGGTAAACAAACGCTAGGCATAGAGGCTTTTGTCTTTTAGTAAATTTCTTAGATACTCTCTTGCCTCTCCCTCCAATGTCTGCAAAGGTTTAGGTAAACATGGCGAAGAGACCTTACCGAGTAATTCAGCTGCAGTAGCTATTACCCTCAAGCTACCTTTATACTGTTTAAATAAATTCCATAATGGCAGTAATTGTGCAGATAGAGCAAATGCCTCTTCATGCCTACCCTCTTTAACCAAAGACACCATTCTCAACGCTACATTAGGAAATAATCCTCCAATAACGGAATACCACATATCACAACCAGCGACCAATCCCATCACACCAGAAGCGTCACCACTAATTCCTAAACGAATTTTATTGGGTAACAATTGCCGCAACGAAGCAATCCTCTCTTGAGCAACAAAACGCTCCTCTGAAATACCCGGAATCTTAAAAGACTGAATATTCGATAACTCTGCCAATTGAGCGTATAAGTCATCATTAAAGACAAAATGCGTCGTACTAGGATTGTCATATACACAAATAGGAATATCTACGGCATCATTAACATCCTTGTACAGAGAATAAACCTCTTCATCTCGCAAAGGTTGGTAAGACACTGGTGCCAACAATAACCCCGCTGCACCTACCTGCTGCGCTGAGTGTGCTAATTGAATAACATCTTTTGTACGTAAACTTCCTATCCCGACAATCACGGGTATATCACCAGCCGCTCTGACAGCAAGCTCCGTCAGCCTAATTCTCTGCTCCAACGTGAGATATGCATAATTACCAGTCGAGCCCAATACACCAATAGAGTTGACTTTTTTCTCAGCAAGCTCTTGGATTAAACGGATAAAAGCCTCTTCATCAATGGAGTCTTCATTCATCGGTGTTATCGGAAAGGCACTTAAGCCAGTAAAAATATCATTAGTCATAGCGTAAAAAATCAAATTATCAAATAGAACTCACTGCCTATGACTCAGATAGTCGTCATGGTGCTTATTAACTAAGCAGCTGATAAGTTTCGGGGGTTCGAATCCCCCCCAACTTATCTCCAGCGTTTATCTGAAAAACTTTCTCACATCTTTAAAATCTATCTCACTCTATAATAAAGCGTTTTCTCGTTTTATTTATCCATTCAACATGTCTTCGACTACACTTGACCAAGCAGAAAATAAGTCTTGGTTCGTGGTAGCTTTATTTGCTTTTGCTGCCTTTATTTTTAATACCACTGAATTTGTTCCGATTGGTTTATTACCCAGTATTGCTCAATCACTCAATGTTCCCGAATCGCAGATAGGTCTATTAATGACCATCTATGCTTGGGCAGTCACCATCCTCTCTATTCCACTTACTCTTGCGGTAGGTACAGTAGAGCGTAAGAGACTGCTAATTAGCCTATTTATTATTTTTATCATTGCGCATATCTTCTCCGCACTGGCTTGGTCATACAATGTGCTAACCATGAGCCGACTATTAATCGCTTGTGCTCATGCCATTTTCTGGTCTATCAGTATTCCCCTTGCGATGCGTCTAGCACCTAATGGCCATCGTGCCAAAGCAC
>JAXECN010000105.1:0-9339 GCA_034093535.1 Pelistega sp.
AATATTAATAATCTTGCCTTTTTGAGCAGGAATCATGCAACGACGACCAACTTCACGACTCAAGAAGAACATCGCATTAACATTTAAATCCATCACCTTATGCCAAGCAGCATCAGGATACTCTTCAGCAGGAGCTCCCCATGTTGCACCAGCATTATTCACCAGAATATCAATCGTCCCATAGTGAGCGAGTACTTGATCGACCAATTGGGGAATCTTATCAAACTCAGATAGATTATTGACCAATGCCAAGACAGGATACCCCAGCGACTCAAGATGTTGTTTTGCCTCTAATAAATCACCCTCTTTACGTGCGGTAATCACTAGCTTACAACCCATTTCACCTAAGGCTTCCGCAATCTGTAATCCTAGACCTCGTGACCCACCAGTAATCAAAGCCACCTGCCCTTCAATATTAAACAAGGCTTTTACACTCATCGTTATCTCCTACTGTAGAGTCTAGCTTTTAGACGACTTCAAATAGACCTGCCGCCCCTTGGCCACCACCGATACACATACTGACTACGACATATTTTGCACCGCGACGCTTACCTTCAATCAATGCGTGACCAGTCAAACGAGAGCCTGATACGCCATAGGGATGACCTACTGCAATCGCACCACCATTTACATTAAGCAACTCATCAGGAATACCTAATTTGTCACGGCAATAGAGTACTTGACAAGCAAAAGCTTCATTAATTTCCCAAAGACCGATATCAGACATCTTAAGACCTGTTCGCTCAAGCAAACGTGGAATAGCAAAGACGGGACCGATACCCATCTCGTCTGGCTCACAACCTGCTACCGCAAAACCACGGAAGATACCTAAAGGCTCAATACCACGTTGCTCAGCTAATTTGCTATTCATCAATACGCAAGCAGAAGAACCATCTGAGAATTGGCTTGCATTACCAGCGGTAATCATGCCTCCCGGTAAAGCCGATCGAATCGTTGAAACACCTTCAATCGTTGTATCAGGGCGGATACCCTCGTCAGCTGAAATAGTCACTTCTTTAGTACCTACCAGACCTTTTTCTTTATCAAAAATCCCCATGGTGGTAGTCATTGGGACAATTTCTTGATCAAAAAGACCTGCTTTTTGGGCAGCGGCAGCACGCAACTGGCTACGCACACCATATTCATCTTGAGCTTCTTTACTGATGTTATAGCGTTTAGCCACATTTTCTGCAGTCTGCAACATACTCCAATACAGCTCAGGTTTATGCTCTTCAATCCAAGGGTCTCGGTTCATATGGGCATTTTTCTGGTTTTGCACACATGAAATGCTTTCTAAGCCACCTGCCACCATAATAGGCACTTGCTCAACCATAATACGGTTTGCTGCCATCGCAATCGCCTGTAACCCCGATGAGCAAAATCGATTAATACTTACACCCGCTGTCGTTACCGGCAGACCTGCACGAATCGCTACGGCACGGGCAATATTGCCACCAGTCGTACCTTCAAGCAAACTTGCTCCCATAATGACATCTTCAACTTCTGCAGGGTCAATACCTGCTCGTGCGACAGCATGCTTCACAGCATGAGCACCTAGAGTCGCACCATGAGTCATATTAAATGCCCCTTTCCAAGACTTCGCTAAACCTGTACGTGCAGTTGAAACAATAACGGCTTCTGTCATATCTATCTCCATTGGTGAACATAATGAACTTTCTCAGATTCATTACTTTATCTAATATTCCGTTTAGCGGAAATAATTTCTATTTTTTAAATAATATAGAGATATTCAAGTGAAGTAAAGTAGCTTTTATTGGGGAATTTTCTAATATTCAAATAAAATATATAGAATATAATTTTGCTATGCAGAAAATACTATAAGAAATAGGAGATTTTTATGAGTCTAGATCCCCATTCACCACCTAATTCCTCAACAGGCATTCCTGAGGGATTTACCCCTTTTGAGACTCGCAGTCGCTTTGTCCAGCTTTGTGGTCCTATGTATGAAAAAGTATTTGCAGACGGCACCATGGGACTAGGTCTTTTATTAGAAGAAAAACATCTCAATCAGCTCGATGTACCCCATGGAGGAATCTTATTATTATTGGCTGACAATGCGATGGGGCGAGCTCTAACACATCAATCCAACTGGACTAAGCAATACCTCACCTTAGCCATGAATAGCCAATTCATCAGTCTTGCCAAACCCGGTGAATTTATTTATGCCAAACCAATTATTCATCGTATTGGACGTCGCATTGCTTTTATTGACTGTGATATTTTCTCTGGTGAGAAAAAAGTCTTTCATGCTTCGGGAACCTTTGCTCTGACGGAGAAAGTCCCATCATGAGTGATACAGCTAACAAACCTAGCTTACATGTTGTCTTAAAAAAAGAGGATATCGACCCCTCTCTATTAACAGGGAAAGTTGCCTTTGTACTTGATATTCTCTGTGCGACTTCGAGTATTAGTGCAGCACTTGCCAACCACACCAAACGTGTTATTCCAGCACTTAATGGTGATCAAGCTATCCGCATTGCCAACACACTTCCCCCTGATGAGTATGCTCTCGCAGGAGAACTGAACGCAGAAACTCTTCAAGGCTTTAGTTCCGCTACACCCATTAGCATTATGCAACATCAGCAAGCGACACTAGTTTATGCCACCACCAATGGGACAGTTGCTTTATTAAATAGCCAAACTGCACAAGCCGTTTATGCTGTTTCTCTATTAAATGCAAAAGCGGTCATCACCCACGCTCTGGAGCGATACCCAGACACTACCTTTATTATTGTTTGTTCTGGCTCGCGTAACTCATTTAATATGGAAGATTTCTATGGTGCAGGTTACCTGATTTCTCTACTACCCAGAGAACAATTTACGCTGACAGATAGTGCCACAGCAGCTTGGCAATATTACTTAGGAGCAGATGTCAAAGACTGCTTATATAACTCTCGTGTAGGTAAACGCTTGATTGCCAAGGGTGAACAAAAAGAAGTCGATTTTATTGCTCAAAAAGATATCTACTCTGTGGTGCCCCAACTCACCAACGGAATATTAATAGATGTTGCTTAGTTGGGGCGATGAGGAAAGGTTATGCCTGTGGTAAAACCACGACCTTTCCTTTAATTTTACGATCAGCTAAATCCTGAATAGCTTGTTTAGCTTGCGACAGCGGCACTTGTTGTGTGACGACAGGCTTAATTTTCCCTTGTTTAAACCAATCCACTAACAACGCCATATTTTCCTGATGTTGCTGAGGATTCAAACGTACTGCTTGCCCCCAGAAAACACCTAGAATTTTACGCTCACTCAACAAAGCTAGATTCAATGGAATATGAGGAATCTTCCCTGCCGCAAAACCCACCACTAAAAAACGACCACGCCAAGATAAGGTACGCAATGCAGTTTCGCTATAACTACCTCCGACTGCATCATAAACAACATTAACACCCTTACCATCGGTAAGTGCCTCTACCTGTTTACGCCAATTATCTTGCGTGTAGTCTACAACAGCATCGGCACCCACCTCTAAACATAATTGACGTTTTTCTTCGCTAGAAGCGGCAGCGATGACTTTAGCCCCCATCTGCTTAGCAATCTCAATAGCAGCAAGACCAACACCACCCGCAGCACCAAGTACTAATAAAGTTTCCCCAGCTTGCAATGCGGCACAGTCTTTTAGGGCATGCAATGATGTGCCATAAGTCATCACAAATGCTGCCCCTAAATCAGGCGACATCTCATCAGGCAATGAGATTAGTCGTGATGCATCGACCCGACACTCTTGTGAAAAAGCACCATACCCACAAGAGGCGATAATGCGATCACCTACAGCCCAACCCTCTACCGCGCTACCGACTTTAATAATCTCACCTGATAACTCAGCTCCAGGAGAAAAAGGAAAAGACGGTTTAATTTGATAAAAGCCTTGGACAATCAATGCATCTGGAAAATTCACGGAAGCGGCTTCAACACGCACAATGACTTCATGTGCTTGCGGCTCCAAAGAGGAAACCTCCTCTACCTGTAAATCATCGATAGGACCAAATTGATGACACATTAATGCTTTCATTGCTTACTCTCCACGCACCAAACTATGACGAACTAATTTTCCATTTTCTACCATTGCCACAGAAGAGTTATAGACTAAGCTGCCGTTCTGATAGCCACTAATTTGAATCGGATTATAGTGAGGCTCTAGCTTCTTCACTGCCTCGTCCAATTTACCCATAATCGCTTTTAAATCATCTTTGCTATTAGCCAACTCCATCGCATTGGCGAGGATACGAATCATGGCGTAATTCAACGTAATATCACTACTAAAAGCTCGACCTTGCATAGATGGATGATTCTTTACAAACTCATCCATAAAAGGAATAGACTCTGGGCGAATTTCTGGAATGACCGGCAACACACCCAAAGCACCCTCTAATAAGGAGTAATCGCCTAATACACGCTCCATCTCATTAAGCTTGGCTTGATCAGTGAGAATAAAACCACCTTTAAAGCCTAACTCTCGTGCCTGTTTGGCAACTAATGCAGTCGGTTCAGACGGACCACCAATCAACAAGACATCAGGTTTAGAATCTAAGATACGCCCCAAACCACTATAAAAGTCTGCCGAGGTGTTATAGGCCATCAGATTATTTGCGACCACTTCTCCACCAGCAGCCTTCCATGCTGCTTCAAAATCTTTTGAGAAAGTACGCCCATAGTCACTATTGGTTGTGGCAATTCCCAACTTCTTACCGTATTTTTCCATTTGGAATTTAATAAAGGTCGGGAAATAACGCTCATAAGCTTCTGGAATACGGACAGTGAGCGGATTCTTTTTCTCCAGAACAGCTTTTAAACTACTAAATGACAAAATAAGAAAATTACTACGCACATTAAAGGTCTGTAAAGCAAATGTCCCTCCTGAATGTGGCACAAAAATAAATTGAGATTTATTTTCCTGTACCAGACGACGAGCATTCACCGCTGTTTCCGATGGTGCATATTTATCATCTAAAGCCACCACTTTAAAGTGATAGGTCTTCCCATCAATGGTAATCCCCTTTTTATTAACATCCTCCACACCTGTTTCCATACCATAAAGGACATTCTTACCATAGAGTGAAGCCGCACCACTTAAAGGTCCGGAAAACCCAATATTAATCACTTCTTGTGCCATAACCGATGAAGCCGACAATCCCATCAGTCCCGCTACAAGACCTGCACCCACATACTTATTGATGATATTTTTTAATCTTTTCATCGCTGTCTCCATAATTAAAATTAAGCTCCTAGATAGGCTTTTCTTACTTCCTCATTACTTAATAATGATGCCTTATCCCCCTCTAAGACCACCTTACCTCCCTCCATCACATAGGCACGATGGCAAATACTTAACGCTGAATAAGCATTTTGCTCTGCTAATAGTATCGTTGTGCCTTGAGCATTAATACGTTGAATAACTTCAAACATCTGCTTCACTACCAAAGGAGCAAGACCTAAAGATGGCTCATCTAATAACAACACTTTTGGGCGACTAACCAAGGCTCTACCAATCGCCACCATCTGTTGCTGCCCTCCTGACAAAGAACCCGCCATCTGATGTTGTTTTTCTTTGAGAATCGGAAAAAGAGCAAACACCTCATCAATGCTCTGCTCAATACCGCGCTTATCTCTTTTGTGAACATATCCACCTAGCTGCAAATTTTTATAAACACTCATTCCCGGAAAAAGCTTACGACCCTCTGGGCAATGCACCAAACCACTCGCAACAATTTTTGGAGGACTCCATTTTGCGATATTTTCACCTTGATAAAGCATTTGCCCTTCTGCAATCCTATGCACACCGCTAATCGCCAAGAACAAAGAGCTTTTGCCTGCACCATTTGCTCCCAAAAGCACAATCAGCTCACCCTGATCAGCATGCAACGATACTTGGTTTAAGGCATGAAATGCACCATACTTTAAAGAGACATTATCAATTTTCAGCATGCTCTACTCCTAAATAAGCCTCAATCACCGCCTCGTTCTGGCGAATTTCTGTCGGGCTTCCCTCCGCTAATTTTTGACCATGATGCAAAACCAGAATTTTATCGGCAAGGCTCATAATCATATCCATCTTATGCTCAACCAAACAGACGGTTTTTCCATGCTCCACAAGTTTTCGTATCAGTTTTGCCAAACCAATAGTTTCCTCTGGATTGACGCCACCAGCAGGCTCATCCAGCAATAAAATTTGAGGATCCGTCGTCAATGCCAAGGCAAATGCTACCCGCTTTTTTTCCTCTTGGGTAATATCTGCTGCCAAGCTATTAGCTCGATGAGATAGACCTACAAAATCTAAAGCCTGCTCGGCTTTTTCACGGCAAATAGCCTCTTCTCGTCGTAAGCGTGGTGTATTAAATACCACATCCCAAAAACCTGATTTGGTACGTAAGCGATGTCCGACAATCAAATTATCTAATACGGTCGCTTGCTCAAATAAATGCGTAGTTTGGAAAGTTCTCGCCACACCATACCGTGCAATCTGATCAGCTCGCAAACCTGCCATCTCAATACCATTAAGTTTCACACTGCCAGAGCTCGGCTGAATAGCACCGCTCACCAAATTAAAGAAGGTTGTCTTGCCTGCACCGTTTGGACCAATAATAGCGGTAATTGTCCCTGGCTCAACAGAGACGGACACATCATTAACAGCGGTCAAGCCACCAAATTTTTTGCTTAAGTGATCAATCTGCAACATGACTTTTCTCCCTGAATCTGACCTATTCTGCTGCCTTCTTCTGCGTCAACTTACGCCAAAGACCAACAATACCTGAGGGAACAAAAATGAGTACTACAATCAATAAAGGACCGAAAACCAACATACGGTAATCTGCTAAGAACTGTAGTGATTGCGTCAAACTAGATAAGAGTAATGCACCAATAATTGGACCTGCGAGCGTCCCCAGACCACCGACTAATACGAACATCACAATATTAAAAGTGGTAGATACATATGCCATATCTGGACCTAAAAAGCGTACATAACCTGCATAAAGCCCTCCTGCTACCGCAGCATAAGCCACTGAAATGACAAAAGATAGGACTTTAGTACGCATTAAATTAATCCCTAGCGCTTCTGCTAAAGAGTCACTATTCTTGATGGCAATAAAACTACGTCCAACCAGAGATCGTGTTAAACGATGCATTAACCATACACCAATCACCAAACAAGATAACACCAAGTAATACTGTGTGCTTTCACTATAAAAATCTAGATTCCCTAATTCTGGAGCAGGTACATTCATAATCCCCACCACACCATGAGTGAGGCTATCCCACTTTTCGATAAGTAAGAAAATGATGTAACTCACACAGAGAGTAAAAATCGAGAAAAAATGACCCTTTAAACGAAGAGAAATCCAGCCAACTAATAAACCAATGGCCATCGTCACCATCACCGCAACGATAAATGCACTCCAGAATGACCATTCATAATCCACCGTCAAAATGCCTACTGCATAAGCACCAATCGCCATAAAGCCACCATGAGCTAAATTAAATTGACCGGTATATCCTGTCAGTAAGTTAAGCCCCAAAGCAGCGATGGCATAAATCAATGCCAAAATAGCGACGGATAAATAATATTCATTTGCCGAGACAAAGGGAAAGACAACAGCGATGACTAAGGCGAGCCACCAACCCTTTGAGATATTTCCTGTTGATTGTTTCTGACTCATTTATCTCATCCCCTTTGAAAACAATCCCTCTGGACGTACTGATAACACTAAGACTAGAATAAGGAATGCAATGATATCCTTATAGTCTGGTGAAATATAATATCCCCCAAAACTCTCGGCAAAACCGATAATCAATCCACCAATCACAGCACCTGCAAAACTCCCCATGCCACCCATCACGATAATGACAAAAGCTTTAGTGATTACAATCTGCCCCATCGCAGGGTAGACAAGATTAATGGGGGCATACAAAACGGCAGCGACAGCAGCTAATATCCCAGCAACCGCAAAAACCAGATAAGTCACACGTACAGGGTCAATACCAACCAGTTTTGCTCCCTCTTTACTTTGAGCCATCGCAATAATGCTCGCTCCCAACATCGTGTGATGGAGAAACCAATGTAAACACCCAACTAAGACAAAAGCACCCGCAATAATTAATAACCGCTGCAGAGCAACAGAAATACCAAATACATCTACCATTTCGGTATAAGGTGTTGGGATACGTTGGAAATCAGCACCCCACAATAACTGCGCCAAAGACTCCAAGAAAAGCATAATACCGATAGCGGCAATCATATCGTGCAAAGGAGGTGCCTTACTCAGTGGACTAAACACTAAAAGCTCAGAAAGCATAGACAATAAGGCAACCACAATAGCGGCTCCAATCATCGCCGACCAATATCCTAGCCCCAAAGCACTCATTAAATAGTAGGCAACAAAGCCTCCCATCATATAAAAAGCGCCGTGGGCAAAATTCGGTACATGCAAAATCCCATACACCAAGGTCAACCCTAAGGCAACCAAGCTATAGACGCTTCCTAAGGTGAGCCCATTCAGAAGCTGTTGCATAAAAATCTCCATGCACTGTCTCCTCTATTTTTATCTCTTCTTAGGAATCATTCTTTATGAATTCATTTTTATTGTCAATCAATTTTTTGATTTTTCATTCTGCATAGCAGAAATAAAGGGGAAATACCTAGAAAAATAAAATACTTTTTATTGATGATAAAAAACAGTCATGAATAGTATTAAAATGCATAATAATAACTTTTGAATAAATTTATCTATATATTAATTACTTTTAAACAATTCTCAAAAAATAAAAATATTTTCCATTATAAATAATAATTTCTGCAATGCAGTATTTAAATCTTGTTTAAAACAAGAACAAAAAAGCATTTCTTTTGTCTGTTTTTTCCGCTTTTATGCTGTTAAATACCCTATACTAAGAAAATCAATATAGGAGGAGTTTTCAGATGTCAAATACGATTAAAACAGTCAATAAAAGCCTACACGATGACATTTATCTACTCGGCAAACTATTAGGTGAGGCGATTCACTCAACAGAAGGCGAAAAAACATTTAACGATATTGAAGAATTAAGACGCGCTTCTGTACGTACACGCCGAGAACCTACTGATGAGAATATCCAAGCGCTTAGCCAAGCGATAGATGCTTTATCAGACGATGAAGCCAATACCATGGCACGTGCCTTTAGTTATTTCCTACATCTTGCTAATATTGCAGAAGATCACGATCAACAACGCTTATTAAAATCTAAGACGCTCCCCTCTAGTCTGAAGCATACCCTCACCATGCTCGCTCAAGAGGGGATTAGCGCTCAGGAATTACTTCAAGCACTACAGCAAACTAACTT
>JAXECN010000106.1:0-4554 GCA_034093535.1 Pelistega sp.
CACGCTGTCTGAGCGACTGCCAAACCTCATGTAGGGGGAGCTCGTATTTACAGAACGATTAGCCTCTTTATTTCAAAAACACACGCGCATTCATAAACATTCGCATCCATGGTGAATAATCACCACCAGTATCCGCCTCACCCCAACGCTCAGGTGACCAAGACATCATCACATTACGTGTAACACGCTCTGGGTGTGGCATCATGATGGTAAAGCGACCATCATCCGTAGTAACACCGGCGATACCATTAATACTACCATTTGGATTGGCTGGATATGCTTCGGTAATCATGCCATTATTATTGACATAGCGTAGTGCTGTCGCAACGTGATCTACATTACCTTGTGCATTGAAATTCGCAAAGCCTTCTCCATGCGCCACTGCTACAGGAACTTGTGTTCCAGCCATACCATTAAAGAAGATAGACGGCGATTCAGGAATCTCTACCATACATAAGCGTGCTTCATATTTAGCCGACATATTGTAGGTAAATTTAGGCCAATTCGATGCACCCGGAATCATATCCGCCAAGGTCGCCATCATCTGACAACCATTACATACACCTAAGCCAAAGACATCTTGTCGATTAAAGAAGTCATTAAACTGTTCAGCTAACTGTGCATTAAAGCGAATCGTACGCGCCCAGCCCTCACCTGCACCTAATACATCACCATAGCTAAAGCCACCAACAGCAACAAGACCTTGGTAATCAGCAAGTTTAGTGCGACCATTAATCAAGTCTGTCATATGAACATCAAATGGTGCAAAGCCGGCTTTATCAAAAGCCCATGCCATCTCAATATGACTATTACAACCCTGTTCACGTAAAATCGCTACCGCAGGACGTGCACCTGTTGAAATATACGGAGCTGCAATATTTTCTTGTGGATTGAACTCTACTTTTGGACGCATACCTGGGTCACTAGTTTCGTTCCAGCGATTAAACTCCGCTAAGGCTGTTTTTGGATTATCACGGTGACGCATAATTTCATAGCTCACCTTGCTCCATTCTGTACCTAAATCAGCACGTGCAAAATCAAAAATCACTCGACCATCACGATAGAACTCAATCTTATCGCTATTATTGAGGCTACCAATCACATGACTACATAATGATAAGCCTGCTTCACGCAATACTTGTAATACTGCATCGCGATCACTACTACGCACTTGGATAACCGCACCTAATTCCTCATTAAAGAGTGCTTTAAAGGTGCTTTCGTCACGTTGTACGGTAACTTGCTCAGGACGAATCTTATAATCACCCCAGTCTGCGCTATTGCTATCAAATGTCAGCATATCGACATTGACAGATACACCCGTATGACCTGCAAATGCCATCTCTGCGACCGTCGCAAATAGACCACCATCCGAACGATCGTGATACGCTAAAATGGCGTCATCTTGAGCTAAGGCACGAATCGCCACAAAGAACTTGCGTAATAAATCAGCATCAGTTAAATCAGGAACCTCATCACCAAACTGATTGGTCACGTGCGACAAGATAGAACCACCGAGACGATTCTTACCTTGACCGAGGTCAATTAGAATCAGTACAGTATCACCTTGGTCTGTACGCAATTGCGGTGTGAGTGTCTTACGTGCGTCATTAACATTAGCAAACGCTGTCACGATTAAAGATACGGGTGAAATCACCTCTTGTTTCTGCTCACCCTCTTGCCAAGAGGTTCGCATAGATAGAGAATCTTTACCTACAGGGATAGCCAGACCGACTTGTTGGCAGAATTCACTCACTGCCGTAACAGTATCAAATAAAGCGGCGTCCTGACCTTCTACACCTGTCGCTGCCATCCAGTTCGCTGATAATTTAATATCTTCGATACGTTGTACATCGGCAGCCGCTAAGTTAGTCAATGCCTCTGCCACTGCCATACGACCTGAAGCTGGTGCATTGACAATCGCTAATGGCGTACGCTCACCCATCGCCATTGCTTGCCCCGTATAGCCCTCATAAGAGTCTAGTGTTACCGCACAATCTGCCACAGGCACTTGCCATGGACCGACCATCTGATCGCGTGCATTTAAGCCACCTACCGAACGGTCACCAATCGTAATAAGGAAAGTTTTATTCGCCACTGTTGGGTGACGGATAACCTTGCGACCAATCTCATCAAAATCAAGACCGACTACATCAACAGGTTTATCAGTAAACTCGACACGCTTCACATCACGGTGCATACGCGGTGGCTTACCTAAAATCACATCAATTGGCACATCCACAGGACGTACAGTAGTCGCTGTTTGAGTGGCTGTCTCACCTGCTTCACCCGGTAAGCCCTCACCATCCACTACGCGTAACACACGCTCTTCTGTCGCGATACCCACCACGGAATATGGACAACGCTCACGTGCACAAATCGCATCAAAAGCAGCTAAGTTCTCTGGAAGAATTGATAATACATAGCGCTCCTGAGATTCATTACTCCAAATCTCTGCCGCTGACATGCCAGACTCTTCGAGATTGACACGTTTCAAATCAAAAATCGCCCCACGCCCTGCGTCATTAACCAACTCAGGGAAAGCGTTAGATAAACCGCCCGCACCCACATCATGAATCGCTACGATTGGGTTATCGTCTAGCATACGCCAACATGCATCAATCACCTCTTGGGCACGACGCTCTAATTCAGGGTTGCCACGCTGTACTGAATCAAAGTCTAAGCTCTCGGTATTAGAACCCACGCCCATACTAGAAGCAGCACCGCCCCCCATACCGATACGCATACCAGGACCACCTAGCTGAATTAATAAAGCACCGGCTGGAATTTCGTTTTTGTGTGTGAGCGAGTCATCAATACTACCCAAACCGCCAGCAATCATAATAGGCTTATGGTAGCCCCATTTTTTGCCAGCCACTGTCTGTTCAAACACTCGGAAATAGCCTAATAAATTAGGACGACCAAACTCATTATTAAACGCCGCACCACCGATAGGTCCCTGAACCATAATATCAAAAGGTGTCGAAATACGGCTCGGCATACCATGAGAATCACTTTCCCATGACTCTGTTGCTTCATCAAGGTGTAAGTTTGAGACGGTAAAGCCAGTTAAACCTGCTTTTGGCTTAGAACCACGACCAGTCGCCCCCTCATCACGAATCTCACCACCTGCACCAGTCGCTGCACCGGGGAATGGTGCAATCGCTGTTGGGTGATTATGAGTTTCGACTTTCATCAGCGTATGTGTCAGACGCTCTTTCGTCTGATAGCGTGAGGCTGTTGCTTGTCCTGCTTCTGGATAATAACGATTCACTGCACGACCTTGCATAATTGCAGCATTATCCGAATACGCCACAACCGTACCTTCTGGCTGTGCTTTATGCGTATCACGAATCATGCCGAATAAGGTCTTGTCCTGTGCCTGACCATCAATCGTCCAAGAGGCATTAAAAATCTTATGGCGACAATGTTCGCTATTCGCTTGTGCAAACATCATCAACTCAACATCAGTAGGATTACGTCCTAAATCTGTAAACGATTGATTTAAATAATCAATTTCATCTTCCGATAAGGCTAAGCCGAGATTAGTATTGGCGTGTTCTAATGCTGCACGCCCCTGACCTAATACATCCACCTGTTGTAAAGGCTTACCCTCTAACTCATTCATTAAAACGGCAGCGTCAAAGTCTGCTGTCACGACCGACTCGGTCATACGGTCATGCAATAAATCAGCCACTTGATTTAATTGCTCTTGGCTAACTTTTTTGCAACCTAACCAACCAGACTCTGGCACTAATAAATACGCAATACCACGCTCAATACGTTTGACTTTTGATAGTCCACAATTGTGGGCAATATCCGTCGCCTTACTCGCCCAAGGAGAAACTGTTCCTAGACGAGGAATAACGCGCAATGTCAAGGCATTGTCCAAAGACCCGCTGGTTTGAAGAGGCTTACCATAGTTAAGCAATTGCTCAACTTGCGCTTGTTCTTCAGCGGTTAATTCACCGTCTGTAAACACATAGTGTTCATAGCTCGCATAAATTTGCTGTACAGGAATATCAAGTCTTTGGATATCTTCAATCAGTTTTTCTGATTTAAATGCAGAAAGGGCTGTAGAGCCTGGGATAAATTGATAAGTCGTCACTTTGTAGTTTCGCTTAAAAAATGGCTGGAAAAATGAAGTTTCTATTTTACTGGTTTTAACATTTTTTTTCTAAGTTTTCAGACCCCTGAATAAATAAAATCTCCGCTGTTTTAAACACATTTTGCAAGCAAAACAAGGAGTTAATATTTACGATTAAGTATGAGATTTTTCCAAAATTAAGCAGACTTTTTTGAAAATTTGGCTCATACCTAAAAATTTTTTTAAAAAATAAGCATAAATCGTTAATTTATATATAGTTTTTTCAAACAATTACAGGTATAATAGTCATACCCTAAACCTATAATAATTTATATTGCCATGTTGTACTCATTTACTAAGCGTCTATGCTATGGGGCTTTGTGCGCCCTTTTCTTTACGTCTGCGAGCTATGCTCAAGAAGACAATACCAGCGGTGCGGATGATTTAACACCCGCTAAAGTGATTGG
>JAXECN010000107.1:0-2645 GCA_034093535.1 Pelistega sp.
TTCTTAAATAAAAAGAGCCAAAACAATTTCAAATTGCTTTGGCTCTTTTGTTGCATCACACAATCAGGTTTAACCCCAAAAAAATCTCTGAATCGCCAGCGCTTTTCAGAGATTTTTAGTACTTTTTTATGCAGAAACTTTAGTCTTCTTCAACAAAGGTTTCTTCACGTTTTTTACGAATTGATGGTGAAATTACCATTAAGATGAGGAGTAATGCCATCAACAATAACACCATCGATAATGGTCGACTAACAAAGGTCGTATAATCACCACGAGAGAATAGTAGTGCACGGCGGAAATTCTCTTCCATCATCGGTCCTAACACAAGACCTAATAATAGAGGCGCACCCTCACATTTTAGTTTTGACCAGATATAACCGATAATACCGAAGATACCCATCATATAAATATCGAATGTATTATAGTTAAGTGAATATACACCGATAGCGCAGAACAATAAGATGGCTGGGAACAATACACGATAAGGCACTTTAAGCAGTTTGACCCATAGACCCACTAACGGTAAATTCAGAATAACTAGCATTAAGTTACCGACCCACATCGATACAATCAAACCCCAGAATAGTTCTGGATGAGAAGACATGACTTGTGGACCTGGTTGAATATTGTGAATAGTCATCGCACCCACCATCAATGCCATCACTGCATTACCGGGAATACCCAGTGTCAATAATGGAATAAATGAAGTCTGTGCCGCTGCATTATTTGCAGATTCTGGGCCTGCTAAACCGGCTGGGTGACCTTTACCAAAACGTTGTGGCTCACTTGAGAGCTTCTTCTCTAGGGTATATGACGCAAATGCCGATAACACCGCGCCACCACCTGGCAGAATACCTAACGCCGAACCCAAAGCAGTACCACGCACAATAGCAGGCGCTGCTTCTTTAAACTCTTGACGGTTAGGATATAAAGAACCCAATTTATCCGTAATATCCACACGCTGTTCACGTTGGGCAAGGTTATTCATAATCTCAGCAAGACCGAACACACCCATCGCCACAACCGCAAAGTCAAGACCGTCTTGAAGCTCTGGAATACCAAAATCAAAGCGCGCTACACCAGAGTTCACGTCTGTACCAATCATCCCTAGTAATAGACCTAGGATAATCATACATACCGCTTTTAATAATGAGCCAGAAGCTAACACAACCGCACCAATTAAGCCCAATACCATCAGCGAGAAATACTCAGCAGGACCGAATTTGAAGGCAACTTCTGCTAATGGAGGAGCAAAACCTGCCAATAATAATGTCGCCACACAGCCTGCAAAGAAAGAACCTAATGCTGCTAATGCTAACGCTGCACCCGCACGACCTCGTTTTGCCATCTGGTGTCCATCTAACACCGTCACCACGGCAGATGTCTCACCCGGAAGAGCCACCAGAATAGCCGTGGTCGAGCCACCATATTGAGCACCATAATAAATACCTGCCAACATAATTAAACCAGCGACTGGAGGTAATACATAAGTCAATGGTAATAGCATGGCAATTGTTGGAACAGGACCAATCCCTGGTAATACACCGATGAGAGTACCCAACAAACACCCCAATAAAGCATATAAGAGGTTTTCTGGGGTAATAGCAACTGATAAACCTAAGGCTAAATTAGAAAATAAATCTACCATTTCTCTAACCTCTTACGCGACGTACGATTAATAATACTGCACCGATAATCAGCGCTGGAACGATAATCCATGAAGCTGTCGTCCACTCTTCCACAGGCTTAGGAAAATAAGGGAAGATTAAGCCCAGTCCTTTTACAAAGGCAAAATAAGTAAAGGCTAATAAGAAGATGGCATTGCCAATAGCAACTTTTAAACTAAACTGATAGCTCGCTAAACTACTCACAAGCACCATAAAGACAAGTGCAATAAAAAGACCTAAATAATTCATCAAGAATGCAAAGGCACTTAATGAACCGATAATCAAGAACAAGATATCGAAGTCAAATTTGCCAACGTGAGCCTCTTCGTCTACCTCACCTTTTAAAGCACCTAAAGCAAGAATAGCCCCTAATAGTGCTAGGATAACGCCTAACCAGAATGGGAAATAACCAGCCCCCATACGAGCAGCTGTACCCATCTGATAGCTAGTCGCATGATAGGCGAAGAAAAAGCCTAGCCCGACAAACATCAGACCAGACCAGAAATTTTGTTGGTGTTTAATCAACATATCTCATCCTTTACAACAAAAATTACAACCTAAGCGTAGTAGATTACTTGATTGTATGGGCAAAAACTATCAGTATAAATACTCAATTAGAGGGTAATATACCCCCTAAAAAAGCACTTTTTATCTCTAAGATTATTACTAATAGAAATAAGGCTCTAAATAAAACTGGGCTTTTACTTGCTCACCTACGGCTAAGTCTAAGCCACCAATATCCATCCGAGGGAACTGCTCACGCAAATTAAAACTATCGGTAATATTGCCAAAAGGCTCTGCACAAAACCATGCTTCACCTTGAGGGTTATACAACACAAAGAAATCCATCGGATGACTGACGGTATAACGCAGACGGCGATTAGCCCACTCAACAATCGCCACTCTATCCCAACCTGTAAAAATCGTGTCCCACGCCGCCTCCTGTACAGGATACCCTACTGCCAAACGCTCCACTAA
>JAXECN010000108.1:0-2036 GCA_034093535.1 Pelistega sp.
TCTTCGTAAATTAAATCGTACTAGCAGCCATCGTTTGGCTATGTTCCGCAACATGTCTGTATCTTTAATTCAGCATGAAGCAATCAAAACAACATTGCCAAAAGCAAAAGAATTACGTCGTGTAATTGAACCATTAATCACTTTAGCTAAAAATCCAACATTAGCTAACAAGCGTTTAGCATTTGCTCGTCTACGTGACCGCGATGCAGTGGTTAAATTATTCGCTGAAATCGGTCCTCGCTACAAAGAGCGCAACGGTGGTTACACTCGCGTTCTAAAAATGGGTTTCCGTCAAGGTGACAACGCTCCTATGGCTTACATGGAATTAGTTGATCGTCCAGAAGTGACAGAAGCTGCTGCTGAATAATTTTATTCAGTCAAAAAGTAAGATTTTTGAACACGTCTAGGTTTACCTAGGCGTGTTTTTTATTGTATAGTCGGTGAAATATTATTTTGTACGGTAAGGAGAGAGTGTGGTGGCCATTTTATTGGGCATATTAATGGGGTTTGGTGTGGCTATTCAAACGGTCATTAATACGCGCTTACGTATCTATGTAGGCTCTCCTTTATTAGCAAGTACAGTATCTTTTACCGTAGGTTCAGTGTTATTGGCATTGGCTTTATTCATTCTAGGAGAGCCTATTTTTCCAGAATTTCATCGTGTTGTCGCCTCCCCATGGTGGTTTTGGATTGGGGGCTTGTTGGGTGCCTTTTGGATTAGTGCGAATATTCTTGTTTTTCAGCAGTTAGGTGCGGTACAAACGGCTATTTTTCCCATCCTTGGTCAAGTGATGATGGGTGTTCTTATCGATCATTTTGGTTTATTCAATGTCGTTGCAAAGCCAGTGACGATTATTCAGTTACTAGGCGTTGTCTTAGTCTTAGCAGGTATTATGATCGCGGTCGCTTGGCAGAGTATTCGACAGGTATTATTTCCGCAAGAGCGGATATCATTTATTGATGAGTCGCCTACGATGGCTGCTTGGTGGTGGAGGCTATTTGCGCTGATGGGCGGGGCAATGATTGCGTCGCAAAGTGCTATTAATACACAATTGAGTCACTTACTCCAATCTAGCGTACAAGCGAGTTTTATTTCTTTTTTTGTGGGGATGGTAGCCCTTATTTTTATCTTACTCATCAAAGAGCGACAAGTGAGAGGTTTAAAGCAGGCGATTGGCAAACCTTGGTGGATTTGGATGGGTGGTGTTCTTGGTGCAGGTTTCGTGGTGATGAGCGTGATTCTTGTTCCTTGGATTGGCGTAGGTCAGATGTTAGTGCTTATCTTACTCGGTTTATTGCTTGGAAGTTTGTGTATCGATGGTTTTGGATGGTTTGGTGTTGCGCGTAAACCGATACGAGCTTCCCAATGGGTAGGGATGAGTATTTTAGTATTGGGGGTTCTCTTTATTCGTTTGACTTAGCGAGTGCTTAAAATAGGCTTTTGAGAAAGTTAATCTTAGTTTTCGATTAAAATACGACTTTACCTTAATCAGAATTACGACTATGTCAGAGAATCATTTGCGTTGGATTCCAGCGAGAGTTGATGAAATTAATGAAATCGCTGAGCAAACCAAGCAATTTCGTTTATTTTTGCCGTCTTTTACTCGTTTTGAAGAGTTACCGCCTAATGCTTATGTCGAAATCAAGACAGCATCAGGTATGGCGCGACAAGTGCCGATTGTGACACATCACCTTACTAAGCAAGAAATTATGATTGAAGTGGCGCTAAAAGGCGCAGAGGATGTGGCTTTACGCGACTTTTATGACAATACAGCACTTGAACAAATTATCGAATTGACTGCACCATTCTCAGTAGAAGATAGAGATGATGGCATTGATTTCTATGTGAAATTCGTACGACAAGGGATTACCTTAGCCATCCCTAAAGAAGTCAGCATTACAGATATAATGCGTGAGCATGGATTAAAGGTGAATACGTCTTGTGAGTATGGAATCTGCGGGACTTGTTATGCAGAGGTCCTTAAGGGAGAAATCCTTCATAAGGATACTTATCTTATGGATGATGAAAAGGCCAA
>JAXECN010000109.1:0-2282 GCA_034093535.1 Pelistega sp.
GCTCGGACAGCCAATGCTAATAGCAACAAGGTTTGCTACACATTCCGCGCAGTCGCTCGAACAGAGCCTCGCTGCCGCTCGCCTAACTCGCTTTGTGCATCGAAACGTCTCCGCAAACCTTGAGTGCTTGAATAAACATTGCAATGCTAATGAGCACTAGCCCACGCGGAGAGACATTCGTTCGTCAAACTCGCTTGGTGACCAAAAACCTCTCCGGCAGATTAGCTTCGATGATAGTACAAACTAGCACCAAAACTCACAGAAAGCACGACACTTAAGGAATAAGAACTGTTGCCCCTGTCGTCTTGCGTGCAGCCAATTCAGTTTGTGCCTTGGCAACCTCACTCAAAGGATACGTCTGGTCGATGACGACCTTAATATTTCCCGCCAAAATATGCGCAAATAGTTCATCTGCCGCGGCTTGCATTTTCTCTGCTGTGTCAACATGTGTCCCTACCGTAGGACGTGTCACAAATAATGAACCTTTTGCAGCAAGAATACCCAAGTCCACGCCAGTAACTGCCCCTGAAGCATTGCCATAGCTCACCATCAATCCGCGAGGGCGTAGACAATCCAACGACATTTCCCATGTACTTTTACCCACACCGTCATAAACAACTGGCACTTTAGCGCCTTGAGTGAGTTCAATCACTCGGGCAGGGACATTCTCTGTGGTGTAATTAATGGTCTCCCATGCACCATATTGTTTTGCTAAAGCTGTTTTTTCATCGCTAGAGGCAGTACCGATTAAGTTTACACCCAATGCTTTTGCCCATTGACAAGCAATCAAGCCCACTCCACCTGCTGCGGCATGAAAGAGAATAGTTTCACCCGCAGTTAAACGATAGGTTTGACGGAATAAGTATTGCACGGTTAAGCCTTTAAGCATCACTGCTGCTGCCTCTTCAAAGGCAATCCCGTTGGGTAAATGCACCGCCTGTTTGGCTGGTAGATTACGCACTTTGGCATAGGCACCAAGAGGACTTTGACCATAAGCGACGCGATCACCCTCTTTAAAACGAGTGACACCTTCACCTACTGCCGTCACAATGCCTGCCCCCTCAAAACCTAATCCATGTGGTAGTGGTGCTTTATATAAGCCTGTACGGAAATAAATATCAATAAAATTTAAACCAATCGCTTGCTGCTGAATCTGGATTTCTCCTGCCGCTGGTGCTGGAACTTCAACTTCTTCTAAACGTAATTGCTCTACACCGCCGTGTTCATATACTCGCACTGCTTGGGTTAATATCGACATGCCAATTCCTTAAAAAAATAGATATAGTGAGTTTATCAAAATTTCGCTACAATAAGCATAACAGATACTGCCTAGGCAGTAGACATTCGCAATGAACCCATAAGCCTACTATAAAACTATGCCTTTTTATCATTATCAAGAACGTCCAGAGGAGCTAGAAAATCCTCTTAACAACTTAGGCTATCTTCTCAAACTACTTAATGAAAGCTGTATGGCTCAAGTAGAAGAAAGCATGAAAGAGTTCGATTTAACTGCTGCACAGTGGCGCCCCCTCGTGATTTTAGATTTAAAACAAGCCGAAACACCTGCAGAGGTAGCGCGCATTATGAATACAGATACAGGTGCAATGACTCGTATGTTAGATCGTTTAGAAAAGAAAGGCTTTATCAATCGCATTCGTTGTGAAACAGACCGCCGTGTTATTAATCTCAAACTAACAGATAAAGGTAATCAAGTAACGAAAAAGCTCATGCCTACTGTAGCGACAGTTTTAAATAAAGCATTACAGGGTTTTAATAAAGAGGAATTTGAGTTATTTAAACAATTGACCATGCGAATGCTCAACAACCTCAATCCTGAGGAAATCAATCATTTAAAAACGATTCTCCAATGCACTAGAAAATGTTAATTTGATACAATAAACTTTCCTATCCATTTAATTTTTATACAAATTTTTATGAAATTCCGTGATATTTTCTTTTTTGATACCTTTTTAGTTCCTAAAGTCATTAGCGTTTTGTACTGGCTTTCTCTAGCGCTCGCTATTCTAACAGGTATTGCTGTTATGGCAAACCAATCATTCTTGGCAGGACTTCTTACAATATTAGCCGGTATCGTTGGTGCTCGTATTACGTGTGAACTTTGGATAATTTTCTTCAAAATTAATGAGAATCTAACAGCTATCCGTCAACAAGGTGAAGCAAATAATCACGCTACCACTCAACAAACACCACCAACATCACCTTTCTAAGTTTTCTAAAACAAACCTTAGCAATATTCCTGCCATAATAAAACCCTCATCAAA
>JAXECN010000110.1:0-2995 GCA_034093535.1 Pelistega sp.
GACTACTATTATTCCGGAAGGAGAGGATATGCCTTTGGTGGATTATGAAGATTTTGTGGATGATTATAACGGGCAATTAGAGGGTATTATTGTTTCAGGCGATGTGTCTGCTCACCCTACTACCGTGATTGACCTATCTGGCAAAGCCCCCGAAGTCATACGCGTCGGTGCTGGCGACCCAGAAAAACTCGGGATTAGCATCTAGCAATCTGCGATTTAAACTTTTGAAACAGACTTTTTCTTAGTTTATAGGGATAATGTGATTAAATTACATACGTTTTCTATTAAACTAGTGGATTATTAGTTTTTATTTTTTAGGATGACTACTTATGGCAGCAAATGACTTCCAATATCCTCAATTCACAGGCAGTATTCCAGCATTGATTACGCCGATGTTACCTAACGGTGATATTGATTATGAGGCATATAAGAAGCTGATTGACTGGCATGTAGCTGAGGGTTCTGACGCTTTGGTCGTCGTGGGCACTTCTGGTGAATCACCGACGGTTGATTTTGAAGAGCATACTAAGCTAATTCGTGTCGCTGTAGAACATGCCGCTGGTCGTATCCCTGTGATTGCTGGTGTTGGCGCTAACTCAACTAAAGAAGCGATTTTCCTCTCTCAACAAGCGGAAAAAGCCGGTGCACAAGCAGGTCTATCGGTCGTACCTTATTACAATAAGCCGACCCAAGAAGGGATGTACCTACACTTCAAGACCATTGCAGAAAATACCAGCTTACCAATTATTCTTTATAACGTCCCTGGTCGTACCGTAGCGAATATGTCAAATGATACGATTCTACGTCTGGCACAAGTGCCGGGTATTATGGGTATTAAAGACGCCACTGGTGACATTAGCCGCTTAGGTGAGTTATTGCGTGATAAGCCAGACCATTTCCAAGTATACTCAGGTGATGACCCTACTGCTGCCGCTTTAATCATGTTAGGTGGTCAAGCGAATATTTCGGTTACGGCAAATATCGCCCCACGTATGATGCATGACTTATGTGTCGCATCGGCTGCTGGTGATTTAGCTAAAGTGCGTGAGCTTAATGGTAAGTTATCCACACTAAATCGTGTACTATTTATCGAGGCAAATCCAATTCCTGTGAAATATGCAGTTGCAGAGATGGGTTTATCTCAATTAGGTTATCGTTTACCTCTATGCCCAATGGCAGCTGCCAATGTCGCAGTTGTTAAAGAAGCATTAAAACAAGCGGGTTTAATTTAAAAAGGATTTTTATACAATGCGTATTAAAGCAACTAAGCGTATTGGCGCTACATTATTAGTAGGTCTATCATTGACTGCATGTAGCACATGGGATGATTTGATGTCTTCTGAGGCAGTGGATTATAAGAGTACTGTTCGTGGTGAGCCATTAACATTGCCACCAGACTTATCAAATGCTCAAATTAACCCGCAATATTCAACACATGGCACAGGCACAGCCTCTGCTGCCGCTTACAATAAAGCGATGGCACAAGCCAATAAACAAGGTCAGTCGAATGCTGTCCTCCCAACATCAGCCGATATGCAAGTTATGCGTTCGGGCGATACACGTTGGTTACAAGTCAATCGTGACGCTACCGCTGTCTACAAAGATGTCCTAGGTTTCTGGGCAAATGAGGGCTTCACTATCAATCGTGATAATCCACAAGCAGGTATTATCGAAACCGATTGGGCAGAAAACCGTGCGAAGATTCCGGGTAACTTCCTACGCCGTACATTGGGCAAAGTTATCGAGATGGTATCAGATAGCGGCGAACGCGAACGCTTCACTACACGTCTAGAGCGTGTTAATGGCAAAACAGAAGTTTATATCCGCCATGAGCGCATGGTTGAAACACAAATGGATCGTGACGGTACACAGTTCAAATGGTTACCTGCCAAAGAAGACCCAGAGTTAAATGCGATTATGTTATCGCGTTTAATGTCATATATGGGTGCTTCTAAGCAAGAGGCAGAGGCTGCGGTACAAACACCACAAGAGGTTAAGCCCCAACAAACATCGGCAGTTGGCTTTGTCGCTGGTGAAAATGCTTTAGCATTGACAGGGTCTCGTGAAGCATCTTATCGTCAAGTAGGTCAAGCATTGACAAGTGCAGGCTTTACGATTGATCAGTCAGATGCGGCATCAGGTAGTTATGTGGTACGTTATTTAGATACGGATACGGGAGAAAAACGTAAGTCATCAAATATCATCTCTCGTCTATGGGGTGATAAGGGTAATAAAACGCCAGTCCCATACATTATTAAAGTTTCTAGCCAAGGTGATGGTTTTTCTTTAGTAACGGTACGCGACAGTGCAGGTAATATTGATCGCTCTGAGACAGCGCAACGTATCTTGACGGTATTACAAGAGCGTTTGTAATCGAGTCAATATCACCTTGATGAGGATTCTTGCGATATTGTCTATTGTTGAGGATTTTGGGATAAGGTGGTGACCTAAATAAAATAGGCTCAGGTGTTTATATCCTGAGCCTATTGTTTTTAAACAAACTCTCTATGAGCGGACTTCATCAAGCGACGACTAACCAACCATCGTCAATCCAACGATGGAGTAACTCAAAAGTATCTTCATCACTTTCAGATGTTGCATAGCCAGCCGATAAGCAACGTTTATCCGCTAATTCTTGGAGTACTTTGTTCATAGGAATAGATACAGCTTCTCCATTGATAAAGAGCTGATCGCCGCGGTAGACCATACGTGTTTTACGGTCTGTTTTCAGGAGAGTTTCAGCCGGTAAGTCTTCGATATTGATTTCTTCTTCCGCAAAATCAAATTGGGCGAGTTGATTAGGCTCGGTGAGCCAGCATCCTAAAAAACGACTGGCTAAATCGGCATTGAACTGAATTTGCTGAGCCGCTTTTAAGGCCTCGGTAATCATGGCTTCTGGTAAGGCAGCAGGGGTCGTAACAGCTGGTGCACCCGGATCACGATAATAACCTTCAACTTTAAAGCCAGAGAGGGCTGGTTCGGAGTAAACACCGCT
>JAXECN010000111.1:0-11556 GCA_034093535.1 Pelistega sp.
CCTATTCAACAAGAATTACTCAGTATCTGCAAAAACGGTATTACCTCAGGTATGACGGTTGTTCACCATGGCAAGGACAAAGCACTCTCAAACGATGAAATTAATCAGCTTTGTCAATTTCGCCTGAGTGAGTTTATGAAACAAGTACCATTAGATAAGTATTTGACTTTAAACAAAAATATTTATGAAAACTTTGCCAGAGCTTATTCTCACAAATACGTTTTAAAGGATATTTATGAGACGTTATCGCCAGATGATAAGCAAATAAATGCAAAAATCGCCACAATCATTTTGGGCTTGGAGAGTAATCATGCGAAATAAGTTTTTAATATTTTGTGGCTTTTTAGTGCTAAATAATATGAGTTTTGCACAAGAAATTCCCCTAGAGCCAGGGTATACCGATTATGATAAGCATAAAGCTGTCATCACTTGCATGCAGTATATGTATGTAGAACGACATCAACAAGCTCCCTCAGAAGAGGATATTTTTCCGCTTTGTGAACAACGCTTTTTAGCATTGTCACGTACTTTATCGCATGATGAGTTTGTTAAAGCTCGTTCGTCTGATGATGAAAAAGTCGCTAAGGTTTATTATGACGCTTTATTTGGTATTCCCTCCGAGGAAATAAAACCTGATAATGCCGCCATACCGCAAGCACCGAATTCCAATTAGTTTATATTTAGTAAAAGGTAATTTTATGAAGAAATCATTAAAAGCACTTGTTCTCGGACTCAGCCTATTAGGTCTTGGTGCCACTTCTGCTCACGCCGCAGCGGATAATTGGCCACAGCATGAACTAAAACTATTAGTACCTTTTGGTCCTGGTTCTAATCCAGATATTGTATCTCGTCTAGTCGCAGAGCATGCGAGTAAGACATTAGGCAAACCTATCGTTGTCGAAAACAAACCTGGTGCAGGTGGTAATATCGCCACTGCAGCCATCGCTAAAGCTAATCCTGACGGTTATACCTTTGGTCTCAGTATCAATGGTCCTCTAGTCTATAACCAATTTATCGTGGATAACCTCGGTTATGACCCAGAAAAAGACCTTGCCCCACTAACATTAGCGGCAACACAACCGAATATTATTGTGGCTTCACCAGCAACGGGCGCTAAAACACTTAAAGACCTTGTTGATGCCTTAAAAGCTAATCCAGATAAATTTAACTTTGCGTCTGTTGGCGTCGGTTCAGGCTCTCACCTAACAAGTGAATTATTATTAAAAGCAACAGGTACTAAAGCAGTAGCTTCTCACTATAAAGGCTCACCTGACGCGGTGGCTTCTGTATTGGCTGGTGATACGCATTTTGCAACTCTAGCTCCGGGTGCTGTGGTGTCACTTGGTAAAGAAGGCAAACTCAATGTGCTTGCTCAAGCAGGTGACAAACGTAGTGCGGCTCTCCCAGACCTCACGACGGTATCAGAAACAGGCGTGGCAAATATTTCTAGCCAAGCATGGAACGGTTTTGTTATTTCTAGTCAAGTAGACCCAGCCATTCAGGCGAAACTACAAAAAGCCCTCTACGATGCTTTAATGTTGCCAGAGGTCCAAGAGAAACTTCGTGCCTTATATATGGACCCTATTCCAGGTACTGCTGCAGAGTTTAAGGCTTTCATGCAAAAGGAAAAAGAAGTTTGGCAGCCAATTATCGAAGGTTTAAATCTTAAACAGAAATAAAGAAATAAGCCGTAGTCATCTCTTATACACCCAACCCCTTCTCTGCTATGTGAAGGGGTTTTCTATTTTTAAAGCCTGTTTTAGTCCGTAAAGTGATTTTTTTGGTATAAAATTTGAAAAATTCACTTTGGTAGTAAGTATCTTATGAGTCAAGAAAAAACCGTCTTTAATTACGCAAAAGAGTTAAAAGCTATTGCAAAAGGCAGTAAAAAGTCTTTACAAAGCTTATATGAGCAAGAAGCCTCTTATATGCTTGCCTTTGCCTTTAAGGTCTTACATCACTATAAGTTTGCCGAAGATGCCGTAGTCGAGACTTTTAACATTATTTGGAATAATGCTAAATATTTTGATGAAAACATGAACCATCCTCGTGGTTGGATTTATGCGATTTTCCGCTACCATCTTAATGGTATTATTCGTAAAAATTATCAAGCACTTAAAGAGAACAAAAAAGAAAATCCTGTTTTAGGTGATGTTTGCACGAACCTCCATGCAGGTGTGCATACCTTTATGGAACCGGGTTCGTTTTATCAAGTTTTTGAAGAGTTGCCTGAAGAAACACAAAAAGTTCTTATCACGACTTACTTTAGTGCTGAGAGTTTAGCAGATACCGCTACCCTGCTAGAAATGCCTTTAGGTCGCCTTAAAGAGAATATTTTATTAGGCTTGCGCCATCTGTCCCAAAAACGCGAACCTTTATCTTTTAAACATGACCATACTGTTTTTATTGGTGAATTTGTATTAGGCAGCCTGACAGACTCAGAACAACAAAAGGCTAACACCCTATTATCAGAAGACCCTATTGCCGAGAATATTAGTTTTGTTTGGGAAGAAGAGTTCTTAAACTTCACTAACCAGTTAATTCTCGAGAAAACACCAGAGTCGCTATGGGTACGTATTAAGCAAGCGACTGTTGCTGCCGAAAAAAATACGAATACGGATAATCAAGAGCTTGAAGATGAGTTACAACTCTCTCAAGACCAAAGTAATGCCATCAGCTTCTTTGATAAGCTGATGATTACGCTCAGAAAATGCTGGATTAGTCGTAATTTCTGGCGTGCGGCAAGCTTAGCTTTATTGGGTGTTATTGCCGCCTTATTGATTATTCGTCCTTTGGAAAACCCTATTCGTGTGGCTGCTGTCTTAAATTCGGCTACGCAACTTAATCAAGTCGGTTTTACCGTAAAGCAAGATAATAAGTTAACTATTACCCCTATTGTTCAGCAAACTTTAGGTGAGCAATTACGTCTGCAACTATGGCACCGTGATAACCAAGGATTTACACGTGCTCTAGGTATCGTCAATAGTGATAAAGATACTGTTTTAGCTGCTAACTCTCAGTTAAAAACAGGAGATTTGCTGTTAATTAGCTTAGAACCGGTTTCTCCAAATCTGGCTGATAGTATTACAGGGCAAATTCTTTACCAAGGTACAGTGGGCGAGTTTTAATTTTGACACGCTTCTTTCAGAAGCACGCCGAAAAGTCCAGTCAAATACCCAATTTCTTATTTATTTGTTTTTGGCACACCCTCTTCGAGGGTGCGCCGAAACCTCTTTATCTCTATTTATATTTCTAAATAAAATTTTGACGCGCTTCTTTCAGAAGCACGCCGAAAAAATACGCTACACACACCCTATCTATTTCAATAAAAGATTTTGACGCACCCTCTTCAAGGGTGCGCCGAAAATTTTTAAACTCACAGTTAAAATAGGACTTTTTGAGTTTAAATTCTGCTAAAATTACTGAAACGCGTTTTCAAACATTGTGATTTATAGTGGCGATTTAAATGACCTTATCTTTGCTTGTCCTTTTACCTTTTTTTGGTAGTATTCTCGCTGGTTTGCTACCCCAAGATGCTCGTAATCGGGAGGCGATGCTATCCGGTCTAATCGCTTTATGTTGTACCGCCATTGTTATTTGGTATGCGCCAGCTATTTTTTCTGGGCATATTGTTGAGCAACAAATCGAATGGTTGCCCTTTCTTGATTTAAATATTGTCTTTCGTCTAGATGGTTTTGCTTGGCTATTTGCCTTGCTAGTATCTTTGATGGGCGTGCTAGTGGTTATCTATGCACGCTACTACATGGATCCGGCTGACCCTGTTCCTCGTTTTTTTGCTTTTTTCCTCGCCTTTATGGGGTCGATGTTAGGGGTTGTCTTATCGGGCAATGTCATCCAGCTTGTTATTTTCTGGGAACTGACTTCGCTTTCTTCATTTATGTTGATTGCTTACTGGCACCACCGCCCTGACGCTCGTCGTGGTGCACGTATTGCACTAACAATCACAGCTGGTGGTGGTTTCTGTCTATTGGCAGCGATGTTGCTTATTGGTCAGGTTGTCGGCTCATATGAGTTAAGTATTATTCTCTCTTCGGGTGATATTATTCGCCGTGATGAGTACTATACGCTAATTCTTGTATTATTTGCGCTAGGTGCTTTAACTAAAAGTGCACAATTCCCATTCCATTTTTGGTTACCCAATGCGATGGCAGCGCCTACGCCTGTTTCTGCCTATTTGCACTCTGCGACATTAGTAAAAGCGGGTGTTTTCTTATTGGCACGTTTCTGGCCAGTCTTAGCGATGACTGAACAATGGTTCTGGATTGTGGGTTTAGCAGGTCTATTGTCACTGACTATCGGTGCGTATATCGCCACTTTCCAAAACGATATGAAAGGGGTACTCGCCTACTCTACAATTAGTCATCTAGGTTTAATCACACTGCTTTTAGGCATGAATAGCCAGCTCGCTTTAATTGCAGCGGTATTCCATATGATTAACCATGCCACTTTTAAAGCTTCTCTCTTTATGGCAACAGGGATTGTTGACCATGAAACCGGTACGCGAGATATGTCCGTGCTATCCGGGTTACGCCGTTCTATGCCACTGACAGCTACCTTGGCGACCGTAGCGGCAGCAGCGATGGCTGGTGTTCCTCTATTAAATGGCTTTATTTCTAAGGAGATGTTCTTTTCTGAGACCTTATTCTTAGACGATACACGTCGCTATATTCTCCCTATTCTCGCCGTCGTGGCAAGCACTTTTAGCGTGACGTATTCTTTACGTTTTATCCTAAAAGTGTTCTTTGGTCCTGAAGCCCAAAACCTCCCTCGTGCACCACATGAACCACCTAAATGGATGTTATTCCCTAGTGCAGTATTAGTCTGTCTATGTATTTTAATTGGTGTCTTACCGGGGATTATTATTGAGCCTACGCTCACCTTGGCTACTGCCTCTATTCTCGGCGCTCATCATCCAGAGGTCGATTTAGCGGTATTTCACGGTATTAATATTCCACTGATTATGAGTGCAATGGCACTGATTGGTGGCGTAGTAGTGTATTTTGTATTGCGTCCTTATTGGGCAAGCCATGCTGGGCATACATTGGGAATTAATGTCGAAGGTCGAGAAGTCTTTGATGGTTTAATTAATCGTCTAGACCGTTTCGCTGCTGGGGTTAATGAATACATTTCCTCACAGCGTGTACAGGTACAGATGTTTTGTATTGTACTGGTCACCTTTATTGTTGCTCTCATTCCACTACTCAACTATGACGACTGGCTAAAATGGCCTCGTACTAAGTTCAACATTGCTTTTGCTATTTTATGGATTGTCGGGGCTGCTTGTGCAGTAGGTGCTGCTCATCAAGCGAAATATAATCGTTTCCGTGCTGTCGTCTTTGCTGGTGGCGCAGGTATTGCTACAACCGTTACTTTTGCTTGGCTATCATCACCAGACTTAGCACTCACACAACTAGTCATCGAAGTAGTGACTGTGGTGTTGCTATTATTAGGTTTACGTTGGCTACCACGTCGCAATAATGATGCTCAAGTGACCTCTAGTACCGAAGAAACCGTCAAACATTTACGTCATATTCGAGACGCTGCTTTAGCGGTTGCTGTCGGTCTTGGTATGACTATTTTGACCTATGTGGTCACTACTCGTAACACTATCCCAAGTATTGGTAAGTTCTTTACCGAAAATGCTCTCCCTAAAGGCGGTGGCACCAATGTTGTCAATGTCATCCTCGTAGACTTCCGTGCTTTTGATACCTATGGTGAGATTACTGTACTCGGTATTGTTGCCTTGACCGTCTATGCCTTATTGCGTCGTTTCCGTCCACCAGAAGAAAGCCTTTACGCCTTGGAGAAACGCGATAAAACAGCCGCTCCAGACTTGGCTAAGATTAAAGAAAACGAGGCTTTACCTCGCGGTACGCTACTCGTGCCAAATGTTCTCGTCCGCTTTATCATGCCGATGATTGGTCTTATTACCGTATTCTTCTTCTTGCGTGGACATAATCTGCCCGGTGGTGGATTTATTGCAGGGGTTATTTTTGCGATTGGTATTATTGTCCAATATATGATTAGTGGTATTCACTGGGTAGAGATGCGTTCACGTATCCGTCCGCAAAATTGGTTAGCCGCAGGTCTATTTATGGCTTTATTAGCTGGTGTACTGCCGCTATTTTATGGCTTACCGTTCTTAACTGCATTAGCCGGTGATATTTATATCCCACTGGTTGGTGATGTGCATTTATCCAGTGTTATTTTATTTGACTTAGGGGTGTTTGCCCTTGTCGTGGGTTCGTCAACCTTTATGTTAGTGGCTTTAGCTCACCAATCTTTACGTTCGCAACGTCAATCAAAAGGAGCAAAATAATGGAAATCGTTTATGCCTTGGCGATTGGCATTCTGGCAGGTTCTGGCGTATGGTTAATCCTACGTCCGCGTACTTTCCAAATCATTATTGGTATTACGCTACTCTCATATGCGATTAATTTATTTATTTTTGGTACGGGTCGTCTATTTGTCGGTGCGCCGCCTATCATTAATAAAAATGCGCCCGTAGATACTATTCTATACGCAGACCCTGTGCCGCAATCACTTGTATTAACTGCCATTGTGATTGGTTTTGCAATGACGGCTCTTATTCTTGTCGTTGTTATGGCAAAACGTGGTCTAACTGGCTCTGACCATGTAGACGGAGAAGGCAGATAATGACGATTTTTTGGGATAATTTACCGATTTTTAGCATACTCGTCCCTATGTTTGCCGGGACGATGATGGTATTTTTAAAAGATAAACGTCGTCAGCTCAATAAAACCATAGGGATTTTATCGGCATTGGCTCAATTAGCCCTAGCGATTCTATTGATGTTGGGTGTGACAGGACAGCTAGATACGGTTGAATGGACACATCAGATTGGCGTTTATTTACTGGGGAACTGGGACGCACCTTTTGGGATTACCTTGGTCGCTGACCGCCTATCGACATTGATGTTAGCGCTATCAGCAGGTCTAGGTTTGATGTGCCTCATTTACTCGACTTCGCTATGGGATCGTGCGGGGGTACATTTTCATCCCCTATTCCAATTTATTATGATGGGATTAAATGGTGCCTTTTTAACCGGTGATTTATTTAATCTGTTCGTCTTCTTTGAGATTTTCTTAGCGGCTTCTTATGGTTTGTTACTCCATGGTTCAGGGGTCAATCGTGTAAGCTCAGGCTTTCACTACATTGTCGTCAATCTGATGGGAAGTTTCTTAATGCTCATCGGTATTTCGATGATTTATTCGGTGACAGGCTCACTTAATCTGGCAGATATTGGGATGAAAGCCGGTATTCTCGCCGCTAATGAGCGTGTGTTATTTGAGGCAGCCTGTGCTTTCTTAGCGACGGCATTCTTGATTAAGGCCGCTGCTTGGCCGTTAAGCTTCTGGTTAACTGATGCCTATGCTTCAGCAACCGCACCTGTGGCCGCTATGTTCTCTATTATGACCAAGGTCGGTGTCTACGCCTTATTACGTGTGGGTTCGCTATTATTACCAACTGGTGCGCCTGCAGGTTTCGGTGGCGAATGGATGTTCTACATCGGTCTAGGCACTCTCTTTTATGGCACGATGGGACTACTTGCTGAAAAAAATCTCGGACGCATGGTGTCTTTCTGTATTGTCATCTCTTCAGGGACATTATTGACCGCGCTAGGTATGCCCGGCGTTGCACTGACAGGACCTTCACTATACTACTTAGTCAGCTCCGTCATTGCATTGGCGGTGGCATTCTTATTAGTCGAAATTATCCGTCGTACTGAGGCAGTACATAACACCGTTCTATCAGTTTCTTTAGAAGCGTTTGGTCTTGATCAGGACAAATCTTCTGACTATTCAGGTGAAGTGGTCGGTGTGCCTATTCCTGCATCTATGGCATTTTTAGGTTTAGCCTTCTTTACTTGTGTACTCATTGTGGCAGGCTTACCCCCATTTTCTGGCTTTTTAGCGAAGTTTGCCCTGCTTTCACAAGCAATTACCCTCACCCAGATGGATTTAAGCTCACCGACCTATAATGCTTGGATTTTAGTAGGCTTTATGTTGGCTTCTGGGATGGCAACGGTGATTGTGATTGGACGTACAGGTATTCGTGTATTCTGGGGTTCAGGTACATTAAACACACCTAAACTCACCTTGCGTGAGGCATTCCCTATCGCTATTTTATTGTGTGCTTGCTTGTATATTACGATTTTTGTCAGTGATGTGATGACCTATATGAATTACACAGCACAATCACTTGATGAGCCTAACCAATATATTGAGGCGGTACTACAAAAACGTGCCGCACCTAGCCCATTTGGAGGACATTAAGATGATTAGTATGTTCTTCTGGATACCGATGACAGTTTTGCTGACGCTGATGTGGCTATTACTCGCCAACTCTATCAGCTTCGGACAGTTTTTATTAGGTGGCATTACCAGCTTTGTGTTGGTGTTATTGTCGCTGCGTATGCGACCTGACCTCGCCTATCCTCGTAAAATCTGGTTGATTTTAGTGTTGGCTGGACGTGTTACTGTCGATATTATTAAGTCTAATTTTGCTGTCGGTAAGCTTATCTTACAATGGCGCCGTAAAGACTTCACCTCAGGTTATGTCTACATTCCGCTGGATGTTCGTGACCCGCATGCATTAGCTTTCTTAGCTTGCATTATTACCTATACCCCGGGGACAGTTTGGTCTGGTTTGACAGAAAAAGACTATATCCTACGTTTGCATGTTTTAGACCTAAAAGAAGAGTCAGAATGGTTTGATACGATTAAAAACCGCTATGAAAAACTTCTATTAGAAATTTTTGAGTAATGCCCATGAACTATATCTCAATGGCAGCACATTTTGCGATTGCTTGCTTTGCTTTAGGTGCTTTAATCTGCACCATTCGTATGTTTAAAGGACCCAGTCCGCAAGACCGTGCATGGGCATTAGATGCCATGTATGTGAACTGTATGTTATTAATCTTGACACTAGGTATCCTCTTTCGTACATCGTGGTATTACGATATTGCTTTACTGATTGGACTCTTTGGTTTTGTTGGCACTGCTGCTTTAGCCAAGTTCTTATTGCGTGGGGAGGTTATTGAACCATGACGACTGTTCCTTTTATCCCTAGCATTATCATTGCCATTTTATTAGTCTTAGGGGGCATTGTTACCCTCATAGGCTCGTTGGGCTTATTACGTTTCCCTGATTTTACGGGACGTATTCATGCAACTACCATGGGCAATACACTAGGCGCTTTATTCGTATTGGCAGCTTCAGTGATTATCTCTTGGTATATCAATGACCGCGTATTTTTCCATGAAATCATCATTATGATATTCCTATTTATCACTTCACCAGTTTCTGCGATGTTATTAATGCGTTCCTACACATTACGCCAAGAACGTATGGAGTCTAACTAGTTTAAGCCATGAGCGCAACGCATAAAACCTATCCTTTTTCTTTTGGGGTGATTGCACTTATTGCGTCGATGATTTCCCTCTGCTTAGGAACATCGTTTGCTAAAAACCTCTTTAGTGAAATTGGTGCCCAAGGGACAACATTTTATCGCCTAACATTCTCAGCCATTTTATTATGGATTATTTGGCGTCCATGGCGTTTTAAGTTTACTCGTGCTTATATCGTCCCTATTCTTTTTTACGGAATTTCTTTAGGTTTACTCAATTTTCTCTTTTATATGGCATTACGTACGATTCCACTCGGGATTGCTATTGCCATTGAATTCTGCGGCCCTTTAGGTTTAGCGCTTTTTGCCTCACGTAAGAAGATTGATTTCCTCTGGATTGCGCTTGTTATTGTCGGTCTGTTATTCCTCATCCCCAATGAAGCCACCACGGCGAGCTCATTAGACCCAGTCGGATTGATGTATTGCGTTGCCGCAGCGATTTTTTGGGCATTTTATATTATTGCTGGTCAAAAAATGGGAAATATTCACCCCGGACAAGCCAGCACTTTAGGGATTACTGTCGCTTCACTTACCGTTATGCCATTTGCAGTAGCGAGTTTTGGTTTCGAGGGGCTTTGGCGAGTGGAATTATTTTGGATGGGTCTGGTAGTCGGGATTTTATCAAGCGCCTTACCCTACTCTTTAGAGATGATTTCACTGCGTGCTTTGGATCGCAAAACCTTTGGCGTCTTATTAAGTCTAGAACCAGCCTTTGGGGCGATTGCTGGAGCGATTGTTCTGCATGAGTTCCTGACTATCCAGCAAATCATCGCTATTATCTGTATTGTCAGTGCCTCTATGGGCTGTACAATCACAGCAAAGAGAGCTAAAAAATGAGTATTTTCTATACATTCTCCGCAACAAAAAACAATGGCGAAACCCTCTACCTTAATGAACTACAAGATAAAGTCGTCCTCATCGTAAATGTTGCTTCAAAATGTGGCTTCACACCACAATACAAGGAGTTGGAAGCACTTTATCAGCAATTCAAAGATAAAGGCTTAGTTATTCTTGCTTTTCCATGTAATCAATTTGGACAACAGGAACCTGGTAGCGCTGAAGAAATCTTATCTTTTTGTGAGCTCAATTATGGGGTTAGCTTTCCGCTGATGGCTAAAATCGATGTCAATGGTGCAGCAGAACATCCTCTCTTTACCTGGCTAAAACAGCAGAAAAAAGGCTTACTCGGTGGCAGTATCAAATGGAACTTTACAAAATTCCTCATCAATAAAAAAGGTGAAGTCGTTGACCGCTTTGCGCCAACCACCTCACCTGCTAAGCTACATGATGTCATCGCTTCTTTGCTCTAAAGCTACGCTTCTTTAACTTTTCCCATGGGTGAAGTATTCATCATATATAAAAGCATACATTTATTGGATGCTCGTAATACGCATCGTATAAGTTTGTCCCTCATAACGAAAATCCGTCTGCATAGTTAAGCCTTGGTCTGGGCAATACCACTCAGTTACCCCTAGGGTTTTCGTTTCAGCTTGGCGAGTACGACGTGTGAGACTCTCACTGACAGCACCACTAGAGACTTTTGCTTGATACTGAATAGGTAAGCAGCTTAATGGACCCACAGCAGTATTGAGGCTTTTGGCTTGTCCCACTTGTGCGGCACCAGCAGAAAAACTTGCGCCATTAACACTCGCCTCACCCATCTTCGGTAAGCCTTGTGCTAAAAACATATTCGCATTGGCATCGGCACTATAATGACGTGCTGGTACAGACTGTCCCGCAAGCACTTGTTGGGCTGGTTTAAATAATAAACCTTTTAAAGCAACAGCAACAGATGATTGCGCAAAAGGAGCCGTATTAGGTCCGGTACTTAACTGACCATTCAATTGCGCATTATTATTGCGAACATTTAAGGTGAATTGACCACTTGCTGCTGGAATAATCAACTTAGAAAAAGTATTTAGATCAATATTTAAAGTGGCAGTACAGTTCTGACTATCTTGACGATTAACCGATACCACACCTACTTGAAAGGCAGCAGTATTATGGCTAATTTCCCCATTAATTTGTTTGCCAGCCACTAACCATGGACTATCACAAAATGCCTGATCAGCAGCTTGTGCCAAAGGCATGCTAGCCAATGATAAT
>JAXECN010000112.1:0-13610 GCA_034093535.1 Pelistega sp.
AACGAGCACTATCATCCAAGCCAGTTTGCCAAAGAGTATAACTGCTTGTTAGCAGTACAATGTTTACTCAAGCACTTAAAGGTTTGCGGAGACATTTCGATGCACAAAGCGAGTTAGGCGAGCAGCAGCGAGGCTCTGTTCGAGCGACTGCGCGGAATGTGTAGCAAACCTGATGATTAAGTTAGCAACTAATGACAAGCGACTGACAAAAAACTTGCAATTTCTACAGAATCCGCTAGAATAACTGTATATTTGTACAGATTATTCATAGACATGAGCACAAAACTTACCCAACGTCAGTTAGAAGTCCTCACCCTGATTAAAGAAACTATCGAGCGCACAGGCATTCCTCCTACACGAGCAGAAATTGCTAAAGACCTCGGTTTTAAATCGCCTAATGCAGCTGAAGATCATATTAAAGCCCTCACTAAAAAGGGAGCCATCATTCTGAATCCAGGTGCTTCTCGTGGTATTCGCTTAAATCCAGATTTTATTGTTGACGTGTTTCCTAATAGCGATGATAGCCTGATAAATAAAGCTAAATCCGCACTTAAAGAGGCAGGACAACAAGTCTCTCATACTGTTCAACAAGCAGCTGACCTTATTAAAGACACGCGTCTTAGCTTACCTGTTGTAGGACGTGTCGCAGCAGGTAACCCAATTAATGCAATTGAGCATCATGAGAATACCCTACATCTAGACCCTTCCATCTTCTCTGCCACACCTGATTACCTACTTAAGGTCAAAGGCGAAAGTATGAAAGATATCGGTATCCTTGACGGTGATTTACTCGCTGTCAAAAAAACATCTTCTGTTCGCAATGGACAAATTGTTGTCGCTCGTATTGATGAAGAAGTCACCGTCAAGCGTTTCCAAAAAAATGGTGCCACTATCGAACTACACCCGGAAAATGCCGACTTTAAACCTATTATTGTCGATGGCTCTCAACACTTTGAAATTGAGGGTATCGCAGTTGGCTTAATTCGACCAGATACGATGTGGCACTAATTGAACACCGCAAGTCGTTGAGATTTGAACAACAAAAAAACGTTCAGAAATGAACTGACCCCCATAAGTTGGACAGCACTTATGGGGGTCAGTTCACAGTTTCCTGATGGGTTTTAAATCTAATAACTATCGTAATAATTAGATAAATATTACGCTTTAGCCATAGAAGCAACTTCTGCTGCGAAGTCTGTTACAGCTTTCTCGATACCTTCGCCTACGATAAATAAACCGAAGCTTTGAACAGCTGCTTTCTTCTCTTTAAGCATTTGTTCAACAGTTAATTTGTCGTTTTTAACGAAAGGTTGGTTTAATAGAGAAACTTCTTTGAGGTACTTAGCGATAGAACCTTCAACCATTTTCTCAACGATTTCAGCTGGCTTACCAGATTCAGCTGCTTTTTGAGCTGCAACTGAACGCTCTTTTTCGATATCCTCAGCAGGTACTCCAGCTGCGTCTAATGCTTTTGGTTTAGTTGCAGCAACGTGCATTGCCACATCTTTACCAACTTCTTCGTCACCGCTGTACTCAACTAATACACCGATACGACCGCCGTGGCTGTAGCTCGCTAATTTGTTAGCTGTCTCTACACGGTGGAAACGACGGATTGTCATGTTTTCACCAATTTTACCTACTAACGCTGTACGTGTTGTTTCAACAGTACCGTCACCTAATGCTAATGCACTTAATGCAGCCACATCAGCTGGGTTCTCTAAAGCAACTTTTTTCGCTAAAGCGTCAACGAATTCAACGAATTCTGGGTTTTTAGCAACGAAGTCTGTTTCGCAGTTAACTTCGATTAAAGCACCTTTGCCACCTTCAATGTAAGAACCGATTAGACCCTCTGCTGTTACGCGAGTAGCCGCTTTACTTGCTTTATTACCTAGTTTTACACGTAAAATTTCTTCTGCACGTGCTAAATCGCCCTCAGCTTCAGCTAAAGCTTTTTTACATTCCATCATAGGAGCGTCAGTTTTTTCACGCAATTCTTTTACCATTGCAGCGGTAATTTCAGCCATGTTTTCTCCAGTTTATTTAAGTGATTTAGCTCTCAACGATAAGAGCCAAAATAAACATCATAAAAATGATGCATTAAAATTATAGACTATTAATAGCACAGTCGGCTCCAAAGAGCCGACCGTCAAGGAAACTAAAGTCTGCTATTATTCAGCAGCTTCTGCACCCTCTTGGATTTCTTCTACTAGACCGTTAAGTGCTTGCTCACGACCTTCTAAAATCGCATTAGCAACACCAGCTGCGTATAATTCAATCGCTTTTGCTGAGTCATCGTTACCAGGGATAACGAAATCAACACCTTCTGGTGAGTGGTTAGTATCCACAACAGCAATCACTGGAATACCCAGTGTGCGTGCTTCTTGGATAGCAATTTTGTGGTAACCAACGTCAACAACGAATAACGCTGCTGGTAGTTTGTTCATATCCTTGATACCACCGATAGATTTGTTTAATTTCTCTAAATCACGAGAGAACATTAACGCATCTTTTTTGCTTAAACGCTCAACGCTACCGTCAGTTTGAGCAGCTTCCATATCTTTTAGGCGTTTGATAGAAGACTTCACTGTTTTGAAGTTAGTCATCATACCACCTAACCAACGGTTGTTTACGTAAGAAACGCCAGCACGTGTTGCTTCTGCAGCGATGATTTCGCGGGCAGAACGTTTTGTACCAACGAATAATACGTCACCACCACGAGCTGCTGTTTGGCGGATGAAGTTCATCGCTTCTAAGTACTTAGCAACTGTTTTTTCTAGGTTGATGATGTGAATTTTGTTACGTTGACCGAAAATGTATTGACCCATTTTTGGGTTCCAGTAACGTGTTTGGTGACCGAAGTGAACACCAGCTTCTAACATTTGACGCATTAATGACATATTTGACTCCACAGGGTTATGTCTTGTACACCGCTAGTATTGATATTAGACTTCTTAGTATCAACACCCTATGTAGCGATGCACGCTATTTAAAAATAAAGGTAAACTATCTAAATACTCGCCCTAAGTTATTGGACTTATATTCAAATAAGCCTATAATTATATACTGTTTTTATATATTTGTTCAAGTTTTATGCCAATTCTAAAAAATCCCGAAGATATCCAGAAAATGCGTGCTGCTTGCCAAGACGCTGCTAAAGCACTGGACTACATCACGCCTTTTGTCAAAGCCGGTGTCACCACTGGTGAGCTAGACCGTTTAGTCATCGACTATATTGATAATGTCCTAAAAGTCAAATCGGCAACTATTGGCTATGGACCTCCAGGACACCCGCCTTTTCCAGCCAGTATTTGTACTTCTGTGAATAATGTAATTTGTCACGGCATTCCGGGTGATCGCGTACTTAAAGACGGTGATATTATGAATATTGATATCACCATCATTAAAGACGGTTGGTTTGGCGATACGAGCCGTATGTTCTATATCGGCGAACCATCAGTACAGGCGCGTAAGCTCACAGAAACGGCTTATGAATGTATGTGGCTAGGTATCGAGCAAGTCAAACCGGGCGCCACCTTAGGTGATATTGGTCATGCTATCCAGACTCACGCACAAGCTCAAGGCTTCTCTGTCGTACGCGACTATTGTGGTCACGGTATTGGTCAAGTTTTCCATGATGATCCTATGGTGTTGCACTATGGTAAACCTAATACCGGTATGAAATTGGTCGAAGGGATGACTTTTACCATTGAACCGATGATTAATGCAGGACACTATGCCACTAAAATTATGCCTGACAAATGGACAGTCGTGACCAAGGATCGCAGCCTATCTGCACAATGGGAACATACGCTCATCGTCACAGCAACGGGTTACGAGATTCTAACAGTTTCTGAGCATATGCCTAAACCACCTGCTTTTGTAAAAACTGCTTAACAAGCCTAATATTCCCTATTATGAGCACACCACTTCTTGCTATACGCCAACAAATTGCTGAACAAAGAGATAAGCTAAAAGCACAGTATCAAAAAGGCAAAATGCTTGCCGATACTTATCTACAAAAACACGCGCAACTCATCGACAAAGGCTTTAAAGAAGTGGTCAAAACCCTCCCTCTCCCCGAGGGAGCGGCTTTATGTGCTGTCGGCGGTTATGGTCGCCAAGAGCTCTATCCCTTTTCTGATATTGATATTCTCTTACTCTTAGCACAAGAGCCTAATGAAGAGGATAAATCTCGCTTAGAGAGTTTAGTACAGTCTTTTTGGGATTTGGGCTTGGATATTGGCGCCAGTGTCCGCACCATTGAAGATTGCCTAAGCGAAGCCAAAAAAGACATTACGATTGAAACCAGTCTACTGGAGTGTCGTTATATCCTCGGTAGTCGTGCCTTGGTCAACAAACTCAAACGCGTCTTTATCGAGCATCACGACCCGCAAGACTTTTTTCAAGCCAAACACCTCGAGTTCAAGCAACGTTATACCCGTTATAACAACACCCCTTACTCACTCGAACCGAACTGCAAAGAATCTCCCGGGGCTTTACGCGATATTCAGTTGATTCACTGGTTAGCACGCTCTAATCAATTTAAAGAAGGTTGGGAATCACTGGTCGAAGCTAACTTAATGACAGACAAAGAAGCTGAGGTAATTCGTAAGACCGAGCAAAGCTTTAAGCGTTTTCGTATTGAGTTGCATTTTATCCATAATAAGCGTGATGACCGTGTGCTTTTCCATGTTCAGCCTATGCTTGCTGAGGTTTATGGTTATAAGGCTCAAACCGGCAAACGTCCCTCTGAGATGTTTATGCAGGACTACTATGGTGCTGCTCGCATGGTCAATCTCATCACGCATTTTATGCTGCAAAATTTTAAGGACTATCTCTTTCCTGCACAAGATAAGCGTGTTATCCAACTGGACGAGGACTTCCAAAGTGTTGGACAGCTATTAGATGTGCGTGCCGATGACGCTTTTGAGCAAAATCCTAATCTCTTATTAAAAGCTTTTTTAGTGCTACAACAGCACCCCGAGCTTGAGGATTTTAGTGTCCGTACCCAACGATTGATTTGGGGCAATCGCAAACTTATTGACGCTAACTTCCGTGCCGACCCTCGTAATCAAGCAACTTTTTTAGCAATTCTGCAACAGCCACAAGGGATTGTGCATACCTTCCGTCGCCTTTCTAAGCTGAAAATTCTACCGCGCTATATCCCTATCTGGCCTAAAATTGTGGGGCAAATGCAGCATGATTTATTCCATGTCTACACCGTAGACCAGCACACTTTGCAGGTTATCCGTCATATGCGGCGCTTTACCATGCCTGAATATGCCCAAGAAAACCCGCTTGCAGCCAATCTTATCGCTGACTTTGATCGTAGCTGGTTACTCTATATTGCCGCACTCTTTCATGATATTGCCAAAGGACGTGGTGGCGATCACTCTACCTTAGGAGCTGTGGATGTACGCCAGTTTGCAGAATTACATCAACTCAGCGAAGAAGACACTGACTTATTAGACTTCTTAGTCGCAAACCACTTATTAATGTCAAATGTCGCTCAGAAAAAAGACCTCTCTGACCCTGAAGTGATTAAGTCCTTTAGTGAGATTGTAAAAACTCGTCGTCGCTTAACTGCGCTTTATCTACTAACTGTAGCTGATATTCGTGGCACCAGCCCAAAAGTCTGGAACGCTTGGAAAGGACAACTGCTCCAAAGTCTCTATCAAAGTACCGCCCTCCTTTTTGATGGCGATACCTTTGATCGCAATGCCATCTTGTCACAACGTAAAGAACAAGCCAATGCCATTATTAAACTGGCAGGACTCTCCGATGAGCAACGCGATCGTTTCTGGTCAAAAATGGATGTTGCCTATTTCTTGCGTCATGAAGCCAGTGATATTGCTTGGCATACACGTACACTCTATGCGCATATCAGTACCGAAGATACCATTGTCAAAGCACGCCCAGTTGATAAAAGCGATCATATTCAAGTCGTCGTCTTTACCCGCGACCGCTCTAATCTCTTTGAAAAAATCGCTGCCTACTTCCACCAGCACAATATCAATATTTTAGATGCCCGTATCCATACCAATACCGATGGTTATGCACTCGATAGTTTCTCTATCTCTTCTAATCTCATCCAACAGCCACGAGATTTTATTTCTTTGATTGAGATTAATTTGGCTAAAGCGATTAATAGCGATTTACCCGATAATATTGATATTCATCGTTCGGCAAGCCTCATGGTAGGAGCCGATATTCGCCGCTCACGCACCTTCCCGATTGTGCCGAGTGTTGAACTGGTCAAAGATGAGTATAGTGATTCGTGGCTACTCTCGATTACGACAACAGACTGCCCCGGTATTCTCTATCACCTCGCTAGTCTTTTTAATAAACATCATGTTAATCTAAATATGGCGAAAATTATGACCTTAGGCGACCGTGCAGAAGACGTCTTTATGATTGAAAGCCGTCATTTAAGCAATGAAAAACATCAACTTGCCTTTGAACGTGATATTCTTGATACGCTGAATCGACTGACTAAACTTAAGTAAATATTATGCTCTCTCTGTTTCTAACAAACTTACTTTTTGTCTTAGCGACGATTTTACCGATTTTGAATCCTCCTGCCGTTGCGCCGATTTTCTGGACGATGACCAGTGGTGCCAATAATCAAACGCGTAAAATGCTCTCTAAACGCATTGCCGTCAATGTTTTTGTGATGATTGTTGCAGCGATTTTCCTCGGTAACTTCGTTCTCAGTATGCTGGGAATTTCACTTTCTGTCGTCCGCGTCGGTGGGGGACTCTTAGTGATTGCCGCTGCATGGAAACTACTCAATGCTGAGGATCCCGACACAAGCTTACACCCTATTGAAGCTGAATATAATATCGATAAAGCCAAGAATAATGCTTTTTACCCACTAACGTTTCCAATCACTTGCGGACCGGGTACCATCGCTGCGGCAATTACCGTCGGCGCTAGCTTACAAAATAGTGATTTCAATATGCCTACCCTCATCTCATTAAGTGGTACTATGGTAGGTGTAGGCATTGTCTCATTGACCGTCTTTTTCTGTTTGCGATTTGCCGCACAGTTTTTACATCGTCTAGGACAAAATGGCACAGTGATTTTTATGCGTCTCTCCGCCTTTATTCTCTTATGTGTGGGCGTACAAATCCTGTGGGCAGGCGTTCATGACCTCGTTATTAGTCTTTTTACCGAAGTAGCTAAAATAAAATGAATACTCAACGCATTCTTAATCTTATCGCCTTATTTTGTTTGGCAGCTGTAGGCTTTGCCCTATTCTCTCAACATGTACTCGATATGCAGCCTTGTGCATGGTGTGTTTTTCAGCGCTTTATCTTCTTAGTCATTGCTGGTGTGTGTTTATTAGCCAATCTATTCCGTAGTGGTTTTATGCAGAAATTTTTCGCTTTTAGCAGTTTCGCGCTATCTATCGGTGGTGCATTAGCTGCTTGGTACCAATATAGTGTCGCCGCTAATATGTTCTCTTGTGATATGACTTTTGCCGATCAATTTATGGCAAAGTGGACGGGCTTAGACGGCATGGTACCCTGGTTATTTGGTATTTATGCTAGTTGTATGGATGCCAAAGTTGATTTACTCGGTATCGAATATGCCTTATGGGGATTAGGACTATTTGTCTTATTTGCCGTCTTATCTTTAGTCGCTTTATTCAAGCGCGAACCCCGTGAGTTATTTTCTTAATAATTGCTGATAGATTTGGCTATACGCCTGCCCCATCCGTTGTGCTGAAAAATCATGCGTCTGATTAAACTGACGAATATGGTCTTTTAGCACATCGAGGCGAATAGCCCCATCTAGCCATTGACGCAATACCGCCTTATAACCCTCTACGGCATTATCCTCAATCAGAAAACCTGTCTTACCATCCTCGACAATTTCAGGAATTCCACCGATACGGTGAGCCAGAATAGGCACTTGATATTGATATCCCTCTAAAATCACACCAGGCAAACCCTCCAAATGAGAAGGTAATAACTGCATATCCACATGCTTAAAGATACTGCCCACAAACGGTGTAAAAGGGCTAAAGTGGACATTATCAAGACCCGCGGCAGCCTGTTTAAGCTCTCCCTCTAACTCACCTGACCCTGCCAGATAAAAATCGATTTCAGGAAAACTTTTTGCCAACTCCAATGTCAACGCATGATTTTTAATCGGTTGAAAATTTCCAACATGAGCAATACGAAAACGTGTTTTCTCCGAAGAGAAATACTGTTGTTCAAACTCACTGCTCTCTCGACTAGGTCGAATACAGCCATAAACCGTATAAGCATGAGGATTGATTGCTTTTAATTTTTCAGTGATTTGTTGGCTCACACCCACGACACTATCAGCCTCTTGATAAGCTTTTAAAGAAGCCCCCCGCTTAAAAGGATTATTCACATGTCGTGTGATAAGGCTAGGCTTACCGGTCAATTTCTTTAAAAAGCGAACAATATGTGCCGAGCGACCATCTTGAGCATGTAACACTAAAGACGGTGTACGCCAAGCTAATCGCAAACTCTGCCATAAAGATAATACTTGCACAGGGACTTGTTGAGCTTTTAAAGAGGCTGCCAATTTACTATGACGACGAGCGAGTAAATAGCAACGATAGTCCTTAGCGATATATTTAATCAGTTCCTCTGTCTGAACCTCTCCACCACCATAGCCAGCTGCCATATTGACAAAGAGAATGCTTTGTTGCCCTGCCATTTATTCGTTAATCCTCTGCTACAAAAACGCTTTTATAATAGCTTTTCATTATAGAATAATATCTTAATGATACTTTTCTTTAGAACGCTTTCTACTCTATATTCTTTGTTATGCCAACACTTGCTGTCGCCCTTATTGTTAAAAATGAAGCACAGGATATTGCCTTTTGCTTAAATACGGTCAAAGACTGGGTAGATGAGATTGTTATCCTTGATTCTGGCAGTACAGACAACACTCTAGAAATCGCCGAAAGCCACGGTGCCAAAGTATACAGCAATGTCGATTGGGCAGGATTTGGCAAACAGCGTCAATTAGCGCAACACTATGTCAAAAGCGATTATATTTTGTGGCTCGATGCTGATGAGCGTGTGACCCCTGAACTCAAACAAGCCATTTTAAATGCAGTGGCACAAGACAAACCCAATACGCTTTATCAGCTTAATCGCCTCAGCGAAGTTTTTGGTAAAAAAATTCATCACTCGGGTTGGTATCCTGACTATGTCATCCGCCTGTATCGAACCAAAGACACGCAATATGATGATTCCTTGGTTCATGAGAGCGTCATGATTCCTGTAGGCTTCACAGTACAAAAACTCGAAGGCAATCTCTTGCACTACACCTATAAGAGTGTCTCTCAATATCTAGCAAAATCAAGCAGTTATGCTAAAGCATGGGCAGAACAACGTGCAGCCAAAGGCAAGAAAGCCAGCCTCTGGGACGCCTATATTCATGCAGCAGGAAGTTTCCTCAAAATGTATATCCTAAAAGCAGGGTTTCTTGATGGTAAGCATGGTTTGTTACTAGCCGCATTATCAGCACAATCCGTTTTTGCAAAATATGCTGAATTATGGGTTAAAAACCAAAAGAAGTAATTACTCTTCACGAGCACGCGATATCACCTTATAGACGACATCAGCACTAAATCCACGACTGGCGAGAAATCGCATTTGCTTGGCTTTTTCTTGGGGGGAAGTCGGATATTGTCCATGAAACTTACGCTCCCAAACCTCTACGGCTCGCTCTAATTCTGTCGCTTGCAGATTTTCCTTAAGGGTAGCAACTGTCTCTGCAGATAAATGATGTTGACGCAAGGCTTGCAGTATTTTCAGATTACCCCAACGCTGTTGGCGAAATAACACAAAGTTCTCAGCAAAACGCTCATCAGACTGCCAGTTTTCTTTTTGTAAGCGAGCAATAACCGTATCAATCTGTGCCGTATCCTCAGTGTATTTAGTGAGTTTACGTCTTAATTCTTGTTCTGAGTATTCACGGCGTGATAATAAGGCGACTGCCTTTGCCAGTAAGTTGACAGGTTTGACTGTTTTCATCGGTATATCAGTCACTGAGGACAGCTTAACCCCCTCAGATTGATACGGGGAATGCGACTCATAAAAAGACTGAGAACGTGACTGGCTTAAATCTGAAGAAAATTGGCGTGAAGAAAAGTCCTCATCCTGCTCATCATAGGCAATATCCATACATTGGCTACCGCTACCAGAGCAATCTAAACCGTCTGCTCGTGGTGCACGCCCTGATGACTCAAATGAGGACTTCGTCATAATCAATCACAACCTAATTTACACGTTAAAATAGTCGTACTATGTGCGATTATCTAGACAATTAAGTGAGCATTATCTACTCAATTAAGCGTATCAATTATTCTTCAATAAAATCATCTTCGATATCATCACCCTCTTCTGGACCTACTGTCTGACCCATCTCGATGATACCCATATTTTGACGAATTTTATTCTCAATCTCACGCGCCATCTCTGGATGGTCTCGTAAGTATTCGCGAACATTGTCCTTGCCCTGACCGATACGTGTACCATCATAGCTAAACCATGCACCCGCTTTATCGACAATACCCGCCTTAACGCCGAGGTCGATAATCTCACCCTCACGAGAGATACCCGTACCATACATAATATCGAATTCCACTTGTTTGAATGGTGGAGCGACCTTATTCTTCACGACTTTTACACGAGTTTCGTTACCGACAATCTCATCACCTTTCTTGATAGAACCAATACGGCGAATATCAAGACGAACAGATGAGTAGAATTTAAGCGCATTACCACCAGTCGTAGTCTCTGGGCTACCAAACATCACGCCAATCTTCATACGAATTTGGTTAATAAAGATAACCATACAGTTGGTGCGCTTGATTGAAGCGGTCAATTTACGTAAAGCTTGGCTCATCAGACGTGCTTGTAGACCGGGTAAGTTATCACCCATATCCCCCTCAATCTCCGCCTTAGGGACTAGGGCAGCGACCGAGTCAACCACGATAAGATCAACAGAACCAGAACGAACTAAAGCGTCAGTAATCTCTAATGCCTGCTCACCAGTATCTGGCTGAGAAATCAATAAATCCGCCAGATTGACACCGAGTTTAGAAGCATACTGTACATCTAAGGCATGTTCCGCATCAATAAAAGCACATGTTCCACCGATTTTCTGCATCTCAGCGATAACTTGAAGTGTTAAGGTTGTCTTACCACTAGACTCAGGACCATAGATTTCAATCACTCGACCACGCGGTAAACCACCCACACCTAGCGCAATATCGAGACCAAGAGAGCCAGTTGATACGACTTGAATATCGTGAGTGACTTCATTATCCCCATAACGCATAATCGAACCCTTACCGAATTGTTTTTCGATTTGCGCTAGTGCTGCCGATAAGGCCTTAGCACGCTCTGCTGACGCGGCTTTTGATTGTTTATCATCCATCATGGAATCCCTTAAAAAACTAGATTAATTGACGCTATAAGCACTTCACTATCATAGACATCAATGACTATATCTAATATTATGCCATTAAAAATACTGTATGTCTATACAGTGTGACAAAATTATCCTATCATTTTAATCCATTTGTCGCTTTCTCGTCTTTTTTCATCAAGCAGAATTGAAGAATGTATAAATCCCGACAAAGAATGGTTAAAATACCTCCATCACTCACATGGCAAACTATTTTGGTGTTTTAAAAATAGGCTTTGTTATCAATAGCTTATTTATCACACCCACTAATATTGCTTGCCTTTTCATTTTATGAGCATTCTATGTGGTTTAAAAATCTAAAAGTATTCCGTTTATCCCCTTCGTGGCAGCCTAGTAGCGAAGAATTTGAAGCCCTATTAGAAAAACAAGCCTTTCAAGCTGGTCAGTTTTCATCTGAACCACTCAATTTAGGTTGGGCTCCTTTCTTTGAAGAAGAAAGCACACTTGTACACAAGGTCGGTCGTCATTACCTCGTTAAATTAGTCGCAGAGAAAAAACTCCTTCCAGCCTCAGTTATCAATCAATTTGCAAAAGCAAAAGCCGCTGAAGTCGAAGAACAACAAGGCTATAAAGTCGGTCGCAAACAGATGAAAGAAATTAAAGAAGATGTGACCGCTGTACTACGCACAAAAGCTTTTAGCATTTATCGCGAAACCCGTGTGTGGTTTGACCTAGACAATCACTGGATGATTGTTGATGCAGGTGCTAGTAGCAAATCAGACGAAGTGATTGGTACATTAGCCAAAGTGCTCGACCCATTACCTATTCTCAGCTATATGACCGAGCAATCACCGACAAGCTGTATGACCAGTTGGTTATTAGATGAGGCAGCTCCTGATAGCTTTACAATTGATCAGGATACCGAATTAAAATCGATGACTGATTCTCGTATTAGTGTTCGTTATGCTAATCATTCGCCAGAACATGATGAGCTATCTAAGCATATCACCGCAGGTAAGACTTGCACTCGCTTAGCGATGACTTGGAATGACCGCGTCTCTTTTGTATTAAATGACGCAGGTGATGTACGCCGTGTTACGCCATTAGAGGTCCTCGCTGAGTCTCGAGAAAACTTAAACTCTGACGATGCAATTGAACACTTCGATGCAGAGATGACACTGATGTTCGGTGAGCTCAATTCATTACTTAATGACCTCACCGACGCTTTAGGTGGAGAGAAAAAGAACAGTTAACCACACCTTAAAAACATGAATGAACTAAGCCCCATAAGTTGGATACCACTTATGGGGCTTTTTAGAAAGATAATCGATATAGGATGACGTTTAACTACACCGAATAACGACTCAAATCAAAACCCTCTGTACTAATTTGCGGTTGTTCACCCGCCATCAAATCTGCTAGATACTTTGCTGAACCACAACTCATCGTCCAGCCTAATGTACCATGACCTGAGTTAATCCAAAGATTACTATAGCGCGTCTTGCCCACAATCGGTGTACCATCAGGTGTGGCAGGACGCAAACCTGTCCAGAATGTCGCCTCTTCCAGATTACCGCCACCTGGGAATACATGATTAAAGACCTCATGCAAGGTATCGCGATATTTTTGTTTTAAGCTTAAATCAAAGCCATTAACCCCTGCCATACCGCCCATACGGATACGATTATCAAAGCGTGTCAACGCCACTTTATAAGTTTCATCTAACACGGTCGATTGAGGTGCTTTACTCTCATCAGAAATTGGGATAGTCAATGAAAAACCTTTGAGTGGATAGATAGGCACATCAATACCAATCGGCTTTAACATAGCAGTACTATACGAACCCAATGCCACGACATAAGCGTCTGCCGTTTCCAATTGTCCATTTACCCACACACCTTGAATTTGACCATTTTTATATTCAAAACGGTCAATGCTATGGTTAAAGCGGAATTTAACACCTGCTTCTTTTGCCAAAGCCGCTAATGCCTGCGTAAAGAGGAAACAATCCCCTGTTTCATCATTGGGTAGACGTAAAGCCCCTACGAACTCATTAATCGTGCTATTTAAGCCCGGCTCATAAGATAGAATGCCTTGACGATCAAGAATCTCATAAGGTGTACCCATCTCATCGAGCACTTTGACATCCTTACTCACACCATCGAGCTGTTGTTGCTTGCGGAATA
>JAXECN010000113.1:0-32161 GCA_034093535.1 Pelistega sp.
TAGTACGAGAGGACCGGAGTGGACGTACCGCTGGTGTATCGGTTGTCATGCCAATGGCATTGCCGAGTAGCTAAGTACGGAAGAGATAACCGCTGAAGGCATCTAAGCGGGAAACTCGTCTGAAGATAAGGTATCCCGGGAGTTTATCTCCCCTAAAGGGTCGTTCGAGACCAGGACGTTGATAGGCTGGGTGTGGAAGTGCAGTAATGCATGTAGCTAACCAGTACTAATTGCCCGTGAGGCTTGATCCTATAACTTTATCGGTTGATTACCCATCAACCCCTTAGAGTGTAGCGTGATACGCCACAATTTAATACCCCCTCAATCTCAACCCCAACATTTGAACAAAACACTGTGCTTCTTCCAAAGGGCTAAAGACAAGCCAACAAGTTTACGCTTGACGACCATAGCAAGGTGGTACCACTCCTTCCCATCCCGAACAGGACAGTGAAACGCCTTTGCGCCGATGATAGTGGGTGGACACCTGTGAAAGTAGGGCATCGTCAAGCTAATTACATCAAAAACCTCTCTAGATAAACCCTAGAGAGGTGTTTTATTTTATCCCATTTAAACTGGTAGGGATATTTTGGACACAAAGGAGTCCAACATATGAAGATATCGGTATCTATTAAAGAGCAAGCCTGTGAGAGGCTTTTGCATTTTCATCCTAAAAAAACGATAGCCCGAGAATTAGGGATTTCAGCCAGTGTCGTTCGGGACTGGAGTTTTTTTGTCAACAAAGACAGATAACTTTTTAACATCCTTTGCAAACCGTACCTCTGCAGGTAAACGGGTGGCTTGACTACGATTTCTCATCAAAACGGTAGTTTTTATTCTGGACTCCTTTTGCTATATACGCTCAGTACATAGCAAAAAGGAGAAAAAATAGAGTGTATATAGGTACGTTAGTTTTGTTTAAGATTGTTTTCTTCTATAACTTCTGACCAAATTGCTGTATCACTATTAATGGTTGCTTGCATTGTTTTTGAATCAGCATAGTGAGGATAGGCTCCAGCAGCTTTCAGGCGTTTTTGAACATTATCATCTTCTAACACTTCTTTTAGAGCAGTAGAGAGTTTATCAATAATATCATCAGGCGTAGCCTTAGGAGCAAGCATGCCACCCCATGATGCCGCTTTAGCTGAGTGAATGTTGACTTCGGTTAATGTTGGTGTATCAGGAAGCTCATCAATTCTTGTTGTTGTGCTTACTACAAGAGGTTTGAGTGTTCCTGCTTTAATATGTGTTAATACACTAGCTAAATCGGAGAACATAAAATGAAGTTCTCCAGATAATATGGCAGTAACAGCAGGGGAACTCCCTCTGAAGGGAATATGCGTAATATCCAAATTGAGTTCTTTTTTGATGAGTTCCATTGTTAGGTGAGCGGTGCTGGCTAATCCCCCCGTTGAATAGTTTAAACTTCCTTTTTTTCCTGTTGCTATTAATGACGGCATATCAGTGATTTCAGGCGTATATTTTGGATTGATAACCAATACGAGAGGCGTGATATATGCGATTCCAATAGGTTTGATATCTGTTCGTAGGTCGTATGGGGCTTTAGGTAGTATGTGTGGAGCAAGTAAAGCTGGTGACGTAATGCTGCCTAATGTATAACCGTCAGGTTTGCTCCTGATGACTTGAGAAATGCCAATAGATCCTGCTGCTCCTGATTTGTTATCAATAACTATTGTCTGATTTAGTTTTTTGCTTAAAGCTTCAGAAATAATTCGTCCTGTGATATCTGTTAGTCCCCCAGGAGGAAAAGGAACAATGTTTGTAATAGTTTTACTAGGATAATCCGTTGTTGCTAGACTTGGTTTAGCTATTGTGATTAGGCAGCTTCCAATTATTACTGTCAAAATGGATAGTGTTTTGGATAATGTCATGCTTGTCTCCTTGAGTTTATAAGTTTTCCGCATAACAGTATACATTACTGCAATGCAGAATATTAAATTTCTGTATTAAAAATGTTGAATAATCTTTTTATTTTTTATCATCAAATTTGACTCTACACATTGCTAATTTCTCTAAGCATAAAACCCATATCTTTCTTAAATTTATTTGAACGTAGTCACTTAATTAAACTGCTCATACCAATTTACTTAAAAAGTAAGTGATTGTTTTATTTAGTAAATGCCCTAAAAAATAGGTAAAAACCCTAATTACTCGTCTTGCTTCATGGGCGTATGATGTTAAACTTTCAAGTATTGGTATAACCAATAATCAATAAAAGGTAATACCACTTTGTTATAGTTTTTATATGCCCATGGAGGGCAAAACACATATGCAATGGCAACAACTCTATGATCCATTAGGAAATATTTGGCTATCTAGCTTAGTCGCATTAATTCCTATTGTTTTCTTTTTCTTAGCCTTAACAGTTTTCCGATTAAAAGGGATTGTTGCAGGAACAATCACAGTTATCTTAGCGATTTTAGTCGCCCTTTTTGCCTATGGTATGCCTACAGGAATGGCCTTGGCCTCAGCAATTTATGGTTTCTTTTATGGTTTATGGCCTATCGCTTGGATTATTATTGGCGCGGTATTTCTGTATAAAATCTCGGTCAAAACAGGGCAATTTGATATTATTCGTTCTAGTATTTTATCGCTTACCGAAGACCAACGTATGCAAATGCTGCTAGTTGGTTTTGCATTCGGTACTTTCTTGGAGGGAGCGGCAGGTTTTGGTGCTCCTGTAGCGATTACGGCGGCATTATTAGTTGGCTTAGGCTTTAAACCGCTTTATGCTGCTGGTCTTTGTCTTATTGCTAATACAGCCCCTGTTGCATTCGGTGCGATGGGTATTCCTATCATTGTGGCAGGTCAGGTAGCCAATATCGACCCTATGCTTATTAGCCAAATGGTGGGTCATCAATTACCATTTGTTGTACCTATTGTATTGGTATGGTTAATGGCGATTATGGATGGTTGGCGCGGTGTTAAAGAAATGTGGCCAGCGATTTTAGTAGGAGGTTTATCCTTTGCTATTACTCAATGGGCAACATCGACGTATTTAGGACCTGAGTTACCTGATATTACAGCAGCGATTGCTACATTAGTGAGTCTTACTATTTTATGTAAATTTTGGCAACCTAAAACAATCTTCCGTTTTGATCAAGAGACTTCAGCACAAACCCCTGCTAAGCATTCTTATACGGCAGGTCAAATTGCTAAAGCATGGACACCTTTTGCTATCTTAACAGCGGTAGTGACTGTTTGGAGTATTAAACCTTTCAAAAGCTTATTCAAGGCAGGTGGTCCTTTAGAAAGCATGGTTTTACAGTTTGACGTACCGGGTTTACATAATCTTGTACAAAAGTTACCACCCGTGGTGACTGAAGCGACAAACTATGCAGCTATTTATAAGTTTGATTGGTTCTCTGCAACAGGTACGGCAATTTTAATTGCGGCGATTATAACGATTATTTATCTTCGTATGAAACCATCGCAAGCAGTAGCGACATTTGGAGAAACCCTAAAAGAATTACGTATTCCTATCGCTTCAATTGGTATGGTATTGGCTTTTGCTTTTGTGGCCAATTATTCTGGCTTATCGGCGACATTGGCATTAGCTCTAGCACATACAGGTAAGGCTTTTACGTTTTTCTCACCTTTCTTAGGTTGGTTGGGTGTATTCCTCACGGGATCAGATACTTCTGCCAACGCTTTATTTGGTGCATTACAGGCAACCACAGCACATCAAATTGGTGTCTCTGATGTCTTATTGGTCGCTGCCAATACGAGTGGTGGGGTGACGGGTAAGATGATTTCACCACAATCGATTGCGATTGCATGTGCTGCGGTTGGTTTAGTAGGCAAAGAATCTGATTTATTCCGCTTTACTGTAAAGCATAGCTTAATTTTTGCTGTAATTATTGGTATTATCGTGACTGTACAGGCATATTTATTGCCAGGTATGATTCCTCATTAATAATTGCACATAGTAAGGCAGGTATATGACAAAAAAAACATCTCTTATTTCCGCACTTGGCGAAGTCATTAAGGACCAAGGTATTGAAATTGGGGGACGGTTACCTGCCGAAAGAAAGCTTTGTGAAATGCTCTCTATTTCTCGGACGAGATTACGAGAGCTTCTTAAGCAATTAACAGCTCAAGGCTTGATTGATACTAAGATTGGTTCAGGGACGTTTCTAAGACAAGATCCTAAGATGTGGAAAATTGATAATCATCTTAATCAGATAGGGCGTCTGTTATCTCAAGACCCTGATTATCGATTTGATGTGCAGGAGGCACGGGCAGTTTTAGAGGGAGGGACAGCTTGGTATGCGGCACTTCGTGCGACAGACGAAGAGAAAGCGATGATTCGAGCAGCGTATGAGCAATTACAACATTATCAACAAGTCGGAGATTTAGATCGTGCGGCGGATGCGGATGCAAACTTTCATTTGGCGATAGCAGAGGCAAGTCATAATGTCGTACTGATTCAATTAATGAGAAATGTATTTGAGTTATTACACCATAATGTCGTCTTAGCACGCCATAAGATGTACACCGATACGGTGATGGCTAATCAGCTCAATCAGCAACATACCGAACTCTTAAGTGCGATTGAGCAGAAAGATGCACATGGTGCGTTAAATAGTGTTCAGCAACATATTCATTATGTTATTGATCAAGTTAAGCAAATTGATGAGGCAGAGGCTCGTCAAGAGCGTAAAAATAGATTAAAGAAACTTTAGGACTGAAAAAATGATTATTTCATCAACAAAAGATTATCGTAAAGCAGCACAACGTCGCTTACCTCCTTTTTTATTTCATTATATTGACGGCGGTGCTTATGATGAAGCTACCTTACGCAATAATGTCGATGACTTATCTAAAATTGCATTGCGTCAGCGTATCCTTAAAAATATGTCTGATTTAACAACAAGTACAGAGTTATTTGGTGAAAAGCTATCGATGCCACTCGCATTAGCGCCAGTTGGCTTAACAGGTATGTATGCTAAGCGTGGTGAGGTGCAAGCAGCTAAAGCGGCGGATAAAAAAGGCATTCCGTTTACTTTATCCACTGTATCTGTTTGTCCTATTGAGGAAGTAACCCCAGCGATTAATCGTCCGATGTGGTTTCAGCTTTATGTGCTACGCGATCGTGGCTTTATGAAGAATGTGCTAGAACGTGCGAAAGCGGCAGGGTGTAGCACCTTGGTATTTACAGTCGATATGCCTGTTCCGGGGGCACGTTATCGTGATGCTCACTCAGGGATGAGTGGGCCTAATGCCGCTATGCGTCGTTATTTACAATCGACCCTTTACCCTCACTGGGCTTGGAATGTGGGGATTCATGGTAAACCACATGATTTAGGTAATATTTCCCGTTACTTGGGCAAGCCAACAGGATTAGAGGACTACATTGGTTGGTTAGGTGCTAACTTTGATCCGTCTATCTCGTGGAAAGATTTACAGTGGATTCGTGATTTCTGGGAAGGCCCTATGGTGATTAAAGGTATTCTTGATCCAGAAGATGCGCGTGATGCCGTGGCTTTTGGTGCAGATGGTATTGTGGTGTCGAATCATGGTGGTCGCCAATTAGATGGTGTATTGTCTAGTGCAGCGGCTATGCCCGCTATTGCTGATGCTGTAAAAGGCAAAATTAAGATTCTTGCAGACTCTGGCGTACGTAGTGGTTTAGATATTGTTCGCATGTTGGCATTGGGTGCGGATACATGTTTAATCGGTCGTGCATTTGCCTATGCATTAGCTGCACAGGGTCAAGCGGGAGTTGAGAATTTACTTGACTTAATGATGAAAGAGATGCGTGTCGCGATGACGCTAACAGGCGTAAAATCTGTCGCTGAAATTAGTGGTGAATGTTTAGTTCGAGCTGAAAAAGAATTAGCACAAGCCTTTTAATGACATAGCATTTAAGTAAAGGAGAAAGTCGGATTGAATAAGCGGATGTAGGTCTGTTCTTCCGACTTTTTCTGTTCTTCGGACTTTTTCTTTGGGGATTAGCCATATGAGTACACAAATCATTGATACACTAAAACAGATTGTTGGGCATAAGCATGTGTTGACAGAGGGCAATCAGACGCGTCTTTATCGACAAGGGAAACGCTATGGTTCAGGTGATGTTTTGGCGGTGGTTCAGCCAGCAAACCTATTAGAACAATGGCAGGTACTCAAGACAGTGGTTCCTCAATGTATTGTGATTATGCAGGCGGCTAATACCGGTTTGACAGGGGGATCAACACCTTTTGGACATGATTATGATCGACCCGTAGTTATCTTAAGTACGACTCGCTTAAAAGGGGTTCAGCTGATTAACCGTGCTGAACAAGTTGTTTGTTTACCGGGAGCAACCTTAAATGAACTCGAAAAAGCGTTAGCTCCACATAATCGTGAGCCGCATTCGGTAATTGGTTCCTCATGTATTGGTGCCTCTGTATTAGGGGGAATTTGCAATAATTCGGGTGGTGCTTTGGTCCGACGGGGTCCAGCTTATACTGAATTGGCTTTATATGCACGCCTTAATGAAAGCAACGAGTTAGAGTTGGTTAATCATCTCGGTATTGAGCTAGGTGATACGCCAGAGGAGATTTTACGTCGTTTAAGTGCTGCAGATTATAGTGCGGAAGATATTGATAACGATGCACAAAAACAAGCTTCAGATAAACGTTATGCGCATGATGTTAAACAAGTGGATGAAAATACGCCAGCGCGGTTTAATAATGATCCTACTCGTTTATTTGAGGCATCAGGATCAGCAGGTAAAGTATGTGTTTTTGCTGTACGTCTAGATACGTTTGAAAAAGTCGCCAGTGAAGTTTTTTATATTGGTAGTTCGACACAAGATGACTTAACCGCTGTGCGACGCTATCTTTTAAAAGAGTTGCCAAACTTACCGATTGCTGGTGAGTATATTCATCGTACAGCTTATGATATTGGTGCAGAATACGGCAAGGATACATTTTTATTTATCGAAAAATTTGGTACAGATAAAGTCCCTCAAGCTTTTGCGACAAAAGCAAAAATTGATGGTGTATTAGAAAGATTTAAACTTAAAGGATTGAGTGACAAAATTATTCAATGCTTAATGAAATTTTTTCCTAATCACTTACCTGAGCGGATGAATGCCTACCGTGATTTATATCCCCACCACTTAATTATCCGTATTGAGAAAAAGGATGTTGAGCAAGTACAGAATTTTTTAAGCACATATTTTAAAGAGCATACGACAGGTGATTTCTTCTTGTGTACGGCAGAAGAGGGGAGAAAGGCATTCTTACATCGGTTTGCTATTGCGGGCGCCGCTATTCGCTATCGTGATTGCCATTTAAGTGAAGTGGAGGATATTGTCGCGTTAGATATTGCTTTGCGTCGCAATGATAGGGAATGGGAAGAGGAATTACCAGAGGAGTTAAATAAAGATATTATTCATAAGCTTTATTATGGGCATTTTTTCTGCCATGTATTCCACCAAGACTATATTGTGCGCAAAGGAGTCGATCCTTTAGCCATGGAGCATAAAATGTGGCATATTTTGGATGGTAGAGGGGCAGAGTACCCAGCAGAGCATAATGTAGGACATCTCTATTTAGCAAAAGCAGCCTTGATTAACCATTATCGACGCTTAGATCCGACGAATACTTTTAACGTGGGTATTGGTCATACAACGAGAAAGCGTAATTGGGGTGAGTAGGCAGCTTAAGGGTTATGTAAAAAATGCTCGATGAGGGGAGTTCTTCATCGAGCATTTGTCTTTATTGGCGAGGTGTACGGATACGCTGAGAGTAGTCCGCATTAGCGCTATCAGGGGTAAAATTAGGACTTGCCCGACGTGGGTTGATATCTAATCCGCCACGTCGAGTGTAACGTGCATGAACTTCCAGCGAGTGCGGTTTACATTGTTGAAGAATATCACAATAAATCTGCTCGACACATTGCTCATGAAAACCGTTATGTCCTCGAAATGAAACAATATATTGGAGTAATGCCGCATAGTCAATCGCAGGGCCTTCATAGCTAATAACCACCGTTCCCCAATCTGGTTGAGAGGTAACTGGACAGTTACTTTTGAGAAGTTCTGATATGAGTGTTTCTTTGACTATGCGAGAAGAGTCTGCTTTTAATAGACTTGCCGTAGGCTCATAAACAGAACACTCTACATCAAGCTGGTCAATAGATGTCGCATGTAATGCTAGTGGCTGTTCTGCTTGCTCAGATGATGTTGCTAGGTGAGTATTAGCTGGCTCACGTACGACGCTGACAGCCGCACCTGCAGCAGCACTTAAATCCTTTTCTAGACGAGCGAGTAAGTCAGTCCATTCAAGTTTTTCTTGATTAAAAGAATTAAGATAAAGCTTAAACGATTTAGACTCGATAATATGAGTCGAGCTTGCTGGAATCGTAAAGGTCAAAATAGCAATTTCTGGTTTGCCTTTTGCATTGAGCCATGATACTTCAAAGGCGCGCCAAATATCTTCACCTTGCCAAGTTGGGTGAGGTTGAATACTCAGATGGTCGCGTCCGATTTGTCGAGCAATCGGAAACAGTAATGAGGGGTCATATTTTTCAGGATATTCACTACTTTTTCCAAGCGGTGCATGACCGAGTTGTTGTTCAAATTTCATCATATTCGGTACGAGGTAAGTATTAAATTAATCAGCCAATGGATTTATAACTTTTGAATATTGATGACTTTTTGAAACTTACTCTCAACCGTATTATCTGTCTGAGGCGTATCATCATCGTCCTCTTCAAGTGGAGAGTAATCTGCAAATGTCTCTGCATCAAAAGCTTTATCACCATTTTCATCTGCGATACCTGTTGGGCGTAAATTGACAAAATCAAATAGGTTTCTATCCATCAGGTGCGATGGTGAAATGGCTGATAAGGATTTATAAATATTCCAAACTTTTTTCGGGCTTTCTTTTTCCCATGCTCGCAACATATTGCCGACTTCTTTGCGCTTTAAGTTTTCTTGTGAACCACAGAGGTTACAAGGGATAATCGGGAATTGTTTAAGTTCAGCATAAGCGATGAGGTCTTTTTCTGGCACATAAGCAAGAGGACGAATCACCGTATGCTTACCATCATCGCTGACAAGTTTGGGTGGCATTGTTTTAAGCTTAGCCGCATAAAACAGATTTAAGAAAAAGGTTGCTAGAATATCATCACGATGATGACCTAAAGCAATTTTATTGCAGCCTAACTCGTCAGCCACACGATATAAAATACCGCGGCGTAGGCGAGAGCAAAGTGAACAAGTTGTCTTTCCCTCAGGAATAAGGCGTTTGACAATCGAATACGTATCTTGGTTTTCGATATGAAAAGGTACACCAATGCTAGTGAGGTAGTTTGGTAAAACCTCTTCCGGGAAACCTGGTTGTTTCTGATCTAAGTTAACTGCAACTAATTCAAATTTAATAGGTGCCCGTTTTTGAAGTGTCATCAGTACGTCTAACATCGCATAGGAGTCTTTACCTCCCGATAGACAGACCATCACCTTGTCACCGTCTTCAATCATATTGTAGTCGACGATGGCATTGGCGGTTTCGCGGATAATACGTTTGCTTAGTTTGTTATTGTCTTGACGCAACTTTTCGTTGGTGGCGGATAAGGTATCTGTTTGCATAATGATAGTTTAACGAGTTGCAAGAAACTCAATACCAACAGCGTCACAGTCTGAGAAAGCTGCTGGTTTGCTAATACGTAATTTAACTTGACTGACTTCAGGGAACTCACGAAGCAATCGTGCCGTAATCATTTTGCCAAGTACCTCGACAAGATGTACGTGTGTACGTGTAGATTCTTCGATGATGGCTTCACGGATTTTACGATAATCGAGCACAGTGTTGATGTCGTGATCATCGGCTTCACGAGTAGGCGTCACATCTAGCTCGGTGTCGATATAGATAATTTGTGTTGCACGTAACTCATGTTCGAGGATACCAATGCGAGCATCTAGGCGTAAACGGTTAAAGAAGATTTTTTGCGTTAACATAGTATGAATAAGGGCTGATATAGCACTAAAATTCCAATGTTAAATTGTAATGTTTTATCTAGGCAAATTGGCTACAATAAGCGTAGATGATAAAAACTCTCTGAGAAAAAAGTATGAATGCGACTATCTATGATGCTGTCATTATTGGAGCAGGTCCAGCAGGGGCTTCTTGTGCTGTATGGCTTTCTTTATTGGGTTTTAAACCGGTTATTGTAGATAGAGCGAGTGAGGTGGGGGGATTGAGTGCACTTAATCCTTTTCCCGACCCTTGGAATGTGACCGCACCTGATTTAACTGGCGAAGAAGTCTCTGTACAGATGAAACGCAGTTTAGAGGCGGCACGAGTACCGGTATTGTTAAAACAAGCAGTGACGGACATTCAGCGAGTCGAAGATATGGAGAGTGAGACACCCTTATTTAAAGTATTATTCGGTGAAAATCACGCTATTATTGGTCGCAATGTAGTGATTGCGACAGGTGTTCGTCATAAAAGACCCTTGCAAATGCCGGAGGGAAAGCGTTATCCAGAAATCTTATTAGGTCCTGGTAAACATGTATATATGCATGACTTTGTGATGAAGCGCGTTGCCGTGTTGGGCGGTGGTGATAATGCTTTTGAAAATGCTATCTATGCTCTAGATAGAGGGGTTAAGTCGGTGGATATTTATGCTCGTAGTATCCGTGCACAACAGAAATGGTTGGACATTATTAATCCGAATCATTTACACCTTGGTGAATATGTTTTTAACCCAGAGAATATGACGGTTAATGGCGAACGCTATGACACGATTATGGTGTTTTACGGTTATGAACCACAATTGACAGGCTTTAATCATTTAAATTTAAAAATAAAAGAAAGTGGTCATATTTGGACGGATAATGAAACCGCGCAAACAAGCATTGGTGGCATTTATGCTGTGGGTGAAGTCGCTAATCGTATGCACCCTTGTGTAGTGACTTCGATGGCAGATGGGATTGTTGCCGCAAAAGCTATCCAACGTTCTTTAGAGAGTTTGTAACTGCTCACATAAACTCGGTAAGTAGTTCAAAAACCGAATAGAGGGGCGGAAAAGAATGTCTTGATTGACAAGAATAACCTGCTCTTGTGATAAAGGGATACCGAGTTTTTTAAAGGTCTCAATAATTTGTTGGCGTCGGCTTTGAGAGTCTTCATTGGCAGCAATACCTGCTAAGACTTTATCAGGGGGGGTAATAAGTAATTGCTCCTCTGATACCATCAAAGAAGAAAAGTCTTGTTCATCAAATAAACTGCGTACACCACAGGCATGCAAACTTTTTGACAGAAAGGCTTTTTTACCTAAGGTATAGATAGGATTAGCGCCTAGGAATACAAAAACTTGCTGAATGTTTGCAGAGGGTGATGAGTTATATTTTTGATTAATGGCTTGCCATTGTTGTCGCCACTGAGTAATTTGTGCTGAGCGGTCTTGGTATAGAGTACTAGCCAGTTGATTGGCTTGTTCAAATAGCTCTTCCATGCTTTTCGGTTGCATAGGGAATAGCGTGAGATTGAGTGTTTTTTTAGCTGTGTCTAGTACTTGCGTCCTAGAAAAATGAATAAGCAAGTCAGGCTGAAATTGAGCTAATAACTCCATATTGGGATTAAAAGGGTCTCCAATATTAGGTAGTTGTTTTGCTTGTTCGGGGAAATTGCTATTTTGGTCAACGGCAATAAGATGTGTATCTAGCTTCATCTCATAGATGAGCTCAGTCGCTGCAGGTGAAAGACTAATAACAGTCGGCTTTTCCGCAGATAGAGCAGTGGACCAAACCACTGCTCCGAGCAATGAGCACAACAGTTTCGTGTAGCGGCGTGAAGTGCCCATAGTTATCCTATTAGTGTTGATAAGATAGGTTTAAGAAGAAGTTGGTGCCTTGACCATTGTAGCCGTAAGCAGGCTCGTACTTCTTATTAAATACGTTATTGACACTGGCTTGGATTTGGAAGTTTTTAGCCACTTTATAGTCGGCACGTAAATTGACCAATCCGTAGCCACCAAGACGCTTCTCTTTAGTGTTGGCAGCGTCATCATAACGATGACCCACGAAGAGATAGTCTGCTCCAACAGTCATACGCTCAAACTCATGAGTGACGCTTGCACGATATACTTGATTAGCACGACGTACTAGGCGATTACCGGTTGTATCATCTTTGGCATTTAAGAAGTCTGCACCAAGTGATAAGGTGGTATTACCTAAGTGTTGAGTCGCGTCTAAGCTGAGACCACGGATGGTGGCTTTATCCACATTAGATGTTGAGCATGGATAAGTGCTGCAGTCATAAGTATTAATCAGGTCTTTGTATTTGGTTTGGAATAAAGTTAAACCAACTTGAGTATCTTCGCTGTTATAGCGTAAGTTAAACTCTACATTACGAGATTTCTCTGGACGTAGATTTGGGTTGCCCTGAAAACCCCATGCCAAAGGTGAATACATATCGGCAAAGGTACCTACTCGGAAACCTGTGCTATAGCCCGCACCTACTTGAAGTTCTGGTGTGATATCAAAAGCATATGATACACCGCCTGTAGTACTGCCTTTTACACCAACAACATTATCATGACGTAAATTAGCTTGGATATGATGGCGATTAAAATCACCCTTATAGAGAGCCGCTACAGCATTCGTATGACGCTTTTGTTGTGATAAGCCACTACTATTAAATGCACGCTCTTTTGTATGCTCATAGACGAGAGAGAGTGTTTGGTTTTCTGCTAGATTAAAGTTATTTTGCCAGCTATAAAAGTTTGTACGGTTCTCAAATTTTGAACCATAAGTACGGTTGTCAGAGTGTAGCTTACCGTAAGAAATTTGGATAATACTTTCCCACCAATCCGTAATTTGATTATTGCTAGTTATTCCATAAGCTTTTTGACGAGCGTAACCATAGGCGTCTTGTACACTCCAAGGGTCATTGCCTGCATCAAATTCATTACGATTAACACTGTTTAAGAAGCTCACGCCTAGACGATGTCCTGGAACAAATGTATAACCAAAACTACCGGTGATTGAAGCTTGGTCATAACCGTCTTTATCCGGATGATAGACATAGGTGTTTTTCGTATTGCTAGCATTAAAACCATCACTTGTTGCATAGCCACCAGCGAGATAGTAGTCAAATTTCTCAGTTGCACCAGAGATAGCAGCATTGCTACGGAAAGTACCATTTGAGCCGCCGCCAATATTAGCAAACAAGCTAAAATCACGAGGACCTGTTTCGGTTGGCGTGGTGATGAGATTGATAACACCGCCCATTGCATTTGAACCATAGAGCCCGCTTGCTGTACCACGGATAATTTCAACACGGTTAAGCAGAGCAGGGTCAAGTAAATTCCATAAAGTACCGCCTGCCGTGGAGTCATTGATACGTAAGCCATTAAACATCACTAAGGTTGCTTGTGGATTAGCGCCGCGCGTATAAATGGCACTCACCGTTTGCGGACCACCGCTATCATAAACCTGTAAACCTGGTTTACGAGCTAATAAGCCAAGTAGTGTCGGACTGGTTTCTCGTTTTAATTCTGTGCTGTCAATCACGGTCACATCCCCCACTACATTTTTGAGGGGTTCTGCCGTACGAGAAGCGGTGACAACAATAGGTTCTAATTCAGTAACTTGTTCTTGTGCAAAGGCGATAACAGGCACAAAGGTAGCTGCTAGGGCTAGGTGTAATCGGGTAAATTTCATGTGTACTATGAGATATAAAAAATTGTGCGACCCCGCACAATAGTTGATGGGTATGTCCGCTAATGCCATGGACGCTTTATAGAAGGCTGAGATCGGGCTCGTTTTCTTCAAAAAAACTCTACCGTTGCGGGGGCAGCACTACTTTGTTTCCCATTTACTCTTGCCCCGTAAATCATAGTCTACGTCAAAAGCACCTTTATAAAGTGCGACCATTCTACCTGAAAGTTATTTTCTTACAAAGGGAGTGCCAAAAACTCTTTGATTTTTAAGGGGAAAAGCCTTGTTTTTGTTGTTTAAATGTTAAAATTTAAAACTTTAAAAATCTTCAGAAGTAGACTTTATCGTGAATTATCCTAAGTTACCTTATTCTATTGACAGTTATACCCACGGAGCGGAATTTGCACGTCGTCTTAATCAAGGCAAAATTTTAATTCTTGACGGTGCTATGGGGACGATGATTCAGCGATATAAGCTGACTGAAGAGGACTTCCGCGGACAACGTTTTGTAGAACATCATCAAGATGTTAAAGGTGATAACGAGCTGTTAAGTCTAACACGTCCCGATGTAATTTTAGATATTCATCGTCAATACTTAGCGGCGGGTGCGGATGTTATTGAAACCAATACTTTCGGGGCGACTTCGGTGGCGCAAGGTGACTATGAGCTACCTGAATTAGCCTATGAGCTAAATGTTGCCTCTGCAAAACTGGCTCGTCAAGCCTGTGAGGAATTTAGTACGCCTGAACATCCTCGCTTTGTCGCAGGTGCCTTGGGTCCTCAGCCTAAGACGGCATCTATTTCTCCGGACGTTAATGACCCAGGTGCGCGTAATATTACCTTTGATGAGTTGGTGAGTACTTATACCGAACAATTAAATGGTTTATTGGACGGTGGTGTTGACTTAATTCTGATTGAGACAATTTTTGATACGCTCAATGCCAAAGCGGCAATCTTTGCAACAGAAACTGTCTTTGAAGAGCGAGGTATTCGTCTGCCCGTGATGATTTCTGGTACGGTAACAGACGCTTCTGGGCGTATTTTATCGGGACAAACGGTAGAGGCATTTTGGAACTCTATCCGTCATGCACGTCCTATCACGATTGGTTTGAACTGTGCGTTGGGTGCTGCTTTAATGCGTCCGTATATTGCTGAACTATCAAAAATCTGTGATACCTTCCTCTGTGTGTACCCTAATGCGGGCTTGCCAAATCCTATGAGTGATACAGGCTTTGATGAAACACCAGCAGATACGTCGGCATTATTAAAAGAATTTGCTGAGGCTGGTTTTGTCAATATGGTGGGTGGTTGCTGTGGTACGACACCTGACCATATTAAAGCTATTCGTGAGGCGGTAGAAACTTTACCTGCGCGTGTTGTTCCAGAAGTCGAAGTAAAAACACGTCTATCCGGTTTAGAGCCACTCAATATCGATGATAAGACGCTATTTGTTAATGTCGGTGAGCGTACCAATGTGACTGGCTCAAAGATGTTCTTGCGCCTGATTAAAGAAGAAAAATTTGATGAGGCATTGGCAGTTGCTCGTCAGCAAGTAGAAAATGGTGCTCAGATTATTGATATCAATATGGATGAGGCAATGTTAGACGCAAAATCAAGTATGCGTCGTTTCCTCAACTTGATTGCCTCTGAGCCTGATATTTCTCGAGTGCCTATTATGATTGACTCTTCTAAGTGGGAGGTGCTTGAAGAGGGTCTTAAATGCGTGCAAGGTAAGCCGGTTGTTAACTCTATTTCGATGAAAGAGGGGGTTGAGCCTTTCTTAGAACACGCCCGTCTATGCCGTAAATATGGTGCTGCAGTTGTAGTGATGGCTTTTGATGAGCTAGGGCAAGCCGATAATCTTGAGCGTCGTAAAGAGATTTGTGGTAAGGCGTATCACTTACTCGTGGATGAGTTGGATTTCCCTCCTGAGGATATTATCTTTGACCCGAATGTCTTTGCAGTGGCGACAGGGATTGAAGAGCATGATAATTATGCGGTGGACTTTATTCAAGGGGTGAAGTGGATTCATGAAAACTTGCCTCATGCACGTATGTCAGGCGGTATTTCCAATGTGAGCTTCTCATTCCGTGGTAATGAGGCAATGCGTGAGGCTATCCATACGGTCTTCTTATACTATGCGATTAAAGAAGGTCTCACCATGGGTATTGTCAATGCTGGTATGCTAGGTGTCTATGCTGACTTAGACCCAAAAACACGAGATTTGGTTGAGGATGTTATCTTAAACCGTAAAGACCCTGTAGGAAAAACTGATCCAAGTGATGAGCGTACCTCTACTGAGCGTCTTGTTGAATATGCCGAACAAATCAAAGGTTCAGGTCAGAAAAAAGAAGAAAACTTAGCTTGGCGTGAGCTCTCTGTGGAAGAGCGTCTTACCTATGGTTTAGTCAATGGTATTACGCAATTTATCGTGGAAGATACTGAAGAAGTTCGTCAAAAAATTGCGGCACGAGGTGGACGCCCTATTGAGGTCATCGAGGGGCCATTGATGGACGGTATGAATGTGGTGGGCGACCTCTTTGGTGAGGGTAAGATGTTCTTACCACAAGTGGTGAAATCAGCTCGTGTGATGAAGCAAGCAGTAGCTCATCTTGTCCCTTATATTGAAGAAGAAAAACGTCAGATTGAAGCTGCGGGTGGTGATGTCCGTGCTAAGGGTAAGATTGTGATTGCCACGGTAAAAGGTGATGTGCATGATATTGGTAAGAATATTGTGTCGGTGGTCTTGCAATGTAATAACTTTGAGGTTGAGAATATGGGGGTGATGGTGCCTTGTGCTGATATTCTCGCTAAGGCTAAAGAGGTCAATGCAGATATCATCGGTCTATCAGGGTTAATTACACCAAGCCTAGAAGAGATGGCTTATGTGGCGTCAGAAATGCAGCGCGACCCTTATTTCCGTGAGAAGAAAATTCCGCTGATGATTGGTGGGGCGACGACTAGTCGTGTCCATACGGCAGTGAAAATTGCACCTAACTACGAAGGTCCTGTGATTTATGTCCCTGACGCAAGCCGTTCAGTGGGTGTGTGTACTCATCTGGTATCGGATAATAAAGAGCAGTTCCTAAAAGAATTGACGGAAGAATACGAGCTCGTCCGTCAACGTCATGCTCATCGCCGAGCGAATCCTGTTATTCCTCTTGAAGAAGCTCGTGCGAATAAAGAGCCAATTGATTGGTCAACTTATACGCCACCGAAGCCGAAATTTATCGGTCGTCGAGTGTTTGAGTCTTATGATTTACGAGAGATTGAGAAGTTCTTTGACTGGTCGCCTTTCTTTATGACATGGGGCTTGGCAGGTAGTTTCCCGAAAATTCTTGATGATGAAGTGGTGGGTGAGCAAGCGCGTAAAATCTACGCTGACGGTCAAGCGATGTTGCGTAAGATTATTGATGGACGCTGGTTGACAGCTAGCGGTGTAGTTGCTTTTTATCCTGCCAATTCAGTCAATGAAGAGGATATTGAAATCTATACCGATGAAACACGTACAGAAAAACTCTTTACATGGCATTTAGTGCGTCAACAAAATAAAAAACGCGAAGGTGTACGTAATAAGTGTCTATCTGACTATATCGCACCAAAGTCTTCGGGCGTTAAAGACTATATTGGTATGTTTGCCGTAACGGGTGGACTAGGCATTCAAGTCCACGAAGAACGCTTTGAGAAAGATTTAGATGATTATTCATTAATCATGATTAAAGCGCTTGCCGACCGTCTGGCAGAGGGGTTTGCTGAGTGCCTTCACCATCGTGTACGTACCGACTTATGGGGTTATGTGAGTGATGAGCAGTTGAGCAATGATGAGATTATTGCGGAGAAATATCAAGGTATCCGTCCAGCGCCGGGCTATCCATCATGTCCAGAGCATACGGTTATGCGCGATATGTTCGATGTTATGCAACCAGAAGAAATTGGCATGATGTTGACAGAAAGCTTTGCGATGTTCCCTGCGTCTAGTGTTTCTGGTTTTTATTTCAGTCATCCAGCCGCTGATTACTTTAATATCGGTAATATCGGTCAAGACCAATTTGATGATTATCGTCAGCGTACGGGTCTTGATGAGGTGACAGCAAAGAAAAGACTGCATTCTGTGCTTGAATAATGATGCAAAAAACCTCTTCTCGTAAAAAGCAATTACTGGGTGAGTTTGTCCGTACAGCAAGGGCACGTGTAAGTCCTCAAATGGCAGGGTTAAGTGCGGGCTTGCGTCGTCGTACACCTGGTTTGCGCCGTGAGGAAGTGGCATTATTATGTGATATCAGCGTAACATGGTATACCTGGATTGAGCAGGGGAGAAATGTTTCTGTCTCTGCGCATGTCTGGTCACGACTGGCTGATGTATTGCATCTCAACCCTGCGGAGAGAGCCTATCTCTTTGAACTGGCAGATGTCATTGACCCTGATGCGACAAAGGCACAGCATGGTAGTTTGCCATTAAACTTCCAAGCGTGCGTGGACTCGATTGCTGGACCAGCCTATATTCTGGATAAAACATGGAATATTTTGCATTTCAATGAAAGGGTTGATGATTTATTTGGACATTGGCTCTCTCAGACTGAATCGCCGAATTTGTTACGTTTTATATTTGAAGCAAACCGTGCTCAAGAGATTGTTTTTAATTGGGACAATCGTGCCATGCGAGCCGTTTCTGAGTTTCGTGCCGATGTTGCAGCGAGTATTGAGCAAGTTGAAGTGCAAAATTTGGTCGAAACGCTTTCTGCCAATAGTACTGTATTCAAGCATTGGTGGGATAGACAGACAGTATTGGCACGAGAGGGTGGCTTGCGAGAATTTAATCATCCTACATTGGGTTATCAAGAGTTTGAGCAATTAACGTTTCGTTTGGCGACGCATTTGGACTATAAATTAGTCATGTTATTGCCAAGAAATGTTACAAATTTAAACGTTAAAAATGTTTAAAACGGGTATTTTTCTCTAGGCAAAGGCGAAAATACTTTTTAGAATGGTTCTATGACTTCACGCTGTGTCGTGAAGATTGGTTTCTCAATCTTTTAAAAGGGGTTTTCTATGAAATACACTCGTTTAGCGGCCGTTTTATTAGCTGGTTCAGTTTTCGCAGGTTGTGCATCAACAGCAGGTAATACAGCAACAGGTACAGGTATCGGTGCAGCCATTGGTGCTGGTCTTGGTGCGTTAATTGGCGATTCTTCAAAAGCAGCGGGTATTGGTGCTGGTATCGGTGCAGTGGCAGGTGCTATCACTGGTTATAACTGGGATCGTATCGTAGGTAAAGTCGAAGAAACTGGTGGTCAATTAGGTATTTCTACAACAAAAATGGCTGACGGTAGCTTAAAAGTGAACTTCCCAGAAGGTGCAACATTTGACACAGGTAGCTACCAATTAAAAGCGGCTTCTTACCCAGTATTAGACGCATTAGCTGAAGAAATGGCTAAAGCTCCTCAATTGCGTGTTAAAACTATCGGCCACACAGATAACACTGGTTCTGCTCAATTAAACCAAACATTATCAGTAAACCGTGCTAACAGCGTTGTTAACTACTTATCTTCAAAAGGTGTTGACGCTTCTCGTTTAACAACAGAAGGTCGTGGTTTCAATGACCCAATCGCTGATAACGGTACACCAGAAGGTCGTGCACAAAACCGTCGCGTAGAAGTATTCTTATACGCTGTACAACAATAATAGTTATTATTCTGTCATCATAGCTTCGGCTATTGACGAGTAACATAGAGGGGCGGGTGCCAGAGGGTGCCTGCCCTTTTTAACATTTTTCAAGAGGACTTACGGTTATGAGTACAGTGACAAAAGAACCGTTTTTAGCACCGGGGAAGTTTCCTTTAGGGCTTATCATCGGGATATTGGCATTAATTGGAATCTTATTGCTCCCTACACCAGAAGGGCTGCCTGTTGCGGGTCATCGTATTTTGGCGATTTTGGTTTTTGCGGTGATTGTTTGGGTATCCGAAGCGGTTTCTTATGAAACTAGCTCCATCATGATCTTAGGTCTGATTGTCTTTTTAGTCGGTTTGTCGCCTAGTGTAACTGACCCTGATAAGTTATGGGGTACGTCTGCGGCGATGAATTTAGCCTTGACTGGGTTTGGTAACTCAGCGCTTGCGTTGGTGACGGCAGCCTTGTTTTTAGCCGCATGTATGACATTTACTGGCTTGGATAAGCGAATTGCATTAAATACCATGAATTTGGTGGGTACGAGTACCAAACATATTTTTATTGGTACGGTTTTAGTGACTATTGTCCTGAGCTTGGTCGTGCCTAGTGCGACAGCACGTGGTGCAGCGATGTTGCCTATTGTTTTAGGGATTATTGCGTCTTTTGGTGTGGCAAAACGCTCGAATCTTGCCGCTGGTTTAATGATTGTCGTTGCCCAAGGAATTAGTGTTTGGAATATTGGTATTCAGACAGCGGCAGCACAAAACCTATTAACCGTTGGCTTTATGGAAAAGATGTTGGGTCAACGCGTTGCATGGTTAGACTGGTTAATTGCTGCACTACCATGGTCAGTGATTATGTCGGTGGTATTAATTGTGGTGGTCTTGAAATTATTACCTCCAGAGGTGGATGGTTTACAAGGGGGCAAGGCAACCGTTAATCAACAAATTGCTGAGTTGGGTCCGATGAGTTCAGCACAGAAACGTCTCTTGTTAGTAACGCTTGGTCTTATTGGCTTCTGGGCGACAGAGGGGAAATTACATACTTTCAATACGACAGCGACCACTACTGTGGCATTGGCAATCTTATTAATGCCTAAACTTGGGGTGATTACATGGAAAGACATCCAGAGTCGAGTGCCTTGGGGAACGGTGATTGTCTTTGGTGTCGGTATCAGCTTAGGTACGGCTATTTTACAGACCCAAGCCGGTCAATGGTTGGGTAGTCAGATTGTTGCCAATACAGGAATTGATAGCTTTGGTCCAGTGATGATTTTTGCGGTATTGGCGGTCTTTTTGATTATTATTCACCTCGGTTTTGCGAGTGCGACAGCCTTATCTTCTTCTATGATTCCTATTATGATTACCTTATTACAAAATATCCCCGGTGATATTAATCGTCTAGGTATGACCATGGTATTAGGATTTGTCGTCAGTTACGGATTTATTTTGCCTGTTAATGCGCCACAAAATATGGTGTGTTTAGGGACGGAGACATTTGATGCGAAGCAATTTGCTCGAGTTGGGATTATAGTGACTATTATTGGTTATCTCCTCATGTTATTATTTGCATCAACATACTGGAAATGGATTGGGGTGCTGTAATTGTCAAAGGAAGTGACAGGAATATCACTTAAACAATTAACGATGCAGTATGAGCAGCAGTTCTTATTTCAAGGGCTGACTGCTCATTTTTCTGCTGGGTGTTGGCATAGTGTTTTAGGCAGCTCTGGTGTTGGTAAGAGTACCTTGCTCCGAGCGATTGCGGGCTTGGTAGATGATTACCAAGGGGAAATTGTCGCTGATGATAATCAATTGCTCACAGAGCGTATTGCTTGGATGGCACAAGATGATTTACTCTTGCCTTGGCTTAATGTGCGTGATAATGTGGCTTTGGGCTACCGTTTACGCCAAAAACAACCTGCTGACTTAGCTTTACAAGTTGAACAATTATTAGAAAAGGTCGGCTTGGCAAACTATGCGGGTAGAATGCCGTATCAATTATCAGGCGGACAGCGACAACGGGTGGCACTCGCACGCACCTTATTAGAGAATAAGCCCATTGTGTTGATGGATGAGCCATTTTCTGCCTTAGATGTGTCCATGCGCTTACAGTTACAGTCCTTATTTGTTGAGCTGCTGGCTGATAAAACGGTGATTTTGATTACTCACGACCCATTGGAAGCTTTACGGCTGAGCCAGTCTGTATGGTTAATGCAAGGCTTACCCACACAAATTAAGCAGGTGGTGCAGCTAGATAGCACCACTCCTCGAGCACTTGATGATACTGAGATACTGTATTGGCAAAATTGCCTCCTTGAGATGATGACAGTAGAGGGATAGCGATGAGAGTGTTTTTAAGAGCAGCGGTTATTGCGATTGGTTTATTAGCTCTCTGGCAATTAATTGTCTGGTTAACGGCGGTACCGAAGTTTATCCTCCCTAGTCCGATATTGGTTTTGCAGACACTCTGGTCGCGTGCTGATTTAATTCTCGATCATGCAGGTACGACATTGTTAGAGATTGTCTTAGGTATGTTGCTAGGTTGTGGTTCAGGTTTTCTGTGTGCTTTATTATTGCAACTGGTTAAGCCTTTGAGAGTATGGCTCTTGCCGATTTTGGTTGTTAGTCAGGCAATTCCTGTGTTTGCACTGGCGCCTATTTTGATGGTGTGGTTAGGTTATGGGATTACTTCTAAAGTTGTGATGGCAAGTTTAATTATTTTTTTTCCTGTCACATCGGCTTGTTATGATGGTCTACGCAATACCCCTCAGGCGTGGTTAGACCTCGCTAAAACCATGCAAGCTAGTCCTTGGCAGCAGCTGCGATATATTCAGTTGCCTGCTTCTTTACCTTCGCTAGCTTCGGGCTTGCGAGTGGCGGCATCAGTCGCCCCAATAGGTGCTATTGTGGGTGAGTGGGTAGGCTCGAGTTCTGGTTTGGGTTATTTAATGCTACAAGCCAATGCACGTATGCAAGTTGACTTAATGTTTGCTTGTTTATTTGTGCTAGCGGTGATGGCTTTGGTATTATATTTTGGCATTGATTATGTACTAAAAAGGAGTATGCCGTGGGTGGCATATCGTTAAATTAATAGGAGACAGCATGTTTAAACGTACATTACTAGCAACGGTATTATGTGCAGCCAGCGGTACTGCCTTGGCTCAAGATAAAGTCAAACTATTATTGGATTGGTTTGTCAATCCAGACCATGCACCATTGATTGTGGCTGAGCAGAAAGGCTTTTTTAAAGAAGCAGGTCTGGAAGTTGAAATGTTAGAGCCGGCAGACCCTTCAGCTCCTCCTAAGCTAGTGGCAGCAGGGCAAGCGGATATGGCAGTAACGTATCAACCACAATTGCATATGCAAATTGATGAGGGCTTGCCACTGACGCGTGTCGGTACATTGGTGGGCAATCCGCTGAACTCTTTAGTAGTTTTGGCAGATAGTGAGATTAAGGAGATTAAAGACCTCAAAGGCAAAAAAGTGGGCTTTTCCGTCGGTGGCTTTGAAGACGTTATTCTCGGTGCGATGTTGCAACATCATGGTTTAAGTAGTCAAGATGTTGAAATGATTAATGTGAACTGGTCTTTATCGCCATCGTTAATTGCTAAAAAAACAGATGCGGTTATTGGGGCGTTTCGTAATTTTGAGCTGAATCAGATGGATATTGAAAAGCAGCCGGGGCGTGCTTTCCTCGTGGAGGAGCATGGTGTGCCGGTCTATGAAGAGCTTATTCTGGTTGTCAATAATAAAGACCGTACACAACAAGACAAGTGGAAACGTTTTAATCAAGCCTTGGATAAAGCAACTGCGTATATTCAACAAGAGCCTGAGGCTTCGTGGCAAGCGTTTGTCAGCTATAAGCCAAAAGAGTTAGACACCGAGCTTAATCGTCGTGCATGGAAAGATACTTTGCCATATTTAGCGAAAACTGCAGGCAAACTTGATGTTGCTCGTTATGAAAACTTTGCTAAATTTATGCAAGAAAAGGGCTTGATTAAGCAGGTGCCTGCTGTTGATAGTTATGCGATTGAGCCTTAATTTTGATAGGTGTGAGAGATGACGTTTTTTGATACCTTAAAAGAGGCAGCTCGCGAAGAGTGGGCGGCTTATACCCAACATGCTTTTGTGCGAGGGTTGGGGGATGGCTCTTTGGCTAAAGAGAGTTTTCAACATTATTTAAAACAAGATTATTTGTTTTTATTGCAGTTCACTCGTGCTTGGGGCTTGGCAGTCTATAAAAGCCGTTCTTTTCAGGAAATGCGTTATGCCCAAGCGGGTGTCAATGCCATGCTAGATACGGAAATCCAACTACATGTGGATTACTGTAAAGAGTGGGGTATTTCAGAAGAAGAATTGCTACAAGAGCCAGAAGCTAGTGCTTGTGTTGCTTATACTCGCTATGTACTGGATTGTGGCTTCAGTGGTTCATTACTGGAACTACATGTTGCCCTAATGCCTTGTTTAGTAGGTTATGCAGAGTCGGTTGATTGGTTATTATCGCAAGCAGGGACGCAGTTAGAAAATAATCCTTATCGTCTTTGGATTGAGATGTATGCTAGTACTGAGTATAGAGAAGTCGTGGCGCTAGCTAAAAATCAATTAGAACAATTGGCGGCAGATATGACACCTGCTCAGCAAGCTCGATTGATTGATATTTTCCGTACAGCGACACGAATGGAGGTTGCTTTTTGGGAAATGGGTTTACATCGTTTGATGTAATAGTACGGTTCTAAAAAACCATAAAAAATGGCTGAGTGGGTTAATTGCTCAGCCATTTTTTGTTAAGTGATTAAATGAAGAAAATCGCTAATTAGCGAAGGCTCTCTTTGAGCAAAGACACAGGGTTTGCTTTAGGTAATAGGGCTAAAGCTGCCTGAGAAGGTTTGCGAGAATTCTCTTGTTTGGTGTTTTCAAGAGAAGATTGTGTGTTGAATTCAAATTCATCACGTAAACGATTTAATAGTTTCATATAAGTTTCCTTTTTAGAAATAATTATTGGAAAAAAGTTAATCAATAGCTGAATGACAGCCCCTCATACAACGATAAGTAGATTAACGTAGTTATGTTTCAGGAATATGAATGAGGCAAAGTGCCTAGTCAGTCGATAGATGAAGATTAAGCAATTGTCGTGAGATTTATTATGCCTTGCTTTATCCTGAATGCTTTCTCGCTGATTTATTAAGTGCTCTTTTAGCACGAGTAGAGTTTGTCTCAATTAAAATTTTACCGAGAAAGTGCTTTCACTATAGCATAAGTGTAGAGGAAAGAAAAGTTAATAAAGGTGAAATTTATTGCTTTTGATAACAAAAAAGTACTTTTATTTCTAGGGGTTTGCAGTCTTTTTTAGAGTAAAATATAAAGATATTCTTTTTATGGCAGGCGGAGATAAAGCCTGTTTTTTTATTATGTACGCTCAGATACTGACTTTTATTGTTGCCGCTTTAGTGGTATTTAATCTCTCTCGCCTAGGTTTGGTGGTGTGGCAGTTCAATCGTGTGAAGCAACACAAAATCGCTCCTTTGTGGATAGGTGGCTTGCGAATTGACTTAGCGACCATTGGTAAATTAATTATTCCATCGTTATTATTTGCACCGTGGTTTGACGCGAGTGAGACAGCACAGACAATCAATGCGATATGGTTATGTATTGCTAGTCTATTTATTTTAATTCCCGAGGTATCGAGTGCACAGTTTATTATGGAGTATGACACTCGTCCTAATCGTCTTTTTGTGGATTATCTAAAACATCCTCAAGAAGTGATGGGAATGTTATGGAAAGGCTTTAAAGCCATCCTTATCATCGGTTCATTGGCAGTGATTTTATTGATGTGGGGGGCTTTTTATCTCTTTAAAGGTCCTATGCCGAGTTGGGGGAGTGCTTCTATTTGGTGGCAGATTGTGCAGTTCATCGTGAGTGCAGCCGTTGTGGTACTGATGATTCGCGGCACGTTGCAACATCGCCCGATTAACCCATCAACGGTGGCTTATTGTGGCGATAGTATGTTAAATACCTTACCGCTTAACTCGCTATATAGTGTTTACTATGCCGTGTATAGCATTAAGAATGAGCGTTCAGCCAAAGACGCTTATGAAAATATGCCAGAAGAAGAGGTTTATGCCTTGGTCAATCAGGCAGCAGGTATTCATGAGGTGGCGAGTAATAGCCTCAATATTCCCTCTTTTCACCAGCAAGTGGCGAGTAAGACTGTACAGAAACCTAAAAATATTGTCTTAATCGTCCAAGAAAGCCTTGGTGCACAGTATATTGGTGGTTTAGGTGGGCAGAACTTAAGTCCCAACTTTGATCGCTTAATGCAAGAGGGTTGGGCTTTTAAAAAGTGTTATGCGACAGGGACACGCTCTGTACGAGGCTTAGAAGCTGTAAGTAGTGGTTTCGCACCGACATTATCAGACGCTGTGGTACGTCTAACAAAATCACAATCACGCTTTTTTACGCTTGCTCAATTGCTGAATACACGAGGCTACCGCTCAAGTTTTATCTACGGAGGTGAGTCGCATTTTGATAATATGCGTTCTTATTTCCTTGGCAATGGCTTTAATGAACTGTATGATCGTGAGAGTTTTGCTAACCCAGCTTTTGAGGGCACGTGGGGGGTATCTGATGAAGATATGTTTGCGAAACTGCATGAGGTGTTGATGGATGATTTGGATACGCCAAAATTAAGTTTGGCGTTTACGGTGACAAATCATACTCCATGGGAGTACCCGAGTGGACGTATCAACCCAGTGGGTGAGCCAGCCAGTGTTGAAAACTCAGTACGCTATGTTGACTGGTGTATTGGACAGTTTTTTGAAAAGGCAAAACAATCCCCTTATTGGAATGAGACTTTATTCCTTATTGTGGCTGACCATGATTCACGCGTCTGGGGACAGACATTGGTACCGTTGAGGCATTTCCATATCCCTGCCTTGATTTTAGGTGGTGGTGTCGAACCAAAGATGGACGAGCGTATTATTAGCCAATTAGATTTACCGGTAACCTTATTGTCATTGGCAGGAATTAGTGGCGAACATCCTATGATTGGTCATGATTTGACACAAGCAGGGACAGGTGGTCGAGCGATGATGCAATATAATGACAACTATGGTTACTTACAGGGTGATGTATTGACGGTATTGCAGCCTAAATTGCCTGCGACGCAAATGCGTTATACCGCACCAGAAACATACGAAGCTGTAGAAGTCGATAAAAACTTGGAGTTATTGGCGCGTGCTCACGCGATTTGGCCGACCTTGATGTATGAGAATGGGCTTTATACATTGCCAGAGCTACATACAAAGAAAGTATAATAGTCGCCAATATGCTAAGATAGGTGGATTAAATATTGTTTGACTGAGATTGTTAACTCAGTCACTTTTACAGGATAAGGAAAATGGGTTTTCTTGCAAATAAAAAGATTTTAATTACAGGATTGATTTCTGATCGTTCGATTGCTTACGGTATTGCAAAAGCTTGTCATGAACAAGGAGCAGAGTTAGCGTTTACTTATGTGGGTGAGCGTTTCCAAGAGCGTGTAGCAGAGTTTGCTAAGGAATTTGGTAGCGACATCGTGATTCCCTGTGATGTAGGTTCTGATGAAGAAATTGATAATGCTATCGCCACCTTATCACAACGTTGGGATCGCTTAGACGGTCTTGTGCATTCTATCGGTTTTGCACCGCGTGAGGCGATTGCGGGTGATTTCTTAGAGGGTATTTCTCGTGAAGCTTTCCGTATTGCCCATGATATTTCGGCATACAGTTTCCCAGCCTTAGCAAAAGCAGCCCTACCTTTATTAGAAAAAGGTCAAGGTGCGTTATTGACGCTAAGTTACCTAGGCGCAGAAAAAGCGATTCCTAACTATAACACTATGGGTTTAGCTAAAGCGTCTTTAGAAGCTAGCGTACGCTATGTGGCAAGCAGTGTCGGTGTAAAAGGTATCCGTGCTAATGGTATTTCAGCGGGTCCAATTAAAACTTTAGCAGCGTCAGGAATTAAAGGTTTTTCGACAATTCTTGATGCCGTTGAGCAAAATGCACCATTACGCCGTAACGTAACTATCGAAGATGTGGGTAATGCCGCAGCTTTCTTATTATCTGATTTAGCTTCAGGAATTACCGGTGAGATTATCCATGTGGATAGTGGTTTCTCAACAGTTGTTCCTGGTATGGCTTAAGGATAATAATGCGTCAAATCGTTCTCGATACGGAAACCACCGGTATTGAAATCTCTGAGGGCAACCGATTAATTGAAATTGGTTGCGTAGAGATGGTGAACCGTGAATTTACCGGCAATAATCTTCATATCTACTTCAATCCGGGGCGAGATAGTGAAGAGGGTGCTTTACGAGTACACGGTTTGACGACTGAGTTCTTATCGCAATTTAATCGTTTTGAAGATGAGGTCGACCGCATTGTTGAGTATTTAACAGGCGCAGAACTCATCATTCATAATGCCAAGTTTGATATTGGCTTCTTGAACCACGAGCTAAGCTTAGCAAAACGTCCGCCATTAGAGAGTTTTATCGGTGGTGTGATTGATACCTTAGAGCTAGCCAAACAGATGTTCCCAGGCAAGAAGAATAACCTGGACGCACTCTGTGCTCGGTTTGAAATTTCTAATCAACATCGTGTTCTGCACGGTGCTTTACTTGACTCGGAGTTATTGGCAGATGTTTATATTGCCATGACACGAGGTCAGTTTGGTCTAGGTTTAGATATTGAAGAGGAAGTGGTATCGACGCAAGTTGAGGTGAAAAAGCTTGACGCGTCTGTTATTGCCGCACTTCCTGTTATCCGTGCGACGGCAGAAGAATTAGAAGCACATGATAAGTATGTGCAAGTCTTAGAAAAAGCGTCTGGCGGTACGACATTCTGGACGGCTGCAAGTACGGAGTGATAGTCGCTGCGCTTATGTGCATTCATTGACTATATATCGCCCACACTGCAGACAGTTCGCTCTTGCTGTGGTTCACTGCTCCAATCCCCCACTGCAGATAGCTCAGTCGCCTCACTACTGGTGATTTACTCAACCTGCAGCGAACCCTGATGTTACACATTAGTACGTGCTAATAAAGCTAGCAGCATCTATTCAGGCAAATTACTATTGCCACCATTAATCTGCTTATACATAATCACCGTATCAATCCAGCGATTAAATTTAAACCCAGTTCCCGGTTCTGTCCCGACCATAGTAAACCCATGCTTTTTATGTAAGCCAATGGAAGCGTGGTTATCACCTGTCGTCACCGCAATAATCAGACGCCATGGACCTTGTTCCGCTAGACGAATAAGCTCTTTTAAGAGAAGATCCCCAATTCCTTTGCCCGCATAATCTTTATCGACATAAATCGAATTTTCTGTAGTAAAGCGGTAAGCACGGCGGCTACGGTAGACCCCTAAATACGCATAGCCACAGACCTTGCCCTCATATTCAGCAACAATATAGGGATAGCCATTGGAAGTGATTTGGTGAAAACGCTGCTCCATTTCCTCAACAGTGGGGGCTTCTTCTTCAAAGGTTGCTGTACCGTGTAAAACATGGTGTGCATAGATGGCTTGGATATGAGGAATGTCCGCTAAAGTGGTTGAGCGGACAGAGATAGCAGGGGTAATACTCATAAGGTTTGCGTTAAATCAGAAGTCAGTTAAAAAGAATAACTACACCTATCATTAAGACTTAAAAAAGGGATGGATTTGGCTTACAATAAGTGTAGGAACTTGCTTATTATAGCGAGTGCGATATAGATTAGTTTCTTTCAAGGAGCCTATAAATGTATAAAAAAATTCTTTTGCCTGTTGACGGTTCAGAGACTTCAGCTTTAGCCGCTAATGCGGGCATTACATTTGCTCGACAAGTAGGTGCAGAGATTGTTGCCATTAATATCACACAACCTTTTTCAACATTGATTGGTTTTGATGGTATGGCGGCGTCTTATGCGATTTCAGACGGTGATTACGAAGAGGCAGCACAGAAAGAAGCGCAAGAATATTTAAAGCCTGTATTAGAACGTGCTAATGCCGCAGGTGTTAAGGTAACTTCCGTCATCGCATCTAATTACAATGTGGCTGACGGTATTGTTGATGCGGCTAAAGAGCATGGTTGTGATTTGATTTATATTGCGACACATGGTCGTAGCGGTCTATCACGCTTACTATTAGGTAGTGTAACTACTAAAGTAATTTCGTTGGCACCAGTGTCTGTTCTGGTTTATCGTATGCCACAAACTGCGTAATCGTCTAGTGATAGTTAAGTAGTTAGTCCAAAAGCGATGAGGTTTGTCCTTGTCGCTTTTTTCTTATGTTAGGATAACTGCTTAGACCTTTTTACTTTAGCCGCACAGCCCATGATTAAAATACTTTCTGCATTTGGATCTCTGTACTTTGCGATTTTGTTATTGTCTTTAGGTACAGGTCTTTATAACACCTATATGTCTTTACGCTTAACTCAGGATGGTATTTCACAGGCTTGGGTGGGCTTACTAATTTCTGCTTATTATTTTGGCTTAGTTATTGGTGTACGGGTAGGGCATAAGTTAATTGGGCGATTTGGGCATATCCGTGCTTATGTGGCAAGTGCAGCGATTGTGACGGTGATGGTATTGGCACAGTCACTCGTCCCTGTCAAAGAAATCTGGCTAGTGTTTCGTGTGGTTGTGGGTATTGCCATGGTGACGCAGTATATGGTGCTAGAGAGTTGGTTAAATGACCAGTCAGAGACCAATAACCGTGGCGTGGTGTTTTCTTTTTATATGGTGATGAGTAGTCTGGGTGTAGTGCTTGGTCAGATGGCGATTCGTGCTTTCCCAGATTTAGATGTCTCGGTGTTAAATGCTGTGGCGATTTCGACCGGTTTATGCCTGATTCCTATCGCCTTAACACGCCGAGTGAGTCCCGTATTACAAGAGCAGGCAGCATTAAATGTCCGTGTCTACCTAAAAATGGTCTCTGTGCCGATGGTCGTATTGCTCTTTGGAGGAGCGATTACCAGTGCATTTTATAGCTTGGCTGCTGTATATGGCACAAAAAATGGTTTAGATGCAAAGCAAATTTCTGTGTTTTTATCTGTCTGTGTGATGATGGGTTTATTAGCACAGTGGCCGATGGGGTATTTGAGTGATCGATTTAATCGATTACGCATGTTGCGTGTCTGTTCCTTAGGTTTGGCATTGGCGGCGTTGCCATTAGCGATATTTAGTGAACCGAGCTATCCTTTCTTATTATTTGTGATTGGCTGTATGGGCTGTTTGCAGTTTACGTTTTATCCGCTAGCTGTTGCTTTGGCAAATGAGCATGTTCCTGCGCCATTGCGCGTTGGCTTAAGTGGTGTGTTGTTATTGGCATTTAGTATTGGTGCGACACTAGGACCGATTGTAGCGGGTATTCTTATGGATAATGGTGGTGCCGATATGTATATCATTTATGTGATGGTATGCTCACTGATTATGGCAGGTATTGTGATGAAGTCGCATGCTAATTATCGTCCTAATATTGAAAATGCACAGTTCGTGCCAATGGGTGTCGATGTCTCACCAGCACCTGTGGTGCATGAATTGGATCCTCGTGTTGATGTGAGCCAAGATATTTCAGCAAATCCAGAAGTGATGGAACAGGTCAAAGATTTAGTCTTAAATACAGAAGATCCAGTTAGCCCGATTGTCCCCACTATGCTTGAAGAGGTCGCTGAAAATCAGCAGGGTGAAACACAGACAGAGCAAGCGATAAAGGGGCAGGAGGTAGCTCCTTCTGTCAGTGAGACGTCAGGTACCGCAAAGGCTTAAGATTGTCTTAAGTTTACTATGGTCTAATAGAAGAAGTAGTAAGTATAACAATTGTAACCTATTGATATTTAATTAAAAAATCAATATCACCTCAGGTTATAAAAAAATGTCTTTTATTGGTCTATAGTTAAAATGCGTCTTTCTCTTCCACAGTGGAAAATGTCTTCCACGCAATTAATTCTATTTGTATCGCTATATTTTACGATTGCATTAAATATCGCTTTTTTTCGTAAGGTTTTAGAATTACAACCATTTAGTGGTACCTCAAGCGATTTCTTTTTATACACACTTCCAGTGGTTTACTTCTGTGCGATTAATATTATCCTGACGGTGTTATCAATACCGTTTGTGCATAAGGTTATCGTGCCACTTCTAATCATGATTAGTGCGGCGATTAGTTATAACTGTCTCTTTTTTAATGTTTACTTTGATGTAAACATGTTAACCAATGTGCTAGAGACAGACACGGCAGAGAGTTCTCGTTTATTAACTGTGCCGTATTTGAGCTGGATATTTTTCTTAGGCATTGTGCCAGCGGTCTTGTATTGCTGCGTCAAGATTGAATATAAGACTTGGTGGAAAGAATTACTATACCGTATTGGTGCGATTGTACTATTTGCCTTGGTGATTTTAGGGGTAGCGCGCTTTTTCTATCAAGACTACGCGTCTTTCTTCCGCAATAATAAAAGCGTGCATTATTTGATTACTCCGTCAAATTTTGTCGAGTCGGGGATTAAAAAAGTTCGCTCATATTACCGTGATAATACGCCTTATATGCAACAGGGCTTAGACGCTAAATTGAGCAAAACAGATACGAAACGTAATGTGACGGTTGTTGTATTGGGTGAGACGACACGTGCTCAAAACTGGGGCTTAAATGGTTATGCACGCCAGACAACACCAAAACTCGCCGCACGAGGTGATGAGATTATTAATTTTAAAGATGTAAATAGCTGTGGTACAGCGACAGCTACGTCGGTACCCTGTATTTTCTCCACATTGACTAGAAGTGAGTTTAAAGGAACAAAAGCCGCC
>JAXECN010000114.1:0-20905 GCA_034093535.1 Pelistega sp.
GACTAACTCAATACGTCCCGGTTCAATGAATACGACAGCTTTCATCATGGTCATCATCGTTCTCCAAAAAAGAAAAAGGCAGGTTAAAGCGATTTAACCTACCTTTATGCTATGCCTGTTTTTATCAAAAAATAATGACAAATATTAAATAAATGATGAGAAAAATTGGTCCACTTTTAAGAGTGTCAAGATACCCATAATGGCAAAGATAACTGCCGAGATAGAGTGAATCAGCTTGGGTGAGAAGCGCTTGGCGAATTTCTCTCCGAGGAAGACGGCAGGGACATTGGCAAGCAGCATACCGAGCGTAGTACCAATCACAACCAGTATGGCGTCATCAAAGCGAGCCGCCATCGCAACTGTAGCAATCTGTGTTTTATCCCCCATCTCAGCGAGGAAAAAGGTAATACAGGTTAGACCAAAAATACCCCAGCGTGAAGAGGCGAGACTGACATCATCTTCATCGAGTTTATCAGGGATAAGCATCCAAATTGCCATGGCAATAAAAGATAAGCCTAAGACCCAACGTAAGACTTCAGGGCTTAAGAATTCGCTAATCCATACGCCGATAGCACCAGCGAGTGCGTGATTAAAGATAGTGGCAATCGTGATACCTAGAATAATAGGTAGTGGTTTTTTAAAGCGAGCCGCTAATAAGAAGGCGAGAAGTTGGGTCTTATCGCCCGTCTCCGCAAGGGCGACAATGCCTGTCGATACAAGAAGTGCGTTCATTTGGAATTTACCTTTGGTAGGGTGTGGATAAAAGTCGCCATATGAGGGCTATTCCCCGATGAAAGTATGTGGATTGTAAGCTGTGCTATTGAATATCGTCAATATTAAGCGGTGGGGTTGTGTGCCTTTTCTGCTCAGTATCATTTAAATTTTTAATGATTTTTCTAATTATTTATATAAAAAACTATGAACTTTGATTTATCGCAAAACTTCAATGCTTAAACTTTGTTAGACTTTATATAACCCTAGCCATACTAGGGATATTAAATTGTTTTAAGGAGAGAAAGATGAAAGCGTCAGTAAAAGTGCTTGTATCCTGCTTAGCGGCTTTAGCGATGGGTTCAGCGATGGCTCAGGCTAAAGAGGAGCGTTATAAGCCAAACAATGAGTTGATTGTGGCAATTGAGCCTGCTAAAGGTCAAAATCCAGCAGAAGTGGAGCTAGGTAAAAAGTTATTCTTTGATCCACGTCTTTCTCGTTCTGGTTTTATTTCTTGTAACTCTTGTCATAATTTATCGATGGGTGGTACGGATAATCTTAAAACTTCCATTGGTGATAAATGGTCGCAAGGTCCAATTAACTCACCAACTGTGTTGAACTCAAGTTTGAACTTCGTACAGTTCTGGGATGGTCGTGCTGCCAATTTACAAGAACAAGCAGGCGGTCCGATTGCTAATCCATTAGAAATGGCATTTACGCATGATTTAGCGGTGGATGTCTTAACGTCAATCCCACAATATCGTGAAGAGTTCAAGAAAACCTTTAACGAAGATAAAATCACTATCGAGCAAATCACTAAAGCTTTAGCCGCTTTTGAGGAAACTTTAGTAACACCAAATTCTCGCTTTGACCAATGGTTAGGAGGCAAAGAAGACGCTATTACTGACCAAGAGTTGCGTGGCTATTTATTGTTCAAAAACAGTGGCTGTGTTGCATGTCATAATGGTATGGCAGTTGGTGGTAACTCATTCCAAAAAATGGGTGTGGTTGAGCCTTATGTGACAGATAATGAATCTGCAGGTCGTGCGGGTGTATCAGGTAAAGACGCAGACCGTATGCAGTTTAAAGTACCGACATTGCGTAATGTGGAATTAACTTATCCGTACTTCCATGACGGTGCGGCGGCAACATTATCGCAAGCGGTTGATACGATGGGGCGCTTACAATTAGGTCGTAAGTTCTCTGAAGAAGAGGTGAGTGATATTGTGGCGTTCTTAAAAACACTAACTGGTGAGCAACCAAACTTCACTTTACCAATCTTACCGCCATCAAGTGATGAAACACCTCGTGCAAATCCTTGGGCTAATTAATCAAGATTGAATATAGTCCTATCGCACAAACGCCCCGCTCAATTTGAGTGGGGCGTCTGTTTGATGGTACGACTATCTAGCTAGTGATTACTTCATCGAGATAGTCGTATTAACACCACGCTCATGGTGAGACCAACGAGCTGTAATAGACTTCGTCTGAGTCCAGAAGGCTAGGGCTTGTTTACCGTTAGGACCGAGGACACCTAGTTTAGAACCACGAGAACCCGTGAAGCTGAACCATGCAACAGGTACAGGGATTGGAATATTAATACCAATCTGACCCACATCAATATTATTTTGGAAGTAGCGAGCATCACCACCGTTTTGGGTGAAGATAGCCACACCGTTACCGTTAGGGTTAGCATTGATAAATTCAACCGCTTCTTCGATAGTATCTACGCTGACGATACATAGTACAGGACCGAAGATTTCTTCACGGTAAATTTGCATATCGACTTTAACGTTGTTAAAGATAGTTGGTCCGATAAAGTTACCGTTTTCATAGCCCGGCACCACGATATCGCTACCGTCTAGTAGTAAATCAGCACCTTCTTCGACACCTGATTTAATGAGGCGACGGACACGCTCTTTAGCTTGTGGAGAAACTAGAGGACCTAAGTCAGCCTTGCGGTCAGTACCGACATTGACTTTAAGAAGTTTAGATTTCTCAACAAACTCATCAATCCATTCTTGTGATTTACCGACAAATACTGCCACAGAGGTTGCCATACAACGTTGACCAGCTGCACCGAAAGCAGCACCAACTAATTGGTTGAGAGCAACTTCTTTATCAGCGTCAGGCATAATCACGCAGTGGTTCTTCGCGCCCATCATCGCTTGGCAACGTTTGCCGTGGTTAGAGGCACGTTGGTAAATCTGTGTACCGACATGTGTTGAACCGATAAATGATACCGCTTGAACATCAGGGTGTTCGCATAGACGGTTAGCCACTTCTGGTCCACCATGGACAACATTAAGTACGCCGGGAGGCAGACCTGCTTGATGAGCAAGCTCTACAAGGAATAGTGAAGCACTTGGGTCTTGTTCAGATGGTTTTAAGACAAAGGTATTACCTGCTGCCACTGCAATTGGGAACATGAAGCAAGGTAACATCACAGGGAAGTTAAAGGCGGTGATACCAGCACACACTCCCAGTGGTTGAATAAGTGTGTATACATCAATACCTGTTGCGGCATTTTCAGCGTATTCACCTAATTGTAAGCTAACAATAGAGCAAGCATGTTCGATAACTTCTAGACCACGACCTACCTCGCCCTCAGCGTCAGGTAGTGTTTTACCATGCTCTAGCGTGATGAGCTCGGCAAGTTTACCAGCGTTTTCACGGACTAACTGTTGGAATTTCAACATGATACGCATACGTGCGCCTTGACCCACGTTACGCCATGTTTTGTAGGCTTTTTTCGCACTGGCTACGGCAGCGTCAACTTCAGAAATCTCGCAGAAAGGAACTTTAGCGACAACTTCTTGGTTGGCAGGGTTGAGTACATCTACCCATTTAGAAGATTTTGATTGGATTTTTTCATTGTCAATAATATAAGGAATGAGAGGTACACTCATCGAATTGTCTCCTAGTTAATTATCTAGTGTGGGTATTTGACATCGTTGTCATTTGATAGGTATTAGTTTGATGTGTATAAAAGTTAAATGCAATATAATAAATGCACATCAATTGTTTATTTATGCACAATAAAAATGGTAAATTGGGACGATTTAAGATACTTCTTAGAAGTGGCTAGAACACAGCGAGTAAGCACGGCTGGCGTGCGTTTGGGGGTAGAGCATACGACGGTGGCGAGACGGATTCGGCAGTTAGAGAATGAGCTAAATACGGTCTTATTTGAAAAATCGAGGGGTTTAGGTTTTACCCTAACTCAAGCCGGTATCGACCTATTACGCCATGTTGAAAAGATGGAAAGTCATCTTTTAAGTGCCACGGAAGAGGTGAGTAGTTTAGGAGACTCGCTAAGTGGTAATCTGAAAATCGCAGCGACAGAGGGTTTTGGGAGCTTTGTATTGACCCCTGTGGCAATGCATTTCCAAGAGCTTTATCCGGGGATTAGCTTAGATGTGATGCCGTTTCAGCGCTATGTCAGCCATAGTAAGCGTGAGACAGATATTGTGATTGGTATTGAGCGCCCTGCACGAGGACCGTATATTGGCAGTAAATTGACTGATTATGCCTTGAAGCTTTATGCCACACATGAATATATAGAAAAATCAGCAGCACTCAATAAGCTGAGTGATTTAAGTCAACACCGTTTTATTTCTTATATTGATGAGTTGATTATTTCTGATCAGCTACGCTATGTGGATGATATTATTCCGCGCGATAGGATTGTCTTTCGAAGTAATAGTGTAGTGGCACAGATGAGGGCATGTTTACAAGGCAAGGCAATGGCAATCTTGCCTTGCTTTCTTGCAGAAAGTCAGCCTTTATTAACCCCAGTACTAGAGCAGGCTTGCACCATCCAGCGTAGCTTTTGGATGCATTATCACGAGGACTTGAAAAGTCTCAAGCGGATTGATGTCTTTACTCAGTATATGAAGCAGGTCATGGAGCAGAATAAAGGCTTTATGTTGGGTAATGCCAAGCAGTTGAAAATTTAATTAAGCAAACACCACTGTCTTGTGACCATTGAGCAAGATACGATGTTCGGCATGACTACGCACAGCGCGTGATAGGACGAGCGACTCGATATCACTGCCCACTTGAACCAACTCGTCAGCACTTAATCGATGGTCTACGGTTTCGACATCTTGTTCGATAATTGGACCTTCATCTAAGTCTGCGGTGACATAGTGTGCGGTAGCACCGATAATTTTTACACCGCGAGCATGTGCTTGGTGATAGGGTTTTGCGCCTTTAAAGCTAGGTAAGAAGCTATGGTGAATATTAATAGCACGACCCTCGAGTGCTTTACATAAGTCGTTGGATAGAATTTGCATATAGCGTGCTAAGACGACTAAATCAATATCTAATTCATCGACTAATTTCAGAATTTGAGCTTCTTGTGCTGCCTTGGTTTCTGGGGTAACAGGGAGGTAGTGAAAAGGTACTTTATAACCATTGGCGAGTGCTTCGTGGTCGCGATGATTAGACGCAACAGCGACAATCTCAATCGGTAATAGTCCGCTATATGTACGGAAAAGTAAATCGTTAAGGCAATGTCCTTGTTTGCTCACGAGGATAAGCACACGCATTTTTTCTTGGCTATCATGGACTTGCCATTGCATTTGGAATTTTTCGGCAATAGGTACAAAACCTTCACGGATGGTTTTTAGCTGTGTATCACTGGTGAAGTGAATACGTAAAAAGAATTGCTGACTTTCTGGGTCACCGAATTGCTGAGAGTCGATAATATTGCCATTAATATTTAATAAAAAGCCAGAAACAGCATGAACAATACCGGTTCTGTCTGGACAAGATAGCGTTAGGATTAAATCGTTGCTCATTAAGAAGCCTTTAATACATCATAAACATGTTCAGCAATCGCTAAGCATGAGGTTAAGCCGGGAGATTCAATCCCGAATAAATTAATAAGATTAGGAATATGGTGTTCGGCTGGGGTGCTGATATTAAAATCGGCAGCCGGTTCACCCTCTGCTGTAATCTTAGGTCGTATGCCTGTATAGCCGGGGTTCAGTGCACCGTCAGGTAAACCGGGCCAATATTCACGTACCGCTTTATAAAAGCTTGTACTACGAGTAGGATTGAGTGTGTAGTCTACACTATCAATCCATTCAATATCAGGACCGAATTTCACCTGCCCACCTAAGTCGAGGGTTAAGTGAACACCTAAGCTCGCCTCGGTTGGCATAGGATAGATGAGGCGACTAAATGGTGCTTTACCACTCAGCGTAAAGTAACAGCCTCTACAGTAGTGTGCCTCTGGCACATAGCGTTGATCCAGTCCTTTAAATTGGCGAGCGAGTAGAGGGGCATTTAAACCTGCGGCATTAATAAGAATATCGCAGCTTAACTCAATCGCTTCAGCACCACCAAATTGACAATAGAACAAGCCATCACGGATATCGACCGAGAGTAGGGGGGAGTGAAAAACACATTGAGCGCCGTGATTCTCGGCATCTCCTTGTAAGGCAAGCATTAAACCGTGACTATCAATAATCCCTGTAGAGGGTGAGAGTAAGGCTGCCACACAGTGTAGATTAGGTTCGAGTGCAATCGCTTCTTCTTGGGATAACCATTGTAGGTCATCGACACCATTGGCTTGTGCCGTGGCTTGGATTTGACGAAGTTTGGCGATTTGTTGTTCTTCAGTGGCGACGAGTAGCTTACCAAGGTGCTGATGAGCAATGCCTTTTTCTTGGCAATATTGGTAGAGCATTTCTTTGCCTTGGACACATAGTTTCGCCTTAAGACTACCCGGGGTATAGTACAGTCCAGCATGAATCACTTCGGAGTTGCGAGAACTGATACCTGTGCCGATGGCTTCGTTTTCTTCGACGACTAATGTGGAGTAGCCTTGCATTGCCATCTTACGAGCAATGGCTAGCCCGACGACACCAGCCCCCACCACAATACATTGAATATCACTTTGCGTCATTTTTTATCAGGAGAATTAGGAGTTAAGTCAAAGGTGCCTGCATGGAAAACCAGTGGCATATAGTCGCTATGAGAGCAACGCTCGACTTGACCAATCATAATATGATGGTCGCCCTCATGGTATTGGCTTTTGTTATAGCATTCAAAGTAAGCGGCAGTGGAATACTCAGCAAGTTTAGGGATACCAAATTCATTGTAGCTAAACTCAATATGAGAAAAGCGTTCTTCCTGTGTGCCACGAGAAAACTCAAGAGCGAGTAACATCTGTTCGGCAGTGAGAATATGAATGTTATAACGTTCTGCTTTTAGGAAAATATCCAATAAAGAAGAGGTGTTCTGCAAGCTCCATAGCACGAGCGGTGGTTCCATGGAGACAGAATTAAATGAACTAATCGTCAATCCAAGAGGGGCTTTAGTTTGAGGGTCTACCGTCGTGACAATTGCCACCCCAGTAGCAAAGCGCCCTAAGGCTTGACGAAATTCAAAAGAATCAAAATTGGCAGCTCTAACCGACATAGCTTGTCCTATGGTGATAGACGAGAAAGTTGCCATTCGCCATGAGTATCACGGACAAATTTCAGACGGTCGTGTAGACGAGAAGGGCGACCTTGCCAGAATTCAATGCTCTCTGGGATGATGCGATACCCACCCCAATGTTCTGGTTTAGGGATGTCATCGCCAAACTTCGCTTCATAGTCAGCATAACGCTGCTCTAGTGTTTCGCGAGAGATAACTTGGCTTTGTAAAGATGCCCAAGCACCAATCTGTGAGCCAATAGGGCGAGATTTGAAATATTCTGTGGATTCTTCAACGGAAATTTTTTCAACACGACCATTAATATGTACTTGGCGTTGTTGAATCATCCAGAAAAAGAGTAGGCTGGCATAAGGATTAGCAGCCAGTGCTTGCCCTTTATTAGACGTGTAGTTGGTAAAAAAGACAAAGCCTTTTTCATCGAAATCTTTGAGTAAACAAATGCGAGAACTCGGCTTACCATCTGCTGAAACCGTAGAAACTGTCATGGCATTAGGTTCTAGACCACCCTCTGCACGGGCTTGCTCAAACCACAGCTGGAATTGTTTAAACGGATTAGGGTTGATATTACTTTCTAGCAATACATCTTTATCGTAGTTTTCTCTTAAATCAGCAATAGACATGGTACGACCTAATAGTTGTAAGAATTTGTATTAGTATATCGTAGTCATGTAGTTCTGTCTTTAATTCACTAGAGAGATGTATTGTCGTCTCAAGTTAATCGTTGTTTAATCAGGGTGCTGAGGTGCACTAAATAATCATCTCGAATACCAGCTCGGGCTAATGCGTCAGAGGTTTGTGTCACATATTCATGACAAGGACCATAGGTGCCAGAAGCATTTAGCACGATGTCGAGAGTCTCTTCTTCGCTGAGGTCCCCTGTGTAGGCATTGGTTTGTGTGTCCATCACAAATACTAAGGCTTTAATCAGCCCTTCAGGTGTCTGACAAGGTAACCACATAGGGGTATAAGACTCAGACGGCATTTCGCGTAACCAAAGACGGCGGAATTGACCGACGATGTCTTCATTAGGAATACGATAAACACGTCCTTCGCAAGTGCCGCCTTGTTTTAGACCGAATACCAATCCCGGTTGCTCAGGTGTACCACGGTTAACACAAGACCATAGACATAAGGCGCGACTATATCCAGTGAGCGTGGCATGACGAGCCTCTTCAAAAGCAAACTCAGGTCGCCAGACGAGTGAGCCATAGCCAAAAATCCAGATATTTTTCTGTTCTTCAAGTTCGTTAAGGGTGTTGAACATAGAGATTTCGCGTTCTTCTTCGGTCCAGAGACGGAATGTGCGAAGGTGTTCTTGGGCTTTATGAAGGGCAGGGATAGGAAGTTTTGACACGATGATACAACACAAAGGCTAATGGACTTATAATACTTGCCATTATAGTGAATTCTAAAGATGATGGAAAACGTAACCGATTCAATTAGCCGCCGATTTAACAGTTTACAACGTTTGTATGGGGAAAAAGCAACACAGCAGTTAGCACAGTCCCATGTCTTTATTGCCGGTATTGGAGGGGTAGGGTCATGGGTTGCTGAGGCATTGGCACGTTCTGGTGTAGGGCAGTTGACCTTAGTCGATTTGGACCATGTGGCGGAGTCGAATATTAATCGCCAAGTTCATGCTTTAGGTTCAACGATTGGTATGGCAAAAATTGAAGCTATGGCAAATCGGATTGCAGATATTAATCCCCAATGTCAGTTGAATTTGATTGATGATTTTGTCGATAGTGAGAATATTGATTTATATTTAAAGCAATATAAGCCTGATGTCGTGCTTGATTGTACCGATCAGGTAAAGGCGAAAATTACCATGTTATTGACGGCTAAACAACATGCGATTCCTTTCTTAATGTGTGGGGGAGCGGGCGGTAAGACAGATGTCTTTAGCCTACGTCATAGTGATTTGGCTTTTGTAAAAAATGATAATCTTCTTGGACGTATTCGCCAGATTTTACGTAAAGACCATCAGTATCCAAAAGGTTCAGACCCAAAAGGTCGAGCTTTAAAAAAACCACTAAAGATGAATGTGGACTGTGTTTGGTATGAACAAACAGCACAATTGCCGGACTTATGGGTTAATCCAGAGCAAGCTCCACAGGGACTGTCTTGTGCCGGTTATGGCTCGAGTATGACGGTGACGGCGACGATGGGCTTAGCCGTAGCGAATTTGACACTGGACAAGTTGTTGGCGATGAAATAAGACCAGTACGTGAGAGATGTAAAAGAAAGGAGCTAGCGCAATAGCTCCTTTTGTTATGTATTTTTTTGAGAAGTAATAGGAGATGTAACGATGTTTTTGACTTATCGAAAGGACGGCTTTTTTCTGAAAAGAGTCTTACCCGCTTTGCTATTGATGGGAGTGGTCTATGGTGTCTTGACACTATTGTCTGTGCCGATTAATGCGGTTGCCTTGGCTATCTTATTGATGGTTGCCTTTTGTTTGTTAAAAATTCCGGTCGCTGTATCGATTGTCATCGCTGCTTTATTAGGGGGATTGCAGGCAGGGATGGATTTTCCTGCCGTATTAAAAGCGCTAAACGATAACTTATTAGGCGGTGCACAAGTTGGTATGACCTATATCATGGTTGGTGCTTTTGCAGTGGCACTGGCACGTAGTGGAATCTTGGAGTGGGTAGCCCAAAAGATTTCTACAAAATTAAATGTAAAAGGGCAACAGGTAGAAGCGCAAATTAAATGGACTTTATTTGCGATTTTTATTGTGGCTTCATTAATTTCACAAAACTTAGTGCCTGTACATATTGCTTTTATTCCCGTATTAATTCCGCCTTTATTAGGGGTGATGAATAAATTACAAATAGACCGCCGCATGGTGGCATGTATTCTAGCGTGTTGTATTAGCACGAGCTATTTATTATTGCCTTTTGGCTTTGGTGCGATTTATTTAAATGATATTTTGCTAGAGAATTTTAATAGTGTTGGTGCTGTGGCAGGGCTAAGTGGTACGGCAGATATGGCACCAAAAGCGATGTTCTGGCCGGTCATGGGTATTCTTGCAGGTATGCTTTTTGCGATTTTTATTAGTTATCGTAAGCCGCGTGTTTATAAAGATATTCCTGTATCAACTCGTGAGGCCGGTGAACCAGTGGTGATTAAGTGGCAACAGCTGCTATTTACTTTAGTCGCTATTGTAGCGACAGTCTTATGCCAAGTGTTTTTTGATTCGCTATTTTTAGGTGCTTTGCTGGGTTTTGTGATTTTAGGTTTCTCAGGTATTTATCGTTGGCAAGCACAGGATGATGTTTTTACACATGGTGTGCGTCTGATGGCAGAGATTGCTGTCATTATTACGATTGCTTCTGGCTTTGCCGGGGTATTAAATGCGACTGGGGAAATTGATTCTTTAGTGGCTTCAGCCAAAGACCTTTTTGGTGATAATAAGATGTTAGGTGTTTTTGTGATGTTGGCGATTGGGCTATTTATCACGATTGGTTTTGGTGATTCCTTTGCTTCAGTACCTATTCTGGCACCTGTGTATATTCCATTGAGTTTAGCATTAGGTCTATCTCCATTAGCGACAATGGCAATGCTAGGTGCGGCGGCAGCGTTAGGTGACGCAGGCTCTCCTGCTTCGACGATTTCACTGGGAGCAACCGCAGGCTTGAATGCTGACGGTCAACATGACCATGTAAAAGATAGCGTGATTCCTGCTTTCTTGCATGCCAATATTGGTATGTTGCTATTTGCTTTTGTGGCGATTTTGTATTTATAAAAGATTATGTAAGCACGGTATGGGCTTTTCCTTAAATGGAGTAGCCCGTACCTATGCATATTTAATTGATTAAAAAGGCCAAAATAGAGGAATAAAAATAATCCCCAGCACATAAAAAATAAGATTAAGCGGTAATCCTACTTTAATAAAATCCGTAAACTTATAGCCACCTGCGCCATAAACCATGGCATTAGTTTGATAGCCAACAGGAGTGACGAAGCTAGTTGCTGCCGCAAACACAACGGCGACGACAAAAGGCGTAGGACTTACGTCTAAAGATTGTGCGGTACTAATTGCAATAGGTGTGAGTAATACCGCTGTGCCAGCATTGCTCATAAATTCGGTTAATACCATAGTCATCAGATACAAAATGGCAAGTGCGACAATAGGTCCAAACACAGCCGCTTTGGCAATGGTGTGGTCAGCAATAAATTGAGCTGCACCGCTATTAGTCATTGCAATTCCTAGCGGAAATAGTCCGGCTAGTAGAATAAGTACTCGCCAATCGATAATATGGTAACTGTCTTCATCGCCTAAACAACCTGTCATCGTCATAGCAACAGCACCTAACAAAGAGGTAATGACAATAGGTGCTATGCCTAGTGCTGATGTTATGACAACAGCTGCCATAATAGCCATAGAAAAATAGGCTCGCCAATTACTCTTAGGTTGATAACTACTTTCTGATAGTAAAATAAAATTACGGTCACTTTTGAGTTGTTCAAGGTCTTCTTTTGGGATACTCATCAAGAGAATATCGCCTACTTGAAAAGATAATGTACGTAGACGTTCGCGAATCATTTTGCCACGGCGTTGCATACCCCAGATGATCATGTGACGATTCCATTGACGGTTAAGTAGTACGGTATTACTGTTTAACCAATGTGAATTAGGCGCGATCATGACTTCAGCCACCATAATTTCTGTATTTTTTTCTTGTTGAATATGGTGCAATGTAGAACTATGCGTTAAGGCGAAATTTTCTTTGATGGTCATTAAATTCTCTACTTCTCCTCTCACTAATAAAATATCATCTGCTTGTAAAACTTGATGAGATGGAGTGGAAAGACGTTCGGTACCACGAATGATACTGAGAATATAAACATCGTAAGTTTCATTTATAGAGAGCTCATCAGTCATTTTGCCAATCAGCGGTGAGTCGGCAGGTACTTTTAATTCACTGACATATTTACCATGTCCAATCTCTTCACTATTTAGACTGGTGCTCTCAGGTAATAACCAACGGTTGAGTAAGAGTAAGTAAGCTCCTCCAATGAATAAGAAAATTAATCCTAGGGGAGTAAAAGCAAACATAGAAAAACCGGGTAAACCTTGTTGTTTTGCTATAGCGTCAACGAGTAGGTTAGTTGATGTGCCGATGAGTGTAGATACACCTGCCATTTGTGAAACATAAGAAAGTGGTATTAATGCCTTTGATGGTGATAAACCAATATTATGTGCTGCAGCAATCACAATCGGAATAAAGACGGCTACGACCGCAGTATTGTTCACAAAAGGAGAAATGAATGCCGTGATAATAAACAAGGTGAGTAAAAATAGCCAAGGCGACTTTACTCGGGAAAGTAAATCACCCACTCCGTCCAAAGCTCCACTATTTTTTAAACCAGTAGCTAAGACAAACATAGCGGCGATGGTGATAGTTGCTGAGTTACTAAAACCACTGAGTGCTTCTGATACATCAATCTGTCCAGATAGCGTAAGGAGAGTTAAGACCAAGATAGCGACGGCATCAATGCGGATTTTTTCCGTGGCAAATAAAACGATGGCAATCAAGGTAATGCCTAACGTAATCATAATATCTATGGTCATCAATTTACTCCTTATTTCATAAACTCAGCCAACACAGCGCCAGTATGAGAGCGTTTTTTCTGTTTAATGAGCATTTCGGGGCTACCACTGGCGACTAATTGTCCGCCACCTGTACCACCCTCTGGTCCCATATCGATAATCCAATCGGCTTCTGCCATCACATCAAGATTATGTTCAATCACCACGACGGTGTTACCTGCGTCGACAAGACGGTGTAGGACATGGATAAGTTTTTCGACATCCGCCATGGATAGACCAACGGTCGGCTCATCTAGGACATAAAGGGTGTGTGGTGCACGAGAGACGCGACCTGTTTTAATCACACCCTCATCAAGACGTGCTTTCACTAGTTCGGAGACGAGTTTAATGCGTTGTGCCTCTCCTCCTGATAATGTTGGTGAGGCTTGCCCGAGTGTTAAGTAGCCTAACCCCACATCTTGCATAAGTTGTAAGGCACGCAGAACCTTAGGATGTGCGGCAAAGTAGGGAATGGCATCATCAATTTCCATGCGTAGAACATCGCCGATTGAGTGGTCTCGAAGCTTAATGCTTAATGTTTCTGGGTTAAAACGCACACCATGACAAGCTTCGCAAGGGACTTTCATATCAGGTAAAAAGCTCATCTCAACAGTACGCATACCTTGACCTTCACAGACAGGACAGCGACCTGTGCCAGTATTAAAGGAAAAGCGTGAGGCAGTCCAACCCCGGATTTTAGCGTCACGCGTCTGAGCAAATTGTTGACGAACATCGTCCCAGAAACCAATATAAGTTGCCGGACATGAGCGAGGTGTTTTTCCAATAGGAGTTTGATCAACCTCGAGAACTCGGTCGAGCTTTTCCCAACCCTCAATGGTTTGACAACCTTGCCAATGTGGTTTGTCTTTACTACCGACCACTTGCTTGAGATTATGTAATAAAACATCGCGTGCCAAGCTGGATTTTCCAGAGCCTGATACCCCGGTGATGACGCTTAATTTACCCAAGGGGATTTTAGCGTCTACATCTTGTAGGTTATGCAGATTTGCACCTTTAATGCTTAACCAGTCTTGACTATCATCGATAGCTCGACGTGCTTGCATAGGGTGCTTAATGGGGTGAGCGAGGAATTTGCCCGTGAGTGATTGTGGGTTGCTGATAATATCTTCGTAACTACCTTGGGCGACGACTGTACCACCACGGACACCAGCACCCGGTCCGATATCAATAATATGCTCGGCTTTACGAATGGTATCTTCATCATGTTCAACCACTACCAGCGTATTGCCATTGCCCTCTAATTTGCTGAGTGCTTCTAGGAGGATACGATTGTCTCGAGGGTGTAGACCAATGGTTGGCTCATCAAGGATATAGCATACTCCTTGTAGATTAGAGCCTAGTTGAGCAGCTAAGCGGATACGTTGAGCTTCACCACCTGATAATGTCGGTGATGAGCGATCGAGCGTGAGGTAATTTAAACCGACTGATTGCATAAAGCTCAAGCGACTATTAATTTCAAGCAGAATATCTCGAGCAATTTCTGCCTCTCGTTTACCTAATCGTAGTCCTGAGAAAAAGGCTTGGGCTTGTTGTACTGACATAGCACTAATGTCAGTAATTGATTTGTTTTCCCATTGAACAGCACGCGCGATAGGATTTAATCGAGTACCCGAACAGCTAGTACAGCTACCAAGGTATTCGCCGTCTTCTTCTTGTCCTAACCAGTTTTTCTCTTCACCAGTTTGTTCGGCGTCAAAGCCTGCGATAGCTAAGCCGGTTCCAAAACAGCTAGGGCACCAACCATGTTTAGAGTTATAAGAGAATAGGCGAGGGTCTGGTTCTGGATAGCTTGTTTGGCAGCTAGGGCAGACGCGTTTACTCGAGAAGTGGCGTTGTAAAGCCTCTTTTTGTGCAGTGAGCTCCCCTTTTTTCGTCAGCCCATGCAAAATACTCATAATCCCTTGACCATGTTGTAGTGCTAGTGCAATACCTTCGAGTAAAGTTTTCTCTTGGGCAGCAGAAACCGTGGTATCGAGGACAGGTAACTCAATCGTATGCTCTTTATAGCGATCCAGACGAGGCCAAGGATTAACAGGAATAAACTCACCGTCAACACGTAGATGTGTATAGCCGGACTTTTCTGCCCATTTGGCTAAGTCAGTATAGTAGCCTTTACGTGCGGTGACGAGAGGCGCTAGTAGGGCAATGCGTTCACCTTTATGTTCGCGTAGGATTTGGGCAAAGATTTGTTCTTTACTTGATGGGACGACAGGGATATGGCAACAAGGGCAATATTGAGTACCTAGCTTAACATAGAGTAGACGCAAGAAGTGGTGAATTTCTGTCATGGTTCCGACAGTGGATTTACGTCCACCACGGCTGGTTCTCTGTTCAATAGCGACAGTCGGTGCAATACCATAAATAGCGTCAACATCAGGTTTGCCTGCTGGTTGTACAACTGCTCTAGCATAAGCATTGAGCGACTCAAGATAACGGCGTTGTCCTTCATTAAATAAAATATCAAAAGCCAGTGTTGATTTACCAGACCCTGATACACCTGTAATTACACTAAATTTATTATGCGGAATATTGACGGAAATATTCTTTAGATTATGTTCACGGGCATTGAGAATCTCAATTTGGGTAGGACGGTTATGCTGTACTTGGTACTGCATTTCCTTTTCATGAAGAGTTTGTGCCGTCTCAATGATAATATCTTTTTCATAGTCGACTAAAGCTTGTCCCGTTAGCGATTGCTTATTGAGTTTTAGGTCTTCTGGCGTGCCTTCGGCTACGATATAGCCGCCCTTATGCCCACCCTCTGGACCTAAATCGATAATCCAGTCGGCAGCACGAATCACATCAAGGTTATGCTCGATAATAATTAATGAATGTCCTGCTTCGAGGAGTTTACGGAAAGCACGCATTAAGCGAGATACATCGTCAAAGTGTAGCCCGGTTGTTGGCTCATCAAATAGGAAAAGGTTCCCTTTGTAAGCAAGTGATTTGGCTTTATTGCCTAGTTTGGCTGCTTCAACAAGATGACCAGCAAGTTTGAGACGTTGAGCTTCACCCCCCGAGAGTGTCGGCACAGGTTGTCCTAGGCTGACATATTCTAAGCCTACATCGACAAGCGGTTGTAAGCTGGTTTTAATGTCTTTTAAGCCTTTGAAAAAACTCAGAGCTTCACTAACAGTCATCGCCAGTACATCAGCAATATTCGCCGTACGTCCTAAATGTTCGACCTCAACTTCTAATATTTCAGGTCTAAAACGTTTGCCATCACAATCAGGGCAGCGTAGATACACATCTGATAAGAATTGCATTTCGACATGTTCAAAGCCAGTACCACTACATGTGGGGCAACGACCGTCCCCACTATTAAAGCTAAAAGTCCCTGCTGTATAGCCACGCTCTCTGGAGAGAGGGGCTTGTGCAAAAATCTTACGAATAGCGTCAAATGCCCCAACATAACTAGCTGGATTGGAGCGAGCTGTTTTGCCAATCGGTGTTTGATCCACCATAATGACTTCGGCAATTTGCTCGGCACCGAGTAATGCTGTATGGGTGCCGGGTGCTTCTGTTGGTTTGTTAAAATGTTTAAGTAGGGCAGGGTAGAGCACATCTTGAGTTAGCGTAGACTTACCTGACCCTGATACACCGGTGAGACAAACTAAGCGATTAAGCGGAAAAGCGACATCGATATTTTTTAAGTTATGCTCACGCGCCCCTTGTAGCAAGAGCTTAGGAGTATTAGGGAGTACTTTCATCGGCAAAGGTGCTTCTACACGTAGACGACCACCGAGGTATTGTCCAGTCAGTGTAGGTGCATGACGCAATTGTGCTGGTGTACCGTCAAATACGATTTCTCCACCACGTTCTCCCGGACCTGGACCGATATCGAGGATACGGTCAGCCGCCACCATCACCTGTGGGTCATGTTCAACAACCACGAGCGTATTACCAGCTTGGCGTAGACGCTGCATAACACGGACAATTTGGTTCATATCATGAGGGTGTAAGCCAATAGAAGGCTCATCTAAGACAAACAAAGTGTTTGTCAGTGATGTTCCCAGTGCTGTTGTCAGATTAATTCGTTGTACCTCTCCACCAGATAAAGTACGGCTCTGACGATCTAAGCTTAGGTAAGATAATCCCACATCATTGAGATAATTCAGTCGAGTTTTAATCTCTGTCATGACCAGCTCAATAGCAGGGTCGTGGCTGAAATCCTCTTCTTCGAAAAAAGCTTTAACATCACTGAGTGGTAAACGCATTAAGTCATGAATAGCCAAGCCAGGGAGTAGGTTAAGTTCTTCTTTAGACCATTGCGCACCGACAGGCATAAAACGCTCATAAAGTGGGTAGCGTTCTGCAGTTTGTGAACCAATACGCCACAGATTAGCGTCTGCTTTTAGACGAGAACCATGACAGCTTTCACAAGGGCGGTAACTGCGATATTTAGAGAGCATGACACGGATATGCATTTTGTAAGACTTGCTTTCTAAATAATCAAAAAAGCGTGCAGTGCCATACCACTGAGTTTTCCAACCTTGGCGTGTGTCCTTAAACTCAGGGTCGCCATGAATAATCCATTCGAGTTCTTTTTCTGTGAGTGATTTCCAAGGGACATCAGTACGAATACCGGCTTTAGGTGCGTACTTCATCAGTTCATCTTGACATTCTGCATAGGTAGGTGTTTGCCAAGGTTTAATTGCCCCTTCGGCAAGTGTTTTATTCTCATCAGGAACCACTAATCCATAATCAATTCCCATCGTGCGACCAAAGCCACGACATACCTCACAAGCCCCTAGCGGTGAGTTAAATGAGAATGTGCTAGGAAGTGCCTCTGCATAATTAATATCGCAAGTGGCACAGTGCAAGTGTTGGCTGAAATTCCATTGATGTGTGTCTTGACCGGCATTATCTAGTGCATAAATACGCAACTTACCTAAACCATATTTAAAAGCCGACTCGATGGCTTCAATCACTCGTTCTTTTTCAGCTTTGCTAAAACGGAAACGGTCTTGGACAACATGGAGTGTACGGTAGCTTTCTTCGGTCTTTTTCTTAGATGTTTTTTTGGTAGCTTGCTGTTCTTCTTCAGCGTGGATACGCGTAAAGCCTTGCTGTTCGAGGAACTGCTTAACTTCATCTTCGGTATAGTTGCTTGGTACATTAATCGCAAAGGTGAGGATGAGGCGTGGGTCATCCGCGGCTTGACTGAGGGCAGCTAGCTGTTTGTAGATTGTCTCGCTATTGTCTTTGTGAACTGGTTGACTACATTGACGGCAATAGAGCGTTGCCACACGAGCAAATAATAACTTGAGGTGGTCATTGAGCTCTGTCATCGTGCCGACCGAACTACGCGAGTTGCGTACAGGGTTTGTTTGGTCAATGGCGATGGCAGGTAAAATTCCTTCGATATGGTCAACTTGGGGTTTATCCATACGGTCAAGGAATTGACGCGCATAAGGCGAAAATGTCTCGACATATTTACGCTGCCCCTCTGCATAAAGCGTATCAAAGGCAAGAGAGCTTTTGCCTGAGCCGGATACTCCTGTCAGTACAGTAATCTCGCCTGTATTAAAAGCGACATTGAGATTTTTTAAACTATTTTGCTTGGCACCGAAAAGGCGAATTTGTGAAGACATAGCGAGAAACAAAAGTAAAGTGCTAAACTGATAACCAGTCAGCTATCAAGGATTAGATATGTATACCAATGATTGTAAACCTATCGGTATAACGATGGGCGATGCAGCAGGGATTGGACCTGAATTAATTGTCAAACTTTTTAAACAAGGATTGCCTGCGCCTGCCGTTGTTTATGGCGATATTTTTAGTTTGCAAAGGGCAGCGGAGTTTTGCGGTATTTTGGATTTGCATATTGTAGAGTGCCAAACGGCAAAAGAAGCTTTATCGGTTCCAGAGGGGGCTATCCCTGTGATTAGTTGCGGTATCGCTTTTGATGAGAGCTTAGTGCTGGGTGAAAGTAGTGCCGCTGCAGGAGAGGGGAGCTATCGTTTTTTAAATAAAGCGATTGACGAGGCGATGAGTGGTGAAATTGCCGCGATTGTGACGGCACCTTTGCATAAAGTATCGTTAAAAAAAGCGGGCTATGACTTTCCCGGACATACGGAAATTCTAGCGTATCGAGCTGGTGTTGAACATGTCGGCATGATGTTGCTTAATGATGAATTAAGAGTGATTTTAGTGACTATTCATATGGCGCTAACAGAGGTGCCCCAACATATCACAGCGGAGAATGAAGAAAAAACGATTCGTTTAGCGGCACAAGCTTGTCGTCAACTTGGTTTAGTAAACGGTCGAATTGCGGTCGCGGGTCTTAATCCTCATGCGGGTGAAGAGGGACGTTTTGGTCGAGAGGATGAGGATATTATTCGTCCTGTGATTGAGCGATTGCAGCGAGAGGGACTTAATGTCAGCGGTCCTTATCCTGGAGATACTATTTTTATGCGTGCTCGTCGAGGAGAGTTTGATATTGTGGTGGCACAGTATCATGATCAAGGGCTGATTCCGGTGAAGTATTTAGGTGTCGATACGGGGGTGAATGTGACAGTAGGTTTACCTTTTATCCGTACCAGTGTTGACCATGGCACGGCATATGATATTGCTGGTAAAGGTATAGCTGATGAGTCATCGCTGAGAGAGGCTTTTCTGTTGGCGATGAGGATTGCTGATAAATCCTAGTAGCTGGGAAATAGCTATAAAAAACAACAGTTTTTAACTGGAAAATCAAAAAATGATACGGCTTATGGAAAAATAGGCTACACTAATGGATTAAATCAAAACTGCATATTCCGGAGAAAAAAATGGCAGAAATCAAACGCAATCGCCGTAATACTCTAGAGCGCCGTTGCTTAAGCAAATCTTTCAAACGTTTGTTTGTTGGCTCTCCAAAGGGTACATTTAAAATGCTAGAAAAAGTTAAACGCGTATAATTCGGGTTTAACACTAGTTGTAACTATCTTGTTTTTGCAAGTGTAGTTGTCAAAATTTCAAGCCGAGACTCATTAGAGTCTTGGCTTTTGCTTTTTTTACGATGATATTCTTTGGTCGTTGAGGACTTATGAGTACAATGCCTATCACGGTCATGACCCCAACATATAACCGTGCCCATACTTTGCCACGCGTTTACGAGAGTTTATTGGTACAAACGTTTGAGTCATTTGAATGGTTAATTGTCGATGATGGTTCGACTGATGATACGCGAGCATTAGTTGAGGGCTGGCAGACTGAGGGTAAATTAACTATCCGTTATGTTTGGCAGACAAATCAGCACAAGAAAGCAGCTTTTAATCACGGTGTTCGTGAAGCTAAGGGTGAGCTATTAGTCGCTTTAGATAGCGATGACACAATCTTGCCAGACGCTCTTGAGCATATGTGGAAGACTTGGCAACAGTTAGAGCAGTGTGAACGTTTTATTGGTATTACGGGGTTATGTGCTAAACCAAATGGTGAAATTGTCGGTGACCCTTATCCTCGAGATGTGATGGCGTTAAGTGCCGTGGACATGTATTTCAAATACAAGGTTCGAGGAGAAAAGTTCGGTTGCTTGAATACCGCCGTGTTGAAACAATTCCCTTTTCCTGAAAATATCCCCGGTTTTGTCCCAGAAAGTCTGGTCTGGCGGAGAATTGCTCGAGCAGGTTATAACACCTTGTTCATTAATCATGTCTATCGTACCTATTATGATAGTGCAGACTCTCTTTCTCAAGAAGGACATACCGCGGGTGATAAACATGCTTTAGGGTTATTATGGCTAGCTAAAGATATGGTGAATGACTGTATGCCTTGGTTTAAATATCAACCTAAAGAATTCATTAAAGCCGCTATTCGCTATAACCGTTTTAAGCGTGTATTGGCTAAACAAGGGCAGACTGTTCCTGATTGGGGGCAGCTCACTGATTGGAAAGCCAAGTTATTAGTGGCATTGACAGCACCGATTGCGAGGGTGATGTATCGGTGAATAGTATTAAACATATTAACCTTTAATGCCATACCTTTTTACCGAGGTAGGTTCCTTGTTCTGGTGCAGGGGACTCTTCGTCTAAATCGTCATCATCAAAGTCACCGTAATCATCATTGATGTCTTGGGTCTCCATCTCTGCAATCATATCAGCGTCATCTAGACCAAAGGGGAGTAACATGGCGAGGTCTTCT
>JAXECN010000115.1:0-13575 GCA_034093535.1 Pelistega sp.
ATCGTCAGGCATTGACTTAAATCGTGCTGGTACACCACTCTTAGAAATTGTGAGCGAACCAGAAATCCGTTCTGCTGCTGAAGCAGTTGCCTATGCACGTGCTCTGCATGGCTTAGTCGTATGGTTAGGCATTTGCGACGGCAATATGCAAGAAGGCTCTTTCCGTATTGATGCCAATGTATCTGTCCGTCCTAAAGGTAGCGATAAATTTGGTACCCGCACTGAAATCAAAAACGTTAACTCATTCCGTTTCTTAGAGCGTGCTATTTTATTCGAAGCTCGTCGCCAAATTGAGCTTATCGAAGACGGCGGCGAGGTCGTACAGGAAACACGTCTCTATGACGAAACAAAAGACGAAACACGCAGTATGCGCAGCAAAGAAGATGCTCATGATTATCGCTACTTCCCTTGCCCAGACTTGCCACCATTAGTCATTTCAGCCGACTGGAAAGCCAAAGTACAGACCGAAATGCCTGAACTACCTGCTGCTCGTCGTGAACGCTATGAAAATGACTTTGGTCTACCCGCCTATCATGCGGCGCAATTGACTCTCACTCGCCCAACTTCTGATTACTTTGAACAAGTTGTCGAAGCTGCGGGCAAGGAACAAGCCAAGCTTGCCGCTAATTGGGTTATGGGCGATGTCATGGCAAGCCTAAATCGTGATGAATTAGACATCAGTCAATCGCCTGTTACACCAGCACAATTGGCAAAGTTATTTACTCGTATCAATGACAATACGATTTCGAATAAAATCGCTCGCGATGTCTTCCAAGCGATGTGGGCTGGCGAAAATGGTGCCGATGTTGACGCTATTATCGAGGCTAAAGGTCTTAAGCAAATCAGTGATACTGGTGCCATCAGCAAGATGATTGATGATGTGCTCGCTGCTAATCCTGCGATTGTCGAAGAGTATCGCTCAGGCAAAGAAAAAGCCTTTAACTCTCTTGTGGGTCAAGTCATGAAAGCGGCTAAAGGCAAGGCAAACCCAGCTCAAGTTAATGAGTTGTTAAAACAAAAATTGAGCTAAGACTGTGATGAAATGGCGTTTTACTAAAATGCACGGTGTCGGCAATGACTTTGTCGTTTTCGATGGCGTGCGCCAATCTATCCAAATGACACCCGAGCGTGCTCGTGCCATTGCTCACCGTCAATTTGGTATTGGTGCAGATCAAATTCTATTGGTTGAAGAACCCACTCACCCAGAAGCTCACTTCCGTTATCGTATTTTTAATGCCGACGGCAGTGAGGTTGAACATTGCGGCAATGGTTCTCGCTGTTTTGTCCGCTTTGTTCATGAGCAAAAGCTATCTGGACGCAACCCTTTAAAAGCCGAAATTGCGACAGGTCTTATCACGCTTAACGAGCGAGAGGATCAGACTGTAACCGTTGAAATGGGGCAAACACGCTTTGCCCCTGATGATATCGCCTTCGATGTTAACGGTCTCGACTCCTCTGCTATGGGAGAGGATACGCTTTGGCACTTACCACTTGATAATGGCGATACCGTGCAACTCTCTATCGTCGGTATATCTAACCCTCATGCCGTCCAAGTGGTCAAAGATATTGCTACGGCTCCTGTTGCACAACAAGGTCCATTAATTGAGTCCAATCCTCGCTTTAAAAATCGCGTCAATGCAGGATTTATGCAAATCATCAATACTCACGAAATCAATCTACGAGTGTATGAGCGTGGTTCTGGAGAGACTTTAGCTTGTGGTACTGGAGCTTGTGCAGCCGCTGTAGCCGGCATTCGCCGTGGTCTGCTGACCAGTCCTGTACTCGTTCATACTCGTGGCGGTGATTTAAGCATTAGCTATGATGGTCAATCTATTGAGATGACTGGTCCTGCCACTACCGTTTTCGAGGGAGAAATTGATATTGATGCCCTTGTAAACTCTATTCCCAAACAGGTATTAAACCAATGACAGATTTAGTATTAACTCCTCAGCAAGTTGCTGATTTTCTAAAAAACAATCCGGAATTCCTCAATGAGCATGCCGAAGTTTTTTCAGAATTACACGTCCCTAATCCAGACGGTCCTGGTACGCTCTCATTATTAGAGCGTCAAGTAACTATGCTACGTGAGCGTCTTGCTACGGCTCACTCAAATCTCAATGATTTAGGCTATATCGCCCATGAGAACCAAGGTATCAACGATACGATTACCGATTGGTGTGCGGGTCTGTTAGCTCAAAAAGAAGAAGAGCTTATTCCTGCTGCTATTGTGACTGGCTTACAAGACGCTTTTCCTGACTTAGAAGTAGAATTACTTCTCTGGGGCTTAGAAAACCTTGAAGACTACCAGTTAGAAGACAATAAAGAAGTTCAAGACTATATTCAAACGCTTACTGCTCCTTATACCGGCAAACAAGTCCACCCAGGAATTGCGGCTTGGTTGAGTGAACCCGCCGCTTCTATTGCTATTGCCCCTATCTATGTCAATGATGAGGCTATTGGTGCTCTTGTCTTTGCTAGCCAAGATAGCGAACACTTTTACGAAGGCATGGGCGTTATCTTCCTAGAAACATTAAGCTACTTAGCGAGTGCGGCTATTTCTCGTCTTGCCCCATCTATTATGGATGATACGCCTGCAGATGATGAAAGCGATGATAGCGATGGCAACGATGACTTTGCGGATGATGACTATCCAGAGTTAACGCCGGCAGAATAAGTGCTCACTAGATGATGTCTGAGAATACACCTACTGAGGTATTACAATGGTTAGAGTTTTTGCGTGCAGAAAAACGCTACTCTAACCACACACTAAGTGCTTATCAACGTGATATGGCGCAGCTCAATGCCCTCTATCCAGACACATCTTTGGCAGCGATTACCAACCCACAAATTCGTTCGGCAGTCGCTAGACTACACGCACAAGATTACAGCCCTCGCTCGCTATCTCGTCTACTATCGACATGGCGCAGTTTTTATAAGTGGTTCTGTATTCGTGAAAAACTAGCCATCAATCCAACGGTCGATGTTAAAACGCCCAAGGTTCCTCGCTCTTTACCAAAGGCACTCTCTGCCGATCAAACCAAAACCCTTCTCGATACAGGTTTGAATCTCACTGACAACAGTGCCATTGCTGCTCGTGATCAAGCCATGTTTGAACTCTTTTATTCCAGTGGTTTACGCCTATCTGAGCTCGTCAATGTCGATATCCAATTTCATCGAGTGGATAAATATGAATCGCAAGGCTGGTTAAATCTAGCCGAACGAGAAATTACGGTGATTGGTAAAGGCAAAAAAACACGTCTATTGCCACTTGGAGAAAAAGCTATTCAGGCAATTGAGTTTTGGTTAAGCAAGCGTCATCTATTACTCAAACCGACTACACCACCTGAAGATGAGTATGCATTATTTCTAGGTGAGCGTGGCGGACGTATCAGCCCTCGGGTTATCCAATTACAGCTTAAAAAACTAGGGATTAAGAGTAATATCCCTGCTAATATCCACCCTCACGTCTTGCGTCATAGTTTTGCAAGCCATGTATTGCAATCGTCGCAAGATTTACGAGCCGTGCAAGAATTGCTAGGACACGCTAATATTGCGACGACGCAAATTTATACTAAGTTGGATTTCCAACATCTAGCTCAGGTCTACGATCAAGCACATCCTCGCGCCAAAAAGAAACCTGAGCAGAAATAAATTTTAATTACTTCAGTGCCTCTAAAATTGTCTTGGCATTTTGCTCCATCATACCAAGATAGCTATTGGCAGCACCTTCTTTTGCTAAGGCATCAGTATAAAGTGTACCACCTACTTTAGTCTGGCTCTCACGAGCAATTTGTTCTACGACTTTCGGATTTTTTGTATTTTCCAAGAAGACTGCTGGTACCTTTAACTCGCGAATTGCTTTAACCACTGTGGCGATATCTTTTGCTGAAGGTTCAGCATTATCCGCAAAGCCTAATGGCGTGAGTACTTTAAGTCCATAAGCATCAGCAAAATAACCTAATGCTTCGTGAGAAGTTACTAAATAGCGATGATTAGCTGGCAATGTGGCAAATTTCGCCTTAAAGTCAGTATCTAAAGCTTGCATTTTCTCTTTGTAAGCAGCTGCATTCTTAGCGTAGAGATCCGCATGGTCTGCATCAATTTCGCTCAATGTTTTGACAATATTATCGACATAGATTTGAGCATTGCTTAAGCTCTGCCATGCGTGCGGATCAAACTCACCATGAGCATGTCCCTCATGTCCGTGATGATGTCCCTCATGTCCATGGTCATCATGTTTATGCCCGTTATTATCGTGTTTATGGTCATCATGTTTATGATGGTCATGTTTGTGGTCATCGTGTTTATGACCATGACTATCATGCTTGTGGTCGTCATGTCCATGCTTATGGTCACCATGACCGTGGTCGTGTTCTCCTAACACTTCTTCATTAAATGCACGTGTTTTAATACCATCTGAGAGCGCAACCACTTTACCTTTAAATTGAGCAGCTTTGGCTAGTTGCTCAGCCCAACCATCAAGCTCTAGACCATTGGTAAACAATACTTTAATCTCTTTGTTATCAGCAAAGGCTTTAACATCACTTGGCTTAAATTCATAATGGTGTACATCAGCATCAGCCCCTACAAGACTGATGACTTCACCATGTTCCCCCACTACATTTTTTACCATATCTTCTAAGATAGAAAAGCTAGTGGCAACTTTTAAGCCATGCGCTTGAGCAGCAACACTCATGCCTAAACTTAAACCTAAGGCAACTAATAATCTCATTTTTCTTTCCTTTGTGTGAGAAGTTGACGAAAAAGACCGCCTTGTGGACCAAAGCATAGGGCTCCTATATACATCAATCCAGCGGTTAAAATAATACAGGCAGAGGCTGGCAAGTCTACTTGGAAGGAAATCACTAATCCCAAATAGGCACTCACCATGCCTAATAAGACTGCCATCACCAATTGTTGAATTAAGGTTTTACCTAAAAACTTAGCAGCAATCGCTGGCAATAACATCATGCCCACTACCATCAAAGTACCCAGTACCTGAAAACCTGCCAGCAGATTGGTCACTAGCAATAATAAGAAGACCACATGGGTTAATTGTCCTCCGCCACCCTCGGCTTTAAGAAATACAGGATCTAAGCAATCCAATATCAAAGGGCGATAAATTAAGGCGAGCACCACTACGGATACGCTACTCATCGCCATAATGGTCAATAAATTACTATCATCCAAGGTCAGCACAGAACCAAAAAGCACATGCACTAAATCCATATTTGTGCCTCGTATCGATACTAGCACCACCCCTAACCCTAATGAAATCAGATATAAAGCAGCAAAGCTAGACTCTTCTTTAAGACTGGTTAGCCTAGCAATAACACCTGCCAATACGGCGACCAAAATACCCGTGATAAAGCCACCAAGTAGCATAGCCCCCATCGACATACCTGCAATAAGAAAACCTAATGCAACTCCCGGCAAAATCGCATGCGACATGGAATCAGCGACAAGGCTCATGCGTCTTAATACCAGAAAGACACCTACTGAGCTGGCAGATAAGGCAAGAAATAAAGCACCAAATAAGCCTCTCGCCATAAAGCCAAAATCCACAAAAGGGGCGATAAAAATCTCGTACATACTCAGAACCCCTTCAGAGCTAAGCGGCGTGCATGCTGTAAATTAGTTTCGGTGAGAACTTCGGCAGTCTTGCCCCACGCGATTTGCTCACCTGCCAATAATAAAGTCTCAGGAAAAACACGCTCCACTAGAGCCGCATCATGCAATACGGCAATCACTGTCCGCCCCATTTGATGCCATGCTTTAATTAAGGCAATCAAATCCTCGCAGGTGTCTTCATCAATAGCCGCAAAAGGCTCATCCAGTAAAAATACTTGTGGGTCTCTGACAATCAAACGCGCAAATAAAGCTCGCTGTAACTGACCTCCCGATAAGGTTCCAATCAATTGATGAGCTTGATGTTGCAAACCAACCTGTTCTAAAGCTTGCTGAATGCGGTTCTGTTCAATTTTGCTATAAGATTTAAAAGGACCTAGTCTGCGCCAAGCACCCAGCGCCACTAAGTCATAAACCGTAATGGGGAAGCTTTTATCTATTTCACTTAGCTGGGGAAGTAAACTAATCTGCTGTTGCAGGGAGGAATCAATCTCTACTATCCCTTGGACGGGTTTTAAGAAACCAATGATAGTTTTAATCAGTGTAGATTTGCCGGCACCGTTAGGACCAAGGATTGCTGTCATCGAGCCACGAGCAAAATGCCCATGGATACCTTTAAGAATAAAATCAGCAGAAGACTCTCTCTGACCGACTGCGACATCCGTCAAACGGATAGCACACATTTACCACCAACCTAAGAAATTAGCGACAAAAAGCCACATAAAAATAAGTAGTAAAGCAACAGGGCTAAGGCGTACCCAAGCAGAGTCCGTCAGCACGCTTTGTTCGTGCTCAGCAGCAATTGTTTTTACCTCAGCCACCTCAAAAGAATCTGCATAGGCTGTTGTTTTCATTGTAGAATTCATAGGACTACTGATAACTTAAATGATATTTTGATACATTATATCATATGTTACAATATAACAAAATATAATTTTACGGATTATTATGAGCCACGACCATTCTTTTTCGGTAGAAAAAAGCCTAGCTGAAGCCGCTGCCCTATGCGAATCACGCGGCACTCGCTTGACCGCCATTCGTGCACAAGTGCTAGAACTGATGCTCTCGAGTGGTCGCAGTCTTAAAGCCTATGAATTATTAGAGCAAATGCAAGCCATCCATCCTAGCTCAAAACCTGCGACCGTATACCGAGCGCTCGAATTTCTTGAAGAAGAGGGATTTATTCATCGCCTTGATGCGATTAATGGTTGGAGTGCTTGTCAACATATCCACTGCAATCACGAGCATCATGATTTATTAGCCGTATGTACAGAATGTGGTGCCGTACAAGAAATCAGTGCTCCGCACATCACCAAAGAACTCAATCAATTACTTGCCAAGGTCGGCTTTAGCCAGAACTCGCCACAAACAGAGATTCGCGCCACTTGTGCAAATTGTCAAAAAAAATAAACTTTTGCAATAAATGCCCTTGTTTTTTCCGAAGTTAGCCCCATTTAACAGCGAACTTTTTATTTTTATGATGTAATGCTTGCGTAGCACAAATTACGACTAGGAAAAACTATGGCAACAAAAATGGTTCCCGTTACTGTACTCACTGGTTTTTTAGGTGCAGGTAAAACTACTTTGCTCAAACGCATTCTAACTGAATATCACGGTCGCCGTGTAGCGGTGATTGAGAATGAATTCGGACCAGAGAGCATTGATAATGAATTATTAGTTCAAGACCGTGACGAAGAAATCATCGAACTCAATAACGGTTGCGTTTGCTGTACAGTGCGTGGCGATTTACAACGCACACTCCTTGACTTAAAAGCACGTCGCGAAAAAGGCGAGCTTGAGTTTGAGCGTGTCATGATTGAAACCACTGGTGTTGCTAATCCCGGTCCTGTGTGCCAGACCTTCTTTATTGATGAAGAAGTCGCTAGCTACTATATGCTAGACGCAGTCATCACCGTTGTTGATGCCAAACATGGCATGGAAACATTAACCACCCAGCCTGAAGCACAGCAACAAGTCGGCTTTGCTGACCGTATTCTCGTCTCTAAACTTGATTTAGTCAGCGATAACGAATACCAAGCCTTACGCCAACGTCTGATTAAAATGAACCCTCGCGCCAAAATCACTCCAGTGAACTTTGGCGAAGTAGACTTAAAAGAAATCATTGATATCACAGGCTTTAATTTAAATTCTGTTTTAGAAATTGACCCTGCTTTCCTAAAAGCAGACGAACACGACCATCACCACTGTGATGAACACTGTGACCATGAGCACCATCACCACAATCATACTTGTGATGAACACTGCCACGATGGTCATCATCATAATCACGAATGTGACGAACATTGTCACCACGACCATCATCATGCCCACCATGATGATGAAATCGGCGCATTCCTATTCACCTCAGACCGTCCTTTTGACCCAATGAAACTGGATGATTTCTTAGGTGGGGTTGTGCAAGTATATGGTCCAGACTTATATCGCTACAAAGGTATCCTCTATCTCAAAGGAGCACCAGTGCGTTATTTACTCCAAGGTGTGCATATGATTCTGGGGACAAATCCAGGCAAGCCTTGGTCAAGCAAAGAGAAAAAACAAAACAAAATTGTCTTTATTGGACGTAAACTTCCTCAGGAAATCTTCCAAAAAGGACTTGAGCAGTGCCTCGCTTAAGGTGAGACTGTCCTATTAACCATTTAGCATCTAGGAGACTGGAATATGGCAAAATCATCAAAAAAAGCGGCAACGACTGAAGATGTATTATTGACCGAAGAGCAGCTTTTAGCTATGTCAGAAGACGATTATATGAACGATGCTCAATTAGCATTCTTCAAAAATCGCCTAAAAGAGCTAGAGAACGATATTCTCAATAAAGCTTCTGCGACTACTGAGAATTTACGTGAGACGCAATTTGTACCTGACCCAGCCGATCGTGCCACTATTGAAGAAGAGCACGCACTAGAACTACGTACACGCGATCGTGAACGTAAGTTGCTTAAGAAAATTCAGCAGTCACTCCAATTGATTGAGTCAAAAGAGTATGGCTGGTGCGAAGAAACTGGCGAACCTATTGGTTTAGGTCGCTTACTCGCTCGTCCTACCGCCACCCTCTCCTTAGAGGCACAAGAGCGTCGTGAAAAACGCCAAAAACTTTATGGTGACTAAATACTAGTTGACTGACGACACCTACAAAAGACGTGTTTCCGATACATTAGGAATCACGTCTTTTTTATTCTCAATTTTTAACTTGAAATTCCTAGCCCTCATCCCCATTTAGACAAAAATTATTAAGGAACATAGAGTTATGGAACAATTTCACGCAACTACGATTGTTTGTGTTCGTCGTGGCAATGAAGTCGCTATTGGTGGTGACGGTCAGGTCACCCTCGGTCATGTTGTTATCAAAGGCACGGCACGCAAAATTCGCCGTCTTTATAAAGACAGCGTTCTTGCTGGTTTCGCAGGAGCTACTGCCGATGCTTTTACCCTACAAGAGCGTTTTGAAGCAAAACTTGAAAAGCACCAAGGTCACTTAATGCGCGCCGCAGTAGAACTGACTCGCGACTGGCGTACCGACAGAGTATTACGTCGATTAGAAGCAATGTTAATCGTTGCCGATAAAGATCACACTCTCGTACTCACCGGTAATGGCGATGTACTAGAACCTGAGCACGGCATTGCCGCTATTGGTTCTGGTGGTTCGTATGCACAATCTGCTGCGCTTGCCCTATTACAAAATACAGAGTTATCTCCAGCCGAAATTGTCAAAAAGTCCCTAGAAATTGCCGGCGACCTCTGTATTTACACCAACCAAAATCATATCGTTGAAAAACTATAAGAAAGGATTATTATGAGCGACCTTAGTGTAATGACACCTAAAGAAATCGTTTCTGAACTCGACAAGCATATTGTTGGTCAGCATAAAGCCAAAAAATCCGTTGCGGTTGCGTTACGTAACCGTTGGCGTCGTCAGCAAGTGGCTGAACCTTTACGTCACGAGATTCACCCAAAAAATATTCTGATGATTGGTCCGACTGGTGTAGGTAAGACAGAAATTGCTCGTCGTCTAGCCAAACTTGCTAATGCTCCTTTTATTAAAGTCGAAGCGACAAAATTTACCGAAGTAGGCTATGTGGGTCGTGATGTCGATACGATTATCCGTGATTTAGTGGATATTTCAGTCAAACAGACACGTGACTTAGAAATGCGTCGCGTCCGTGCACAAGCAGAAGATGCTGCCGAAGACCGTATTTTAGATGTTCTCGTCACCCCTGCTCGCGACGCTCATGGAGAGCCTATTCGCGAAGAAAATACAGCTCGCCAAACTTTCCGCAAGCGCCTACGCGAAGGCAAAATCGATGATTTAGAAATCGAAATTGAAATCGCTCAAGCCGCTCCACAGATGGAAGTACTCGGTATGCCTGGCATGGAAGAAATGACCGAGCAGATTCGTGGACTATTTGCGAATATCGGCAAAGAAAGCACTAAGCCTAAGAAAATGACGGTTAAGAATGCCTTTAAACAGCTTGTCGATGAAGAAGCTGCTAAACGTGTCAACGAAGAGGAAATCCGCAATGCTGCTATCCGTAATGCGGAGCAAAATGGTATTGTTTTCCTAGATGAGGTCGATAAAATTGCCAACCGCTCGGAGCATGGCAGTGCTGATGTTTCTCGTCAAGGAGTCCAACGCGATTTATTACCTTTGGTCGAAGGCACTACCGTCAATACAAAATATGGCATGATTAAAACAGACCATATCCTATTTATTGCTTCAGGTGCATTCCACTTATCTCGCCCATCAGACCTCATTCCTGAGTTACAGGGTCGTTTCCCTATTCGTGTGGAATTAGAATCTTTAACTGCTGATGATTTTGTCCGTATCCTCAATGAAACGGATGCCTCACTGACAAAACAATACTCAGCACTGATGGCAACAGAAGGTGTTGAACTGGAATTTACCGATGACGGCTTACACCGCCTAGCTGAGTTAGCTTTTGATGTAAATGAACGCACAGAAAATATCGGTGCACGCCGCTTATACACAGTTATGGAGAAGTTATTAGAGGATTTATCTTTTGACGCAACTTCACAAAGTGGTACAAAAGTGGTCGTCAATGCTGACTATGTTAATAGCAAGCTTGAAGAAACCGCTAAGAGTCAAGATTTATCACGCTACGTGCTCTAATCTTATTTAAGCGAATACACCCGCCTCACAAGAAATTGTGAGGCTTTTTTATGCTTCACTCTCTATCAGGGTTATTCCGAACTTTGATTTAGTAAAAAGCTACCTTTCAAAAGCACATATACGCAAACTTTATTTTTTCCTTAGACTGAAACCCATCCACTAAAAAATATCTAAGGAGACTAAAATTGCGTACCCTAAAAAAACTAATACTCGGTCTATGTTGTCTAGGCTATTTTGCGCACCCTGCTGTTTCTGCAGAGCAACCCATTATCATCAAATTTTCTCATGTCGTTGCCAATGACACACCAAAAGGCAAAGGTGCCTTACTATTTAAAGAACTTGCTGAGAAAAAATTTCCTGGACGTGTAAGCGTGGAAGTTTATCCAAACTCTTCGCTTTATGGTGACGGTAAAGAGATGGAGGCTCTCTTGACGAATAATGTCCATATGCTTGCCCCATCATTGGCGAAATTTGATAAATTCACACCAAAGATTCAACTCTTTGACCTTCCCTTTCTTTTTGATGACTTAAAAGCTGTTAAACGCTTTGTTGATAGCTCATCTGGCAAAGAATTACTCAATTCTATGCGTGATAAGGGTATCACTGGTCTTGCCTACTGGAATAACGACTTAAAACAAATTTCAGCGAACAAGCCACTACATACACCAAGCGATGCAAGAGGTCAGAAATTCCGCGTACAAGCCTCAGAAGTTCTTGACGCACAGTTCAAACAAGTTCAGGCGATTCCACGAAAAATGGCTTTTAGTGAGTCATACCAAGCCCTTCAAACTGGTGTAGTCAATGGAACAGAGAATACCTATTCAAATATTTACTCTCAAAAAATGCATGAGGTTCAAAAATATATTACGGAATCAAATCACGGTTTAATTGCCTATATGGTGATTGTTAATACGCAATTCTGGGATGGTCTCCCTAAAGATATCCGTGAAGGCTTAGAAGAGGTTTTAGTCACTGTAACAGATGAAGTCAACCAACTCGCACTTGCTGATAATCAACGAGATAAAGCTCGCATTCTAGAGGCAGGAAATACTGAAATCATTCAATTGACCGCTGAAGAACGCCAACAATGGCGAAAAGCGATGCAGCCAGTATGGTCAAAGTTTGAGTCTGCTATTGGTAAAGATCTCATCGAAGCTGCTCAAAAAAGTAATAGCACCAATTAATAAACAGCCAACTAGGGACAAACCCTAGAGTATTCCAAAAATAAACCACCTTGTATTTTTTTGGAATACTATCACTATGAATTTATTATCCTTCCAGGAGATTTTTATGATGAAAAAAGCTGTTTTAAAACTCATCTCTGCTGTGGCATTTGGTGCTTTTGCTATGAGCCCAGCACTTGCTAACGACCCAATCGTAATTAAATTCTCTCACGTCGTTGCTGCAGACACACCAAAAGGTCAAGGTGCGACAATGTTCAAAAAATTGGCTGAAGAGAAATTCCCTGGTCGCGTGACTGTGGAAGTTTATCCAAACTCTTCTCTTTATGGTGACGGTAAAGAGATGGAAGCGTTATTAACAAATAACGTCCATATGCTTGCTCCATCATTAGCAAAATTTGATAAGTTCACACCAAAAATCCAATTATTCGATTTACCTTTCTTATTTGATGACATTAAAGCAGTAGAACGCTTCCAAATGAGCGACAAAGGTAAAGAGTTACTCAACTCTATGCGTGATAAGGGCATTACTGGTCTTGGTTACTGGAATAATGACCTCAAACAATTATCAGCTAATAAAGCATTACGCGTACCAACAGATGCTCGCGGTCAAAAATTCCGTGTACAAGCCTCTGAAGTGCTGGACGCACAATTCAAACAAATCCTAGCGATTCCTCGTAAGATGGCGTTTGCTGAGATGTACCAAGGTCTACAAACCGGTGTAGTAAATGGAGCAGAGAATCCATACTCAAACATTTACTCTCAAAAGATTCATGAAGTACAAAAATACATCACTGAATCAAACCACGGTCTACTTTCTTACATGGTTATCGTGAATACAAAATTCTGGGATGAGTTACCAGCAGATATTCGTACTGGCTTACAAGAAGTTCTTGACCAAGTTAGCGTAGAAATCAATAAGGTTTCTCATGACTTTAACCTCGCCGACAAACAAAAAATTGTTGACGCTGGCACAACTGAAATCATCACATTAACACCAGAAGAGCGTGCTCAATGGCGTGATGCTATGCGTCCAGTATGGAAGAAGTTTGAAGACCAAATCGGCGCTGATTTAATCTCAGCTGCTGAGGCTGCTAATAAGCAATAATTCCTGCTTTTTGAAGTACCTTGAGGGTAATAGGATGCTATCGCAAAATAGTCCTGTTACCCTTTTGCTCAATAATGAGTTGATTATGAAGAACCTAGCTAAAATCTGGGACAAACTCGAAGAGATTCTTATTATTCTCTCATTGGCATTGATGACGTTAGTTACCTTTGTCTATGTTGTCCTCAATAACCTTTACCAACCCTTTCTAAGTCTTGCGGATAGTTCAGAAACCTTACGTCCTATTGTCGAGCCTATTGCTGTCTTTATTATGACGATGGCGATGGAGATGACATGGAGTGTTGCACTTACTAAACTATTTTTTGGCGCATTAATCTTCTTAGGTGCCTCTTATGGCGTACGTACCGCAGGTCATATTGGTATTGATATTGTACTCAAACAATTCTCTACCAATGGTCGCCGTATGATTAGTATCTTTGCTTGTCTATTATGTATCGGCTTTGTGACCCTAATTGCCTACGCTAGCTTTGGTTGGATTAGCGCAATGCATGCCG
>JAXECN010000116.1:0-2479 GCA_034093535.1 Pelistega sp.
ACCTGCTTGTTTGAGAACAATATCTAATAGAGGTAATACCCCTTGATGCAAACCTTCGGCACGTAATTGCTGTAGGCATGTCATGGCATTGCCACACGTCAGCAATTTAAACGTTTCGTCAAAAAGACGTGAGTCGGGTACATTGGAAATCAAATGCGACAATGACTTGATAGGCAGATGAGTGTCTTTCTCGAGTGTGGCATCTAATTTTGAGGCAAAACGTACAGCGCGTAGCATACGCACAGGATCTTCACGATAACGTTTTTCGGCATCGCCAATGATGCGGACAATACGTCGGCGTAAATCATTGACACCATTATGATAGTCAATGACTTCTTGTTTGACAGGGTCATAATAAAGGGCATTGAGGGTGAAATCACGGCGTTCTGCATCACTTTTAATATCGCCAAACACATTATCATTGAGAATGCGTCCTTGTTCATCGGTGATTTGTTCCCCAGCGGCACGGAAAGTCGATGTTTCAATGATTTCTGAGCCAAAGACGACATGAACAAGACGGAAGCGTCGACCGATAATACGCGCGCGACGGAAAAGTGAACGCACTTTTTCTGGTGTTGCATTGGTCGCCACGTCAAAATCTTTGGGTTCGTGTCCTAAAATTAAATCGCGAACAGCACCGCCAACAATATAGGCTTGATAGCCTTTATCTTGAAGGACTTCGCAGACTTTAATCGCATTGCGAGAGACAAGACGTAAGTCAATGTGATGCTCGCTTTGCGTATAAACCTTAGGGCTTGTTGCAGACTTTTTTCCTGAGAAGAGTCGAGCAACATATTGAGTAAAGGTTTTCTTTAACATAGTTTAAATTTAAAATAAATCGAGGATTGCCCAACCTTTTTCTTGAGCAATTTTACGTAATGAATCTTGAGGATTAGTCGCAACTGGATGAGTCACTTTTTCTAATAAAGGTAAGTCGTTAATCGAGTCGCTGTAGAAATAACTCTTTTCAAAATCATTTAAGCTTAAACCAAGTGTGGCAAGCCATTCTTGGACGCGGGTGATTTTTCCTTCTTTGTAAGAGGCTGTACCAACAAATTTACCTGTATAACGTCCATTGATAAACTCAGGTGTTGTGCCAATGATATTTTCAAAGGCAAATGCGCGTCCAATAGGGGTGATAACGAAAGTGTTGGTCGCACTGACTAAACAACATAAGTCGCCATTGCTGAGATGTTTATCGACTAAATCAGTCGCCACCTTTTTGATATTGGGGCGAATCACTTCTTGCATGTAGATTTCGTGATATTTGGCTAAGTCATAAGGACTATGCATTTTTAAAAAGCCGAGCATCACGGCGGCGGATTCCTCAATGGTTAATGTACCTGCTTGATATTTAGCATAAAGCTCATCATTACGGCGACGAACGGCCTCAGGATCTCCGGCAAGCTGATGACGGATGAGAAACTCGACCCATTCATGATCGCTATCGATAGGCAATAGCGTATGATCCAAGTCAAACAAGGCAAGATTTCGGCTTGTCATTGAAAAATCTCCTGAGATTGAATAAGTTGTTTAAGTAGAGGAATTGTGATAGCACGTTGTTGGCTTAATGAGTAAGCATCGAGTGCTTCTAAAAGCGCAAAAAGCGTGCGAATATCACGAGGGCAATAGGTAAAAATCCATTGTAATACCTCTTTGCTCAGGCGCAGTCCTTTAGCTTGAGCGCGTTGTTCTAAGGCGTTTTTACAGTCTTCGTCATTGAGTACCTGTACTTCATATACTAAGCCCCACCCTAGACGATTACGCAAATCTTCACGCATGGTTAGCTGCATAGGGGAAGCATTGGCGGTAGCGACAATAGAAAAAGCATTAGGAAGTAATTTTCTCGCTTGCCAATCGTTGTATAAATTAAAAAGAACGGCTTGTTGCTCTGGAGAAAAAAGATGGATATCATCAATAAGAACTACTGTACGCGGAGGGAACTTAGGTAATTCATGCATGTTCGCAGGAAAATTACTGGCGTTAAAGGGTTCGTGCTCTCCAGCTAATGCCTTAAGAATATGTGATTTACCGGCACCGGCTTCTCCCCATAAAAAGATAGACAATCCTGCTTTGAGGTGAGTTAATGCTTCAAAAACCTCGGTATTTTTGCCCACAATAAAGTTATCAAAACTAGGCGTGGGTTTTAAAATCAGGTCTGTCAAAAATAATTGTTCTTTCATAGGGAAAACTGCAACGATTTTTTTCTATTCATCGTAAAATTATACTTTCTTCCTTCGTCGCAATGGCTAGAAATGACTTCTAGTTGGTTAAGACGATACATCAATTAACGCTATTTTACATATTTTGGGCGGATTCCATGACTACGAACGAAAAAAACTCACTGACTTACCGTGATGCTGGTGTTGATATTGACGCGGGTGATGCTTTAGTGGATCGTATTAAACCACTAGCGGCTAAGACAATGCGTGAAGGCGTGATGGCAGGTATTGGTGGTTTTGGTGCTTTATTTGAAGTA
>JAXECN010000117.1:0-5584 GCA_034093535.1 Pelistega sp.
GCTAGGATAATTTATGTTTTTTATTAAAAATAATGGAGATACGATATGTCTGAGCAACTCGTTTTATCAGAAAAACGCGGTAAGGTTGGTTTACTTACTTTAAATCGCCCTAAGGCTTTAAATGCATTAAATAATGAGATTATGCAGGCATTGAGTGATGCGCTGTTGGCTCTTGAAAAAGACGAGAGTGTGCATGTTATCGTATTAACGGGTAGTGGCGAAAAGGCTTTTGCAGCGGGTGCTGATATTAAGGCGATGCAGAGCTGGAACTATATGGATGTGTATAAGAGTGACTACATCGGCGGTTATTGGGAGACGATGAAAACCAGTATCCGTAAGCCAGTGATTGCAGCGGTAAATGGCTTTGCCCTAGGTGGTGGTTGTGAATTAGCGATGATGTGTGACATGATTATTGCTTCTGAGAGTGCGAAGTTTGGTCAGCCAGAGATTAAATTAGGGACGATTCCCGGCTTAGGGGGTACGCAGCGTCTAACACGCGCTATCGGCAAGGCAAAGGCGATGGATTTAGTGTTGACGGGTCGTTTTATGGATGCGGCAGAAGCAGAGAGTTCTGGTCTAGTGGCTCGTGTATTGCCTGTTGAGAACTTTGTTGATGAGGTGGTGAAGATTGCTGAGGGTATGGCAGCTTTCTCTGCGCCTGTCCTTATGATGGCTAAGCAATGTGTCAATGCTGCGCTCGAAACCACATTAGAGCAGGGTCTGCAGTATGAGCGTCGTGTCTTCCATGCAACATTTGCCCTAGAAGACCAGAAAGAGGGGATGGCGGCATTTGTGGAAAAACGCGCTCCTGTGTTTAAAAATATGTAACAAAACTCTTTGAAATATTTACTTTTGTGCCGAAAACAAGCTATACTTAGTAGGATTGAGTAAATTAACCAAGAAATCTGTGACATTTAATGCAGTTAACCGCAAATTAGAATATGATTTGCGGTTTTTTGGATGTCTTGATTTTGTGAGTTTGTCGACCTAGGAACCAGTTCATTGGAAGCCGTTAAACTTAGCCCAGAAGAGCGTATTCGTATGAATGCGCAAGCTGCCAAAGGCTTAATGCATATACTGGTTGCGCAGTTGATTTTGTTAGTGGTGGTGACATTGCTGACAGGGTTGATTGGTGGTCTTATGCCGATGATATCTGCATTTGCAGGTGGTATGACATATCTGTTGCCGTCTGCGCTAGTGATTATGCAGATGTTAATGCGTCTTTATGCAGGGACCAATGCCGCAGCAAGCTCTCTCTTTATCGCCGAAGGCATAAAGATTGGTGGCACCATCGCTTTACTTGTTTTGTTAGTAAAGTTCGCTGGCGAAATTATCGTCTGGCCAGCTTTGTTGGTGGGGTTAATCTCAGTCATGAAAGGTTATGTTTTGCTACTTCTATTTAAGAAAATTTAAGTAGTGTCAAAAGTTGATTTCTAGTCGTATTGGCTAGCATTTGGGAGAATAGGTCAAATGGCTGCAGCAGAAGGTGTATCACCACAGCAGTACTATATTCAGCATCACCTAGTGCATTTCAATAACATGGGTGAGGCTCAAGGTAAGATTGCAGATTTTAGTTTTATTAACTATGACTCGCTATTTTGGGCTATCGCAACTGGTTTAATCGTTATTGCTGTGCTCTATTTGGCTGCTCGCAAAGCAACAAGTGGTGTGCCGGGTCGTTTCCAAGCTGGCGTAGAGATGGTTGTGGAGATGGTTGCTGATCAGGCAAAAGGTATCGTCCATAACGAAAAATCTCGTTTATTTGTTGCGCCATTAGCATTGACTGTATTCTTATGGATTGCCTTGATGAATACATTGGACTTAGTGCCAGTGGATTTAGCAGGCTGGTTATTTAAGGTCTTCGGTTTAGCAGGCGATAGCCACAACCATGGTCCTTTATACTATCATCGTATTCTTCCGACGGCTGACTTAAACGTGCCGTTAGGTATGTCTCTATGTGTGTTGCTACTTTCTTTCTACTACGGCATTAAAGTAAAAGGCGGTGGCGGCTTCGTCAAAGAATTATTCACAGCGCCATTCCACGCGCACGGTTTCGGTGCGTTATTATTGGCACCAGCGAACTTCGCACTAAACGTTATTGAGTACGGTGCAAAAACTGTATCTCTCGGTATGCGACTTTTCGGTAATATGTTCGCGGGTGAGTTAGTATTTATGTTGATCGCCTTATTGGGCGGTGCATGGACAGGTTTCAATGCTCTTAGCATTGGATTAGGTGCAGGTCACATTGTGGCTGGTACGATTTGGGCAGTATTCCATATTATGGTTATTCTGTTACAAGCGTTCATTTTCATGATGTTAACCTTGGTCTATATTGGCCAGGCTCATGAAGGGCACTAAAAGTTTGTAGGGCATTAATGGTATAATTAGTGCCCACAAGATGATCCTTCGGGATTGTTATTTTAAAAAGTAGTTTTTTATCCATCTTTTCATTTATTTTGGTTCATTACCACAAGGAGTTGTTATGGCCACATCAGCTTTCGTAGCTCTTGCTTGCGCATTTATTATTGGTTTAGGTGCTATCGGTGCGTGCATCGGTATCGCTATCATGGGTGGCAAATACCTAGAAGCATCTGCTCGTCAACCTGAGTTGATGAATGCTTTACAAACTAAAATGTTCTTATTAGCTGGTCTTATCGACGCGGCGTTCCTAATTGGTGTTGGTATTGCGATGTTATTCGCTTTCGCTAGCCCATTCTAAGAACTAGAGAGAATATTTTTACCATCGCTTGATGGTTAGTGAACTGGATGGAGCGATGTAGGGTGAGAGCCCTACATCTCACTAAATTCAGTAAAGAATTCCGGGTGCTGCGATTATTGGCATCACCTTAACACATAGAAGGGAAACGACCGTGAATTTAAACGCGACGCTCTTTTTCCAGATGATCGTCTTCTTTGTATTAGCTTGGTTCGTCATGAAATTTGTATGGCCACCACTAATCACTGCAATCGACGAACGTCGTCAAAAAATTGCCGATGGCTTAGCTGCTGCCGATAAAGGTAAGACAGACTTAGCTCAAGCTCAAGCTCGTATTAGTCAAATTGAGCAATCAGCAAAAGCTGACAATCAATTACGTCTAGCCGAAGCTGAGAAACAAGCAACTTCAATTGTGAGTGCAGCTCGCGAAGAAGCCGAAGCAGAACGTGCTCGCATCTTAGCGCAAGCTAAACAAGATGCAGAATTAGAAGTTGAACGCTTACGTGGTAGCTTACGTGAGGAAGTTGCTGTTCTAGCTGTAAAAGGCGCAGAACAAATTCTTCGTCGTGAAGTTGACGCTAAAACCCATGCTGAGTTGTTAAATCAACTTAAAGCACAGCTTTAATCTAGGATCATCATGGCTGAATTATCAACAATTGCTCGTCCATATGCAGAAGCACTATATGCTGCCGCTCGTGACAAAAGCACAGTAGCGCAATGGTCAACTGCATTGAATGAACTTGCTCAAATTTCTTCTAACGAAGATGTTCGAGAAGTGATGACTGACCCACGATTGTCAAAGGCTCAGCGCAAGGATTTATTGCTTGGTTTAGTAAAAAGTGCTTTACCAGCAGAGGCGTCAAACTTTGTCGATCTCCTAGTTGAGAACGATCGAGTAATCACTTTACCCGAAATTGCAGAGCAATTTGAAGATTTAAAAAATCGCCATGAGGGTTCTGCTATTGCTAAGATTGTTAGTGCTTTTGAGCTTTCAGATGCTCAAGTACAAGAATTATTAGTGGGTTTAGAGAAGAAGTTTGGTGTTAAACTCAAGCCCGAGGTTACAGTCGATAACTCAATTATTGGTGGCGTACGCGTTACCGTGGGTGATCAGGTATTAGATACTTCCGTGCAAGCACAATTAACACGCTTGCGCGATACATTGGCTGCTCAATAAGCGCCATAGAATAACAGGATTTCAGGAGTCTGAATATGCAACTCAATCCGTCAGAAATCAGCGAATTGCTAAAGAGCCGTATCGAAGGCTTGGGTGCTTCTGCCGATGTTCGTACACAGGGTACTGTCGTGTCAGTAACCGACGGTATTACACGTATCCACGGTTTATCCGATGTGATGCAAGGTGAAATGCTTGAATTTCCAAACAACGTGTTTGGTCTTGCTCTTAACTTAGAGCGTGACTCAGTTGGTGCGGTTATTTTAGGTGATTATACTGGTGTTTCAGAGGGCGACGCTGTTAAAACAACAGGTCGTATTTTGGAAGTACCTGTAGGTCCAGAATTATTAGGTCGCGTTGTTAATACATTAGGTCAACCAATCGACGGTAAAGGCCCAATCAACGCAAAAGAAACAGATATTATTGAAAAAGTAGCGCCGGGCGTAATCGCTCGTAAATCTGTAGACCAACCATTACAAACAGGTATTAAATCTGTTGACTCAATGGTACCTATCGGTCGTGGTCAGCGTGAGTTAATCATTGGTGACCGTCAAACAGGTAAGACAGCTGTTGCTGTTGACGCTATCATCAATCAAAAAGGTACAGGCGTTAAGTGCGTGTACGTAGCGATTGGTCAAAAAGCTTCTACAATCAACAACGTTGTGCGTAAATTAGAAGAGCACGGCGCATTAGAGTACACTATCGTTGTCGCAGCGGCTGCATCTGATTCAGCAGCGATGCAATACCTAGCAGCTTATGCTGGTTGTACAATGGGTGAATACTTCCGTGATCGTGGTGAAGACGCGTTAATCGTATATGACGATTTAACAAAACAAGCTTGGGCTTACCGTCAAGTATCACTACTATTACGCCGTCCACCAGGTCGTGAAGCGTACCCAGGTGACGTATTCTACTTACACTCTCGTTTATTAGAGCGTGCTGCTCGTGTAAACGCTGACTACGTAGAGAAATTTACAAAAGGTGCGGTGACTGGTAAAACAGGTTCATTAACTGCATTACCAATTATTGAAACACAAGCAGGTGACGTATCTGCATTCGTACCAACCAACGTAATTTCTATTACTGACGGCCAAATCTTCCTAGAGACAGACTTATTCAACGCCGGTATTCGTCCAGCGATTAACGCGGGTATTTCTGTATCTCGTGTGGGTGGTGCTGCTCAAACTAAAGTGGTTAAGAAATTATCTGGCGGTATCCGTACAGACTTAGCACAGTATCGTGAGTTGGCAGCGTTTGCTCAGTTCGCTTCTGATCTTGATGATGCAACACGTCGTCAATTAGAGCGTGGTAAACGCGTTGTTGAGTTGTTAAAACAACCTCAATACGAACCACAAAAAGTTTGGGAATTAGCTGTATCGCTTTATGCGGTGAACAATGGCTACCTAGACGATGTAGAAGTGAGCCAAGTATTAGCTTTCGAGAAAGCACTAAAAGACGAAATCAAGCACAAACACGCTGATTTAGTTGATGGCATCGAGAGCACAAAAGAGCTATCGAAAGAAAACGAAGAGAAACTAAAAGGTATTTTAGCGAACTTCAAGAAAGCGAGCTCTTTCTAAGACTCAAGGTGGGGCATGCCTAAGTAATTAGGCATGCTTTTGTAAGCAATCTCCTAGGAAAGCGACATGGCTGGAATTAAGGAAATCCGTACTAAGATCAAAAGTGTACAAAAT
>JAXECN010000118.1:0-4307 GCA_034093535.1 Pelistega sp.
ATCATCTTAATAGCGATAAAAAATAGCGCTACACAGCCAATAATACTGATGACTTCAAAGACGAGTGGGTGGATAATTAAGGCACCCACCAAGACTAAGGCCGCAATAGTGAGTAGCGTGAGAGAGGCGATATTGGTAGCAATCGTCGTGATAATCGCTGTCTTCACCCCATAACGTCCTGAGATAAAAAGCACATAAGCGAGTACAGGACCCGGTGTGGCAATGAGTAAGGCAATTGTAGTGAAATAGGCAATGAGCAGCGAATAATTCATAACAATCGTTTAATTTTTTGACGTATCAATGCGTGTTTCGACAGACATACCGGGTGCTAATCGTTGAAGATTATCCTGCCCTTCATCAAACTCAATTTTAATAGGAATGCGTTGGGCAATTTTAATAAAGTTACCTGTACCGCTATCAGAGCGAATAACGCTGAATTCAGACGCGGTAGCTGGTGCGATATCAGCTACTTTGCCCGTAAAGGTTTGTCCATCTAAGGCATCAACGCTGATGGTAGCAGCTTGTCCAATACGAATTTGGCTGGTATCTGTCTCTTTGTAGTTTGCAATGACCCACCGTTGTGTCGGAATGAGAAACATGAGTGATGAGCCATTGGTAACAAGTTGTCCCATTTTAACGCTCACTTCACCTAGTTTGCCAGGACTAGGAGCATAGACCGTCGTATAGGCAAGATCTTGTTGGGCTAATGTTAATGAGGCTTTTGCGCCCTCGACAGCAGCATTAATCTGGCGACGATTGGTTTCTACTCCAAGTAAGTCTTGCTCAGCAACGGTAAGTTGAGCCTGAGCAGATGAATATGTCGATTGTGCTTGAGCGAGAGAAGCTTGTGCTTGATCATATTCACGTTGTGCAATTCCTGCGGTTTTTACTTTTTCAAAACGACGCATATTTACTTGAGCAAGATTAAGTTGGGTCTGTGCATTTTTGACCGCATTACGGCGAGCGGTCAGCGTTGCTGTTGCACTTTGTTTTGCTTGATCTATTTTATCAAGCTGTGTTTGTTGTGCTTCTAAATTGGCTTGTGCTTGTAGTACTTTAGCACGATAAGGTGCATCATCGATTTTAATTAAGGCTTGCCCTTGTTTGACTTCATCAAAATCACTAACGAGCACTTCTGTGACGTAGCCAGAGACACGAGGACTAATGAGCGTCGTTTTTCCACGGATATAGGCATTGTTGGTATATATCCGTTCTGATTGAAAAGGTGGCAGATTCCATGCGTATAGGCAAGCAATCACGGCAGCAATGGTGAGTATCAGTAAGAAAAAAGAAGCTCTTTTTTTACGTTGTGAGGGTTGCCATTTCTTTTCAGGGATATGATGTTGTTCTGTGCTAGACATGGTTATAAGTAGGATAAAAGATGAATCGGTTACGCATTTCTTCGGCGTGCAAGTCGTTTTTTCTCTTGTGCCAAAATATCAATTCGTTTGTGTTTACGGAAAATCCAAGAAAATGCGGCATATAAAAAGGCAAGCAGGGAAATCACAAAAGTAACGCTAAATAAATCACTATAAGCAAGGACGGTAGCTTCTTGCGTAGCTTGAGCGACAATCGTAGAAACTGCTTGTGAGTTAATCATGACATTGTCCGCGCTATAAGGATTAAACAAGGCACTCATGAGTTTAATTTGATTGGCAACATTAGGGTCTGTGATGGTTAGGTGCTGAGCTATAAAGGCAAGGTGCTCTCTGGCTCTGACGGTCACAAAACTACTAAAGAGAGCTGCTCCAATAAGCCCCCCCAAAGATTGAGATAGACCAAAAACAGCAGAGAAACTCATAATATGTTCAGGACTTTTAGATAAAGCTCGTGCTAAGCCCTCAATCATCATAGGTCCCAGAAAATATAAGGCAGAAAACGCAATGATGGCTTGGCTAAGATAAAATTGTTCGGGACGTGTTTGTACATTGATATGAATATCAAGATAAGAGCCGATTGTTAAGCCAAAGAGTGCGATAACAACAGGACGACGAATATCATTAAGGTCAAGGCGTAATAAACTGATAACGACACCCAAGAGAGAGGCGATAAAAATCACTAAATAGAATCCTTGCATTTCCCAGCCAGTCATCCCTAATGATTTTAAAAGGCCTGCTGCACCGACATTTTGTTCTGAGGTGAGTAAACGCACTAATGCGCCTGTATAAGCAAAGAGAAAAATACGCGGCATGGAAATCCATGTTAGGTCTAACATAGGGTGTCGGCGACGCCATTCTAAAAAGAGTGCGAGACCGCTTAGACCAATCCCTCCTGCGAGGAGATAGCCTAGCCACGAGGTGCTCCACCACACAATCCTGCCCTGTACAAGAAAGGCACATAATAAGGCGATACCAGAAGCATAGAGAATGAAATTACGTAAATCTATTCGATTTAAGGCATGCGGTTTAATGAGGCTAGGGGGTAGGGGAAGGAGATTGACACAGACAATGGTAATGGCAGCGATAATAAAGGACAGGCTAAATAATTCTTTGAGATGTCCATCGGCAAAGACAAAAGGAACAATCACCTGTGCTAAGGGGGTTGCTGTTGTCATAATGCCGAGAGAGAGCATAACGGCAGCGAGTTTTTTAGGGCCGCTAAATGCTTGCATAATATAAAACATCCCCACCGTCATCATGCCACTAGCAACAATGCCTGAAATCGCACGAGCAATGATTTCAGTAGTAAAGTCCATGACAAACCATTGCACAATGCTGCCTACAAACAGGAGAAAGAGTAAGGCACGAATAAACTTCTTTAAACCAAAGTGTTGTCGAACTTTGAAAAAAAGAATGCTCATACAAGCATAAGTCATATAGTAGGCGACTTGTACCCAACCGTCTTGTTCTAAGGTGAGGCCTAGTGCCCCTCTCAATTGTGTTTGGGAAGCCATCAGAAGACCATTTTGAAAACCAGCTGCCAAAGCCACCCAGATACCAATGAGTAAATAGGCTACTTTCCGTCTTTGTGGATGTTCTGGTGAGGCAGGCGAACCCGGCATGAAAGGCATTTCATGCGGCTTAAATTGGTAGCCATCTGCAGATTCAAAGGACATGGTTGTCTGATGATAAACAAAATAGCATTGTACTCAAAAAACAAGGTTCTTATAAGCGACAAAAAATACAAAATGTCGCTTTGAGTATGTGAATAAGATTCATTCGTTATAAGGGAGCAAATCTATGCTTTAGGTGAAGGGACTATTTGGAGACAAGACTGCATAATTTGCTGTTTGAATAAAGAGCATTGGTGTTGAAGTTGTTGTATATCGGCTTCGTGGTGCGATGGCTGTTGCAACCACGAAAAAATAGCTCGCATAATGCCACCAACATAAAAATGCGCCATCCATGTGGGATTGATGGCATTGTGATAGTGATAAGAGGGAGAGTGAAAAAGTTGTACTATCTGTTTTTCAAATGCTTGATAAATGGCTTGCTGAAAACGGTGATGGTATTTGACGGTGAAAAGGTGCTGGAGTGCTGTACGGTGAGAGCGTATAAAGTCTAAACCAACCCATTGTTCTTGAAGTAGATTATTAGGGTGTTGATGACTGAGTTGATAGCTAATACCAAAATCTAGCAAATCAAAAATATCATGAAAGTGTCGATAAAAGGTACTGCGGTGACAATCGGCAGCACGACAAATTTGTGCTACCGAAATGTCATCCGCAAACTGCTTTTCTAAAAGGATTAGAAAAGCTTTCCAAAGCCGTTTTTTGGCTTCCAAGCTTATTCTACCGTTACGCTCTTAGCTAAGTTACGTGGTTTATCTACATCCGTACCACGCGATACAGCTGTATGATAAGACAATAATTGCAATGTGACGGTATGTAGGATAGGCGATAATTTACCGTAATGCTCTGGCATACGAATCACATGGATATTGTCGCTATTCACAATCTGTGTATCCGCATCGGCAAATACATACAGCTCACCACCACGTGCGTGGACTTCTTGCATATTTGATTTAAGCTTTTCTAATAACTCGTCATTCGGTGCAATGACAACTACAGGCATGGCTTCAGTAACTAGTGCTAGTGGACCATGTTTAAGTTCACCAGCAGGATAAGCCTCAGCGTGGATATAACTGATTTCTTTCAGTTTTAACGCACCTTCTAAAGCGATTGGGTAGTGCATACCGCGCCCTAAGAAAAGCGCGTTTTCTTTTGGTACAAAGCGATCTGCCCATGCCATCACTTGTGGCTCTAAGGCTAATGTTGCCGTAATGGCTGCTGGTAAGTGACGGAGCTGTTTGAGGTAAGATTCCTCTTTTTCAGCCGTAAGATTACCTTTTACCTTTGCTAAACACAT
>JAXECN010000119.1:0-5164 GCA_034093535.1 Pelistega sp.
AATGCCAGTGTCTGTTAAGCGATTGCAAAAGGCGTGGCTGATGAGGGTATAAGTTCACTCTTACTGTGTATTGATATAGCCCACACTGCAGACAGTTCACTCTTGCTCCGGAAAGTGCTTCGCCGTTTCCAATGTCGCTACGAGTGAATGTCTCTCCGTGTGGTCTGGTGCTCATTAGCACTATCACAAGCACCTACGGAGAGAACTTGATGTACCGAGCGAGTTTGCAAACGGCGAGCGATAGCGACGCACTTTGCTGTCCGAGCGAATACACAAGTTCTGTAGTGAGGACGACCAATAAGGTTCGCTACACATACGCCACTCTGCCTACAGGTTTTTGTCAGTCGCTCATCATTAGCTGCTAATTAGCAATCAGGTTTGCTACACGTTCCGCGCAGTCGCTCGAACAGAGCCTCACTTCGTTCGCCTAACTCGCTTTGTGCATCGAAACGTCTCCGCAAACTTTGAATGCTTGAGTTAACATTGCTGTGCCAGTGAGCACCAGACCACACGGAGAGACATTCACTCGCCGCGACATTGGAAACGGCGAAGCACTTTCCGGAGCAAGAGTGAACTGTCTGCAGTGTGGTCTAATCAATACACAAGTTCTGCAGTGAGGACGATATATTAAGTTCTAACCTTGGATGATAGTGTTCGTTAAAGAACAGAGGCAATCGCTTTTGCAACAGCGTCGATATTGCGAGAGTTAAGTGCTGCCACACAAATACGACCACTGTTTACAGCATAAATGCCGTGTTCATTGCGTAGACGCTCAACTTGCTCTTGAGTCAAACCAGAGTAAGAGAACATACCGCGTTGTTCAAGAACAAAATCAAAGTTTTGTGTGACGCCGTGTTCTTTTAGTTTTGCCACTAACTGTGCACGCATAGTACGGATACGATTACGCATTTCGGCTAACTCTTTTTCCCATAACGCAAATAACTCTGGGTTATTCAATACCATGCTAACAATAGTACCGCCATGTGTTGGAGGGTTAGAGTAGTTAGTACGGATAGTACGTTTAACTTGACTTAATACACGGTCTGCTTCATCTTTAGAAGCACATAGAACAGTCAATGCACCTACACGTTCACCGTATAGCGAGAATGATTTAGAGAAAGAAGAGCTGACAAATGTTGGTACATCTAACTTAGCAAATAACTTGACGACTTGAGCATCTTCTTCTAGACCCGCACCAAACCCTTGGTAAGCGATATCTAAGAATGGCACGAGGTTTTTCGCTTTGATGATGTTTGCGATTTGCTCCCATTGTGCCGCTGTTGGGTCAACACCCGTTGGGTTATGGCAGCAAGCATGCAGAACAACGATGTCTCCCGCAGGTAATTGCTCTAAATAAGCCACCATAGCATTAAAGTTTAAACCATGTGTCGCTGCGTCATAGTATGGGTAGTTTTCTACTTTAAAACCAGCACGCTCAAATAATGCACGATGGTTTTCCCAGCTTGGGTTGCTGATATGTACCGTTGCAGAAGCATTAACTTGTTTGAGGAAGTCTGCACCGATTTTAAGTGCACCCGTACCACCTAACGCTTGGAATGTTAATGCACGACCAGAAGCGGATAGCTCGCTATCTTTGCCAAGTAAAAGTGCTTGAGCGCCTTTGTCATATGTAGAAATACCTTCGATAGGTAAGTAGCCACGAGGTGCAGATTGTTTGGCACGCTCTTGCTCAGCTAATTGAACGGCCTTTAATACAGGTAAACGACCTTCTTCATCGTAGTATACGCCTACACCAAGGTTGACTTTAGTGCTGCGTGTATCAGCGTTGTATTGTTCGTTAAGACCAAGAATAGGGTCACGAGGGGCTAGCTCTACATTTGCAAAAATAGACATCGTATTTTCCGTAAAAAGTTATTTATGGATGAAGATATATAACCAAAAATTGCGACGATAACTTGCTATTTATCAAGAGAAAAGCGGTTTAAAAATAGCTATCTGTTAAAATAGAAAGATTTAGCGCCAATCTTTCTAATAATAGCATGAGTCAAGCCGGTTTCGTCGAATTTCCCAATAGTCCTTTTCAACTTTATCAGCCATATCCTCCTGCGGGTGATCAGCCAACAGCGATTGCTGGTTTGGTCGAGGGTGTACAAGATGGTCTGATGTGTCAGACCTTATTAGGCGTGACGGGTTCAGGTAAGACCTATACGATGGCAAATACGATCGCAAGATTGGGAAGACCAGCACTCGTATTGGCCCCTAATAAAACCTTAGCGGCGCAGTTATATGCAGAGATGCGAGAGTTTTTTCCGAAAAATGCTGTCGAATATTTTGTCTCTTACTATGATTACTATCAGCCGGAAGCTTATGTGCCGAGCCGTGATTTGTTTATTGAAAAGGACTCCAATATCAATGAACATATCGAGCAAATGCGTCTGTCTGCTACCAAATCCTTATTAGAGCGTCGTGATACGATTATTGTAGGGACGGTTTCAACTATCTATGGTATCGGTAATCCAAGTGATTATCACGCGATGATTTTAATCGTGCGTGAGGGAGATACGATGGCGCGCCAAGAGATTTTGGCACGCTTAGTTTCTATGCAATATGAGCGTAATGATGTTGAGTTTACTCGTGGTCATTTTCGTGTACGTGGCGATACGATTGATATTTTCCCTGCCGAAAGTCCAGAGTTAGCAGTACGTCTGAATCTCTTCGATGATGAAATTGAGACTATCGAATTATTTGACCCTCTCACAGGTAAGGTGCGTCAAGCGGTTCCTCGATTTACCATTTATCCAAGTTCTCATTATGTTACCCCTCGTGATACGATTTTGCGAGCTATTGAGACGATTAAAGCTGAGTTGCGTGAGCGTGTGAAATTCTTCTTGGACAATCATCAATTAGTTGAGGCACAGCGTATAGAACAACGTACACGCTTTGATTTAGAGATGTTGCAGGAGTTGGGCTTTTGTAAAGGGATTGAGAACTACTCTAGACATCTGTCCGGAGCAGCACCCGGTGAAGCGCCACCGACATTAATTGACTATCTACCCAAAGATGCCATTATGTTCTTTGATGAAAGTCACGTCATGATGGGACAGCTACGTGCCATGTATCGTGGTGACCGTTCGCGTAAAGAGACCTTGGTGCAGTTTGGTTTCCGCTTGCCCAGTGCTTTGGATAACCGTCCTCTTAAGATGGAAGAGTTTGAGGCGCGCATGCGTCAGTCTATCTTTGTTTCAGCAACGCCAGCGGATTATGAAAATGAGCATGCGGATAATGTTGTCGAGCAGGTAGTGCGTCCAACGGGCTTAATTGACCCCATTGTGGAGGTACGACCTGCTTTAACTCAGGTAGATGATTTGCTCGGTGAGGCAAAATTACGTATTGCTCAGGGGGAGCGGGTGTTAGTGACGACCTTGACTAAACGTATGGCAGAGGACTTGACGGATTATTTGACGGAAAATCAATTGCGCGTACGTTATTTACATTCGGATATTGATACGGTAGAGCGTGTGGAAATTATCCGTGATTTGCGTCTTGGTCATTTTGATGTATTGGTGGGGATTAACTTATTACGAGAAGGTTTAGATATTCCTGAAGTATCACTGGTAGCGATTCTTGATGCGGATAAGGAAGGCTTTTTACGCTCAGAGCGTAGTTTAATTCAGACGATTGGACGTGCGGCACGTAATCTGAATGGTAAAGCAATTTTATATGCTGATAAGGTTACGGACTCGATGAAAAAAGCGATGGATGAAACTGAGCGTCGTCGTCAAAAACAGATGGCATTTAACCAAGAACATGGGATTACGCCAAAAGGTGTGCAAAAAGCGGTTAAAGAGTTAATTGATGGGGTCTTATCACCTGCCGCACAGGAAGAAAGTGTGGAGCTTGCGGCAGATGTTGAATTTGCTGATGAAAAAGCGGTGGCAAAAGAACTCAAACGCCTCGAAAAACAAATGCTTGACCACGCTAAGAACTTGGAGTTTGAACAAGCCGCCGCGGTTCGTGATAAGTTGAACAAATTAAAACAAAAACTGCTGATGAGCTAGGGGTAGCAGACGACTAATACCTCTCGGGTGCAGTGCATTCGAGCAGAATACGCTCGTACATCTCGTGACGTTTAGGATGGATGAAACCAGCTTCTAATGCGTTGAGGACACCACAACCGGGTTCATGTAAGTGCGTGCAGTTATAGAATTTACATTGTTCGACAAACTCGCTAAATTCAGGAAATCCTAAGACGACCTCGCTTTGCTCCAGATGACGTAAACCGAAGCTTTGAAATCCCGGAGAGTCAATCAGACAGGCTTGGATATCGACTAACTCATAAAGGCTTGTCGTGGTAGTTGTATGTTTACCCGTCCCTAATGCTACCGAATATTCTTGAGTATGTGCTTTGGCTTCAGGGACGAGGACATTGAGAATACTGGATTTTCCCATCGCACTTTGTCCCAGTAAGAGACTGGTTTTTCCTGCTAAGAGAGGGTTTAATTGTGCGCGTAGTTTTTCGCTATCTAATGTACTGGTTTCTATGATAGGGATACCGAGCTTTTCATACATGCTTAAGCGTTCTTTAGCAGCAGGGTAATCTTCAGTTAAATCTACTTTATTTAGTAAGATAATAGGGCTAATACCTGCACTGCGCGCTCCAACAATAGCTCGGCTAAGCAAATCATCAGAAAATGTTGGCTGCACAGCGACCACAATCAATAATTGGTCGACATTGGCAGCGAACTGCTTAGAACGCATTTCGTCCGAACGATAAAGTAGATTTTTACGTGCTAAGACTTCTTCGATGCGTGCTTCTTCCTCACCTTGGAGTACTAGACGGACGTAATCTCCCACGCAGACACCGGTTTTTTTGCCTTTGGTATAGCTTTGGCGTACGGAACCATTATCCAGTTTGACCATAAAGTGACGCCCATAGGCGGTAATAACACGACCTTGCATAATTAACTCGCCATTCTGAGGTGTTGGATACGAACACTCGCTGGTGGATGGCTATCATAGAAGGCGGAGTGTAAGCTATCTGGGGTGAGGGTAGCCGCATTATCATCATAAAGCTTTACTAAAGCAGAGATTAAATCGTCGGCATTGCTTTGGCTGGCTGCATAACGGTCTGCTTCAAACTCATCTTTACGAGAAAGGAAACTACTGACAGGGGTATACCAGAAAGTAAATATCGGTAAGATAA
>JAXECN010000120.1:0-2120 GCA_034093535.1 Pelistega sp.
TGATCTAGCGAGATTTCTTGCCCGATGTCTGCTGGTATCTGTTCTACCTTAAGTTTTTGACCTTGGGCAACGCGATATTGCTTGCCGCCGGTTTTTATGACCGCGTACATATGGGTAACCTCAAATTAAATAAATAACAATGCTTACTAGAAAAATCCTAGTAAGCCTTGCATTATAACCACTCTTTTATGAAAAAGTCAAAAAAATCAATTTGTTGGCTAGATAAATGTGTGGTTTTTAAGCCCTCTTAGGCTATCCATTCTGTTGGAACAACAAATCCACGGTGTTGCTCTGTATAGTAAATACCATCTGTAGAACTCATGGCAGAAACTAATAAGGGTTGGGGAGTTTCTTGGTGTTGTTTAAAAAAATCCCATTGTCCTTGAAGTTTATCCCAGAGTTCTTCAGTGGAGTATGTTTCTTCTATTCGGCATTGGTGTGGACTTAGCCATTGTAGACGTGGCAAGATTTTCCATCGATATTGGTTTGGTATTGATAAGCGGAGTTTAAAATCATCTGCCATTAACCACCATCCCTTGCGGTGATTAGGGTTAAGCCAACTGTTGTCCTTGGGCAAAGTCACAGCATATTCTTGCCAACTATGAGTTTGTTGGGGATGGAGGGGGTAGAATAGCCAACCTTTGATAAAGCAGGCAGATTGTGTCAGGTCAAGATTAAGTGTTTCTCTAACTTTAGGGTGCTGGGCAAGAGGGAGTTGCTTTTTCTGTAGATGAAGCAGTTTTCGTAGCAGCGTATCTTTTTTCTGTGTGCCGATAAATCGGTCAAGATAATTAAGTTGATTGGTGTCTGTGCCGTTTGTTAGTAAAGCATTATCTTCTACTTGCCATTCATAGTGCGTACGTTGGATAGGGCTATCTTCAGGAATATAGAGAAAAAGCTTAACGGCTAGTTCCCAGTGATAAGTAATTTGTGTCAGTGTATCTTCCCAGATATAGTCTAGCTCGCCAATGGTGCGAGACCCTTTGGTCAGCTGTTCTTGAATAGGAAAGTGCTGTGCAATTAATTCGATAGAGCCACTATGTTTTAAGGTTAATCGAAGTAAGTCTTCGGCATATAGCCCGAGACGAGAACGGTCTTTGGTGGTTTGTGCTAGTTCTTTTAGACATCCTGTGCTATTAAGCCATTGATGGATGTGTTGAAGTTGAGTATTTGAAAAGGTGGCGATAGGGTATCTGGCGAGATGGTTAATAAGACTAGGAGAGTGGGCTAGCCACTCTATATCTCGCCAGACTTGCTGCGCTGTATTACGAACGATAGTCTGCATTGATACTGACATAGTCATGCGAGAAATCGCAAGTGTAGACGGTTTCGCAGACTGTACCACGACCTAAGACTACACGGACGAGGATTTCTGCCTCATTCATGACCGCTTGACCTTGTTCTTCTCGATAGTCAGGATTACGACCACCGTTGATCGCAACCAATACCTCACCTAGATATAATTTGAGCGTGGCAGTGTCTAAATCTTGTACCCCTGCATAACCGATAGCAGCAAGAATGCGACCTAAATTAGGGTCAGAAGCAAAGAAAGCTGTCTTCACCAGTGGTGAGTGAGCAATGGCGTAAGCAATCTTTAGGGCTTCTTCGCTATCTTTTGCTTCTTCCACTTGGATTGTCATAAATTTTGTCGCACCTTCAGCATCGCGAACAATCTTTTGGGCTAACTCACGAGAGATGTCTGTTAGTGCTTGAGCAATGGCTTCATAAGCGGCTGTGCCTTCTACTGCTTCGACACCACTTTGTCCTGTGGCGGCAATGATAAAAGAGTCATTGGTTGAGGTATCGCCATCGACGGTGATGCGGTTAAATGACTGGTTAGCAATCGCAACAGTGAGTTTTTCAAGTGTGGCTTGAGAGATTTTAGCGTCTGTAGCCACATAACCTAACATGGTTGCCATATTAGGGCGAATCATCCCTGCACCTTTACTAATCCCTGTGACGGTAACTGTTTTGCCGTCAATGTCGATTTGTTTTGAGGAAACTTTAGGGACGGTATCCGTGGTCATAATACTATGGGCAGCGTTGAACCATTCGTTATCAGTGAGGTTAGCAACAGCTCCTGGAATCGCCGCATTAATTTTGTCAACAGGCAGCGGCTC
>JAXECN010000121.1:0-3132 GCA_034093535.1 Pelistega sp.
CCAAAACATTTTATAAAATTTCATACCTATGGCAAAAAGAGATTATTACGAGGTACTGGGGCTAAGCAAAGGCGCAAGTGATGATGAGCTTAAAAAAGCTTATCGTAAACTAGCGATGAAATATCACCCAGACCGCAATCCTGATAATAAAGAGGCAGAAGAAAAGTTTAAAGAAGTCAAAGAGGCTTATGAAACTTTATCTGAACCTGCAAAACGTCAGGCTTATGACCAATTCGGTCATGCTGGTGTCGATCCCAACCAAGGTATGGGTGGCATGGGCGGTGGTGCCAACTTTGGTGATATGTTTGGCGATATCTTCGGTGATATCTTTGGCGGTGGTCGCCGTTCTAGTGGTCCACAGGTCTATCGTGGTGCAGACTTAAAATACAGCTTGGAGATTACCTTAGAGCAAGCTGCTGAGGGCTATAAAACAGAGATTCGTATCCCGAGTTATGAAACTTGTGATACTTGTCATGGTTCAGGAGCTAAACCGGGTACAGAACCAATTACTTGTCGTACTTGTAATGGTAGCGGTCAAGTATTTATGTCTCAGGGTTTCTTCCGTGTACAACAAACATGTCACACTTGTCATGGTACAGGTAAAGAAATCAAAGACCCATGCACAAGCTGCCACGGCGAGGGTCGTATCCGTAAGAGCAAAACGCTTGAAGTTAAAATTCCTGCTGGTATCGATGACGGTATGCGTATTCGCTCGGCAGGTAATGGTGAGCCGGGTGTTAATGGTGGTCCACAGGGTGACTTGTACGTAGAAATCCGTATTAAGAAACATCCGATTTTTGAGCGTGATGGTGACGACCTTCATTGTGAGGTGCCATTGCCGTTTGTGACAGCTGCCCTAGGTGGCAAGTTAGAAATCCCAACCTTGAATGGTCAAGGTGAGATTGATATTCCTGAGGGCACACAAACCGGTAAGGTATTCCGTCTGCGCGGTAAAGGTATCAAAGGTGTACATTCGGCTTATCCGGGTGATTTGTACTGTCATGTATTCATCGAAACCCCTGTTAAATTGACGAGCAAGCAAAAAGAATTGCTGCGTGAGTTTCAGGATTCAGTAAATGCAGATGCAGGGAAACATTCACCACAGAATAAGAGCTTTGCTGATAAAGTTAAAGACTTTTTCAAATAAAGCCTGATGTGAAAAACTCCAGTTCAAATGAACTGGAGTTTTTTGTTTACTTAATTGTATGAGCTATTACCTTTGTGAAAAAACTGGTCAGCTATCAATAATTTTTCTTCTAATAATTTATCTAAAGCATGCTTTGTTCTTTCATTAATAGGAATATTCAGTGATTGAAAAAAATGCTTAAAATCACGATACACCTCAACAATTTCTTTGGTCAACGCTAAGATTTTTGGCTTCTTCAGTCCCATCTCTAAACCACCGCCAATCAGGTTTTCAAATGAGCCGACTTTAGCTTCTTGATAAGGTACATCTGTTCTTAAATTGCACATATGAATTGGCTTATGATAGCCCTTATCTAAAAACTGTGCACTAACATCATATGCAGGTGATAATTTATATTGCTTAGTTAGCGGATTAAAGAGTATGGCGTGATTTTTTAAGTGGTCGTCCGTATTGTTAAATAAGACATTGATAAGCATTCTCTTATAAAATGTTTCTGCAACATCATTTTTTTCTTTTGAACATAATTGCTGAGCAATTCGTGCCATATTGGGATAACTCATTAATACTTTTTGTCTTTCTCGTTGTAGAGTATTAAGCCCCGTATAAGGTGGAGGTAAAGAAACTAATGATGAGAAACTTAAAAAATGAAGTTGTTGGTAAGCACCATTGTCTAATTCAATCTGGTCAAATCTTTTGACTAAACATGCGCAATGATCTGCATTTACTATCGCGATATCTACATCAACAACATCCATACCAAGTTTATCTTTCATAAACTTGGCAATACCATATTCAATCGCTGTAGAATTAATTGGCTCAATGCCTTGCTTAGGTTTAGAATTAAACTTAGCAATCCATGAACTACCGTTACGTTCGATATGAGCTTTTGGACGAGCACCACCAATTTGCCATAACGTTTCGGGATTCGGTATATCAGGAAAAAACTCTTCAAATAACTCATCTACGACTTGTTGAGAGACTAAGTCCTGTAATCGACTTTCTTTTTCCCTTTTATCTAATACTTCAGTAAAAGTATTTTCATTATGTCTGGAAGCTTGAAATCTTACAGCACCAACATTCTCTTTACCTAACCAATTTGTTCTAGAAATAACAGCTAGAATTTGTTCTGCATCTAACTCAGATTGGTTTGCACTCATTGTAGTTAGAATATTGTCACCCCAAGCATCAGGTAGCAAATCAAATATGCCTCCGGCAATGTGAAAAGTTGATAAAAACTCAAATGACTCTGTGCGCAATGGTAAATTAATTGGGTCTATAGGAAAGGCTCGAGGATTATTGAGATAAGTATCGTCATAGGTAAAACTGCCTCGAGTATCATATTTACCTAAATGACTTTCAACGAGTAATGTACCCGCTCGTACCACAGTTGGTGTTGCACTATTTTCTAATAAAAGATGAACATAATATTTTTGCATTTTTAATCTCCATCAGTCATCTTTTAAAGGATTCATATTTAAACGATAATTCATATCAAATTCAGCAATGCGAGCGTCTTTATCGGGCATCCCAAGCTCTAATACTTGTTCTTCAAAACCGTATAACATTAAAGCTCGGACAAGAGTCATTGTTTGAACTGTTCCATCACCTAATTCTAAACGACGGTAAGTAGAAAGAGAGCAACCGACTTTATTGGCGGCATCGGAAAGAGTTTCTCCTCGTCTTTTTCTTGCTGATCGTAAGCGCTCTCCTATCAGCTTAATGGCTCGAATATCTAAAAAATTAAGAGTTGATTGATTTTTCATATAAATTTATCATATATAATAAATTATTATTTATTTTTTATTATATATAAATAATAATCTGAGTGGTAATTCTGTCTAAAAAGAAATTTTGAGCCTGTCGGAAAAGAAACTCCCTAAACAAAAAGAACTCCAATTCGTTTGAACTGAAGTCCTTTGTTTAGATTTGTAATAAAGAAGCAATTTTTGCTTTGACTTGATTTAATACATTACTGGAGACTTTAT
>JAXECN010000122.1:0-3194 GCA_034093535.1 Pelistega sp.
GATGGTCAGCATTGGCGTGCGAGAAGTAGTGTTGTGCTGACAGGCGTTGGCACTATTCTAAAAGATAATCCCTTGCTGAATGTTCGTGCTGTACAGACGGAACGCCAGCCTATTCGTGCCGTGATTGATGGTCAATTTCAACTCCCTGAGGATAGTCAACTCTTTAATGGTGATCCTGTATGGATTTTTACCTATACAGATAATCCTGCCAAGCAAGCACGATTACAAGCTAAAAATGTTGATGTCATTAAACTGTCAAAAAATGGTCATAAAATAGATTTAAATGCCGTATGGCAGACTTTTATCGAACGTCAGGTCAATGAGGTTCATGTTGAGGCTGGGCCTGGTTTAAATGGCGCATTGCTAGAAGCAGGGCTGATTGATGAGTTGCTAGTTTATATGGCCCCTAAGATTATCGGGCCGGGACAATCGATGTTTGCGCATCGTGAATTATCGGATTTGACAGGGGTGAGCCAGTTTGCTTGGATTGAGCAAGATCGTATTGGTGAGGACTTGCGTCTGCGCTTACGCAATGCAGAGCGTTGGCGTGCCTTAGCTCAGGCCGTTGTATAATAGACATTGTATTAAATTTAAGCCTATAAGGAAAAATCGATGTTTACAGGAATCGTATCGGCGATTGGTCAAATTACTCAAGTGACTCCATTGGGAAGTAGCGCAGATGATGGCGTACGTCTTACCGTACAGGCTAATGATTTTGATATGAGTCGTGTGAAATTAGGGGATTCTATTGCTATTCAAGGCGCATGCATGACAGTGGTAGAGTTTGATCAGCATGGCTTTAAAGTGGATGTCTCACGTGAGAGTCTGAATAAAACACGTGGTTTAGATGCCGTGGGTGAAGTTAACCTTGAACATGCGATGCGCTTATCAGATACCGTAGACGGTCATTTAGTTTCTGGGCATGTGGATGGCATTGCTGAGGTGATGAGTTTTGAACCCGTAGGTGAATCACAGCAGTTACGTATTCAGGTGCCAATGGATTTGAGTATGTATCTTGCTTACAAAGGGTCGGTAACCATTAATGGTGCGAGCCTGACAGTCAATAGTGTAGAGGATAATAGAGAGGGTTGTATTATTTCTATTAATTTAATTCCGCATACTGTCAGTGTCACAACATTAAAGCATTTGCGTGCGGGGACATTTGTGAATATAGAGATTGATACTATCGCACGTTATGTGCAAAGAATGTTACAATTAAAGAGTTAGGATCGGTGGCCGAGTGGCTTAAGGCACACGCTTGGAAAGCGTGCATACGGTAACGTATCGGGGGTTCGAATCCCCCCCAATCCGCCAGAATTACTAAGTTAATCATAGGGATTTCAAATGCCAACAGTGCAATCAGTTAGCAGTATCCACCGATTTACCAGTATTGTTTTTGCCGCCTTACTTATCGGTATGGTCGGCTATTTTATTATTTGGGGCTTAGGTTATACCAATGGTAATTCACCAGCCTTATTTGTGCTTGCGACCTTATTTGGGGTCTTTATGGCATTCAATATTGGTGGTAATGACGTCGCGAACTCTTTTGGTACCAGTGTGGGAGCAGGGACGCTGACAGTACCTCAAGCTTTAGGGATTGCTGCAATTTTCGAGGTGTCTGGCGCTGTGATTGCGGGTGGTGAAGTAACACGGACTATTCGCTCGGGTATTGTGGATTTACAAACACTCAATGTTCAGCCGATTGATTTTGTGTTTATTATGATGGCGGCATTATTAGCCTCTGCATTATGGCTTTTATTTGCCACGAAAAAAGGTTGGCCAGTATCAACAACGCACTCGATTATTGGGGGTATTGTGGGTGCTTCGCTCACTTTAGGTTATATCTTGTCTAGCGATACAGGGGCTAGCAGCCTCGATATGGTGCATTGGGGTAAGATTGGTGAGATTGCGATTTCTTGGGTCTTGTCGCCAGTATTAGGTGGCTTAATGGCATATATCTTATTCCGTCAGATTAAGATTTATGTCTTAGACTATAACGAGCGTGTAGATATACAGTTAAAAGAAATTAAAAAAGCTAAAAAAGCGCATAAAGAAGCCTATCGAGCAAGTTTTGAGGCGTTGCCAGAGCATGAAAAGGTTGAGGTCGCTTCTGCGATGGCACGTGATGCACAAACTTATGGTGATCGTGATAATACAGAAGAAGAATTAGAACTTGAGTCGGATTACTATAAAGGCTTGTATGCACTAGAAAAACGTCGTAATTCGCTTGATGCCCACAAAGCTTTACAACATTGGGTGCCACTCATTTCGAGTATCGGTATTATGATGATTACGGCGATGCTCCTATTTAAAGGTTTGAGTAATCTGAAATTAGGCTTGAGTACTTTACACAACTCTCTCATTGTGGGTATGACAGGTGCGTTAGTGTGGATGGGTACGTATATTTATGCTCGTACCTTGAAGCATAAGGATTTGGTTAAATCGACCTTTATTATCTTTAGCTGGATGCAAGTATTTACGGCAGCAGGCTTTGCGTTTAGTCATGGTGCTAACGATATTGCCAATGCAGTTGGTCCGTTTGCTGCTGTGCTAGACGTATTGCGCACAGGTGAAATTGCCAGTACAGCGAGTATTCCGCCAGTCGTGATGGTCACCTTTGGTATTGCTTTGATTGTAGGTCTATGGTTTATTGGTAAAGAAGTTATTCAAACCGTAGGTACAAACTTGGCTGAGATGCACCCCGCTTCTGGTTTTACAGCAGAGTTAGCTGCAGCCACTATGGTAATGTTAGCTTCTTTACTAGGACTGCCTGTATCGAGTACGCATATCTTAGTCGGTGCGGTCTTGGGTATTGGTGTCGTCAATCGTAATGCCAATTGGCAATTGATGAAACCTATCGCGACAGCTTGGGTGGTGACCTTGCCCTCATCGGCGATTATGGCGATGTTGGTGTTTTTAGGGTTGCGAGCAGTTTTTTAGATTAAGTAGTTAAGTGATGGATTTTATAAAATCGAACCTATGTGGGGCATGGGTTCGGTTTTTTATTTAAAGTAACGAAATTTTTATGTTTTCTAATATTAAATTTAACGCTTCTTTCTTTATTCATGTGGCGTTATTTATCCTGTTTTCTTTAGGAATGGTGATTCCCAAAGGCTATTCATGGGGCGTAGGAGTGCTACTAGCGACAGCCCTTTATATTGTCGTACGTTACCGAAAAGAGATTGATTTTAAAT
>JAXECN010000123.1:0-10455 GCA_034093535.1 Pelistega sp.
CCAAGCAACTTATTAGCAACAGCAGCAGATGTTGTTGAGAATCCTAAAAAATTAAAATTTAAAGAGTTAGAAGCGGCAACGTTACCGCGCGTATTAGACGATGTAACATTCGCGTTAATCAATGCAAACTATGCTTTAGAAGCGGGTCTAAAACCAACTCAAGAAGCGTTATTTATTGAGGATGCAGAGTCTCCATACGCTAACTTAGTCGCAACAACACCAGAAAAAGCGGAATCAGCAGAAGTGAAAGCGTTAGTAAAAGCCTTACAAACGCCAGAAGTGAAGAAATTCATTGAAGACAAATACGCTGGTGCTGTAGTACCTGCATTTGAATAAGCTGAGACTGGAAGGGTGAAACAGTATTAGTAGCCCATGCGTTCAAGGCAATAGATTGACCGCTGAGAGTGATAATTCTCAGCGGTTTTTGTATGAAACTTTCTCTGTAAAGTGATGAAGTTCTCTTTGCTTCAGAGTAAAAACCAAGAAGATTTATGCTTATGTTGATTAAAAGGATTGACTTGTCATCGTCAAATAGTGAAAAGCTTGCTTTATAATTTGTTTTTTATAAAAGGATAAACAATGAATATCGAACGTTTAGATCATTTTGTATTAACAGTAGCTGATATTCAACGAACCGTTCAGTTTTATACAAGCATTTTAGGTATGCAAGCAAAAACGTTCGGTGAGGGTAGAGTTGCCTTGCATTACGGACATCAAAAGATTAATTTACATCTAAAAGGTCATGAGATTGAGCCTAAGGCACAGCACGCTATTTGCGGAAGCGCTGACCTTTGTTTTATCACTAGTACGCCTATTGAAAGTGTATTGCGTGAGTTGCAGGAAAAGCAAGTGGATATCATTGATGGCATTGTTCCGAGAACAGGTGCTTTGGGTTCTATCCAGTCAATTTATTTTCGTGATCCAGATGGGAACCTTATTGAAGTGAGTGCTTATAGTAAATGAAACTCTCTATCCAAGACTATATCAACCAGACCCCATTTTCTGGCTACCAAAAACTGATTTTTATAGTCACTTTTTTGGTGGCTTTTTTTGATGGTTATGATACGGCAGTCATAGGCTATATTGCACCCAGTTTAGTACAAGAGTGGGGAATATCTCGTCCAGCGTTAGCACCAGTATTAAGTGCAGCCTTATTAGGACTTGCTTGTGGTGCCATTAGTAGTGGTCCAATCGCCGATCGTTTTGGGCGCAAGTATTTATTGGTGATATCGGTGGCATTGTTTTCTATCGGTAGTCTGATTTCGGCGCAAGTGGATACATTAGAGGCGTTGGAACGTTGGCGTTTTATCACGGGGATTGGCTTAGGGGCAGCGATGCCTAATGCGGTAACTTTGCTATCAGAGTATTGTCCTCAGCATCAACGTGCGCGTATTGTGAATACGATGTTTTGTGGTTTCCCTTTGGGGGCGGCATTGGGTGGTTTTATTGCGAGTTATCTAATCCCTGAGTTTGGTTGGCGCTCTACTTTAATTTTTGGTGGTTTATTTCCTCTGCTGCTGAGTGTGCTGATGGTTTTTATCATCCCAGAATCAGTGCGTTTCTTATCCAATAAATCCTCTAGTCATGCACATATTCAAACTATCTTAGCTAAGTTTAAGGGCGAGAGTTTAGATAAGATTGATTATTCATTGCAAGAAGAAAGTCCGGCTGCAGGGCAAGGGGTAAAGGTTGTTCTATCGCGTCACTATGCGCTAGGTTCTATCTTGTTATGGGTTTGTTATTTTATGGGTTTGGTCATCTTTTATGGGGTGATTAATTGGATGCCTGTTTTGTTGGGTCAATCTGCAATGAGTGAGGGAGCGGCAAAACAGATTGTTGGCTTGTTTGCTCTTGGTGGTGTGGGGGCGATTGCGAGTGGCTATTTGATGGATCGCTACAATGTCAATTATCTCAATGCTGCTTTAGCGTTACTGACGATGTTAAGTATTGGCATGATGGGGTGGAGCTTGCAATGGGGTGTTTTTGCTTTAGTCGTTGTTGTGCTATTCGCAGGTGTGGTGATGAATACCTTGCAAGCTTCTTTGCCTACGGTTGCAGCGTTATTCTATCCGACCCAAGGGCGTACCACGGGAGTGTCATGGATGATGGGCATTGGACGCTTCGGGGGGGTTGCGGGTTCCTATCTAGTGGCTGAATTAGTACGTCGAGAGTTTAGTTTAGAGCAAGTGTTCTTCTGTCTGGCAATTCCTGCTGGGATTATGGCAATTTGTTTATTATTAAAACAATATTTATACCAACAACGCTAGGGGATAGGTATGGGAGATATAGCCCTTTTTTTGCAAGCTAATCATATCGCTATCTTAGCGGTTTTGGTTGTGTTGGTGATTTTGTTGTTCTTTTGGCGGCAATTGAGTGTGGCACAAGCGAGAACGCGAATTGCTGTTTTGGAGAATGAGTTAAATGATTGTGAGGAGGATTTACGTCAGACTCAACAGGCTTTACATCATTTGCAACAAGAGCGACAAGCACAACATAATATTCAGCAGATTTTGCAACCTTTTAAGGAACAGTTAAATCAGTTCCATCGCCGAGTCAATGATATCCATACACAGTCGATGATGGGTCAGGCTTCTTTGCAACAGCAGGTCCAGCAAATGATGCAAGCTAATATTAAGATGGGTGAAGACGCTCAGCAATTGGCACAGGCACTAAAAGGGAATAAAAAAGTCTTAGGTAATTGGGGGGAGTTGCAGCTCGAAACCGCATTGGAGCATGCAGGTTTGCAAAAAGAAGTGAATTACTTTACACAGTCGCATTTTAAAAACCAGCAGGGTGAGCGCTTAATACCTGATGTGGTGATTGTCTTACCAGAGGGTAGGCAGCTGATTGTCGACAGCAAGGTTTCTTTAGTTGCTTATCAACAAGCTGTTGCTGAGGTTAATCCGCAGAGAGTAGAGAGTTACCTGAGGCAATTAGCAAAAGATGTTCGCGCTCATGTGGATGATTTGGCACGCAAAGACTATGCCGGATTGCCAGATATTCAATCGGTTGGCTTTGTGATGATGTTTATGCCGATTGAGGCTGCTTATATTGAGGCGTTACGTCAGGACGAAGGACTTTTCCAATATGCTTATGCAAAAGGTGTAGTCTTGGTATCGCAAACGAGTTTGTTGCCAACCTTGCGTACTGTAGCAAATGTGTGGATGCTCTCTAATAGTCATCGAGAGTTGCAAGAGATTGGTGATAGAGCCGTGGAGACTTATAATCAACTGGTGACGGTGGCAGAGCATTTATCTAAATTAGGGGCAGCACTTAATAATGCTAATAAAGTCTATAACCAAGCGATGACCAGTTTTGCAGGACAACAAGGGCTCGTATCTAAATTAGATAGGTTTCAGCAGTTATCGGCTAAAAGTGCTAAAACAATGCCCGAATTGGGGGGGATTGATATTGTTGCCGAAACCGATAAGCTACAGTCTTTATTAAAAGAGTAAGCGAAAAGTCAGAGAGAGTTGTCGCTTTCTTATCACAAGTACTGGATGATTTGCTCAAAAAATGCACAACTTTTTTTGGGGACATAGATAAAGTATTGAAAAAAAGGGATTTTTACAACAATTTTCAATTCTCTCTATTGTGGAAAACTAGGAAAAGTGTTAAATTAGTAGGCTAACCATTAAGGTTAGATAGTAATATTGTGCTTAGATTTTATGGTTTTTCTTTTTAAATCATAGGTTTAGGTGCTTTAATTAATTAATATTTAGAGTCTCACCAATCGTAGTGAGATATTGGAGAAAATGATGTCGAATACGACACCTACACCTGCCGCTCATCGGTTAGGACTAGTGGGTCGCAAAGTTGGCATGATGCGTATTTTTACTGAGGAAGGCGAGTCTATCCCAGTAACAGTATTAGACGTATCAAACAACCGCGTTACTCAAGTTAAGTCTGTTGAAACTGATGGCTACGCAGCAGTTCAAGTTGCTTACGGTACTCGCCGTGCAACTCGCGTGACTAAAGCTCAAGCTGGTCACTATGCTAAAGCTGGCGTTGAAGCTGGTTCAATCCTTAAAGAGTTCCGTTTAGATCCTGCAAAAGCAGCTGAATTCACAGCAGGCGCAGTTGTGTCTGTTGAAAGCGTGTTTGAAGCGGGTCAAAAAGTAGACGTTCAAGGTACAACAATCGGTAAAGGTTTTGCTGGTACTATCAAACGTCACAACTTCGGTTCTCAACGTGCTTCTCACGGTAACTCTCGTTCACACCGTGTACCTGGTTCTATCGGTCAAGCACAAGACCCTGGTCGTATTTTCCCTGGTAAGCGCATGTCAGGTCACATGGGTGACGTGACTCGTACTGTTCAAAATCTTGATATCGTTCGTGTAGACGCTGAGCGTGGTTTATTATTGGTTAAGGGTGCAGTTCCTGGCCATAAAAACTCTAACATCGTTGTTCTACCGGCAATCAAAATGTCTGCTAAAGGAGCCAAATAATGGATCTTAAGCTCCTAAATGAACAAGGTCAATCTAGCGCAACTGTTAGCGCTCCAGATACAATTTTCGGTCGCGAGTTCAATGAAGCATTAATCCACCAAGTCGTAGTAGCTTACCAAGCTAATGCTCGCAGTGGTAACCGTGCTCAAAAAGATCGTGCGGACGTTAAACACACGACTAAAAAACCATGGCGCCAAAAAGGTACAGGCCGTGCGCGTGCTGGTATGTCTTCTTCACCATTATGGCGTGGAGGTGGTCGTACGTTCCCTAACTCTCCAGACGAGAACTTTAGCCAAAAAGTGAACAAGAAAATGTACCGTGCAGGTATCCGTTCAATCTTGTCACAATTAGCTCGTGAAGACCGTATCGCTGTTGTGGATTCATTCACATTCGATACCCCTAAAACAAAATTGGCTGCAACAAAATTAAAAGCAATGGGTTTAGATTCAGTATTAGTAATTACTGATGCTGTTGACGAGAACACTTACTTAGCGACTCGTAACCTACCACACGTTGCTGTTGTTGAGCCTCGTTACGCTGATCCGCTATCTTTAGTACACTACAAAAAAGTGTTAATTACTAAAGCAGCTATCGCTCAATTTGAGGAGATCTTAGGATGAAAGCAGAACGTTTATTGCAAGTAATTCTGGCTCCAGTCATCACAGAAAAAGCAACATTTATTGCTGAATCTGGCGCGAAACCACAAATCGCTTTGCGTGTGGCTTCTGATGCAACTAAACCAGAAATTAAAGCAGCTGTTGAAATGCTTTTTAAAGTAGAAGTTGAGTCTGTCTCTGTTCTGAACCGTAAAGGTAAGGTTAAACGTACTGGCCGTTATGTTGGTCGTCGTCGTAACAACCGTATCGCTTACGTTTCGCTCAAAAAAGGTCAAGAGCTTGACTTTTCGGAGGTGAACTAAGATGGCATTAGTTAAAATGAAACCAACGTCAGCTGGTCGCCGTGGCATGATCAAGGTAGTTACACCTGGTCTACACAAAGGTGCTCCATTTGCTGCGTTATTAGAGTCTAAAAAACGTAGTTCTGGCCGTAACAATAACGGTCATATTACTGTACGTCATCGTGGTGGTGGTCATAAATCTCACTACCGTATTGTTGACTTCCGTCGCAATAAAGATGGTATCCCTGCTAAAGTTGAGCGTATTGAATACGATCCAAACCGTACAGCACACATTGCATTAGTTTGCTATGCTGATGGTGAACGTCGTTATATCATTGCTCCTCGTAACTTAGAAGTAGGTGCGGTTGTTGAGTCTGGTAAAGAAGTGCCTATCCGTGTAGGTAATACAATGCCAATTCGCAACATTCCAGTAGGTTCTACTATTCACTGCATCGAATTACAACCAGGTAAAGGTGCTCAGCTAGTTCGTTCAGCAGGTGCTTCTGCTGTATTAATGGCTCGTGAAGGTATCTACGCTCAAGTACGTTTACGTTCAGGTGAAGTTCGTTTAGTTCACATTGATTGCCGTGCAACGATCGGTGAAGTGAGCAACGGTGAACATAGCTTACGTCAAATCGGTAAAGCCGGTGCAGTACGTTGGCGCGGTATCCGCCCGACAGTACGTGGTGTAGCAATGAACCCGGTTGATCACCCACATGGTGGTGGTGAAGGCCGTACTGGTGAGGCACGTGAACCTGTGAGCCCATGGGGTACTCCAGCTAAAGGTTACAAAACTCGCCGTAACAAACGTACAGACAATATGATTGTCTCACGTCGTAAGCGTAAATAAGGGACGGTAATATATTATGTCACGTTCAATTAAAAAAGGTCCTTTCGTAGATGCTCACCTTATCAAAAAGGTAGAAGCTGCTATCGAAGGTAAAGATAAAAAGCCGATCAAAACTTGGTCGCGTCGTTCAACCATCCTTCCTGATTTTATCGGATTGACAATCGCTGTACATAACGGTCGTCAACACGTTCCGGTTTATGTTAACGAAAATATGGTTGGTCATAAGCTTGGCGAATTCGCACATACTCGTACATACAAGGGTCATGCTGCGGACAAAAAGTCTAAGAGGTAAGCGATGGAAACAACTGCTGTAATCCGTGGTGTTCATATTTCAGCGCAAAAAACACGTCTTGTTGCGGATTTAATCCGTGGTAAGTCTGTGGCTCAAGCGTTAAATATCTTAACATTCACACAGAAAAAAGCCGCTGGCATCATTAAAAAAGCTTTAGAGTCTGCAATTGCAAACGCTGAGCACAACAATGGTGCTGATATTGATGAGTTAAAAGTAACAACAATCTATGTTGACAAAGCTCAGTCAATGAAGCGATTCTCCGCTCGTGCTAAAGGCCGCGGTAACCGTATTGAGAAGCAAACTTGCCACATCGTGGTTAAAGTTGGTGCTTAAGGAGTCATAATGGGTCAAAAAGTTCACCCTACAGGGTTCCGTCTCGCTGTAACCCGTAACTGGAATTCTCGCTGGTTTGCTGAAGACACAGAATTCAGCTCAATGTTAGCAGAAGACATTCGTGTACGCGAGTACTTGAAGCGCAAACTTAAAGCAGCTTCAGTTGGTCGTGTATTAATCGAGCGTCCAGCTAAGAATGCGCGTATTACTGTATTCTCATCTCGTCCAGGCGTTATCATTGGTAAAGGCGGCGACGATATCGATGCATTAAAATCTGACTTGCAACGCTTAATGGGCGTGCCTGTTCACGTTAACATCGAAGAGATTCGTAAACCAGACGTTGATGCGCAATTAATCGCTGATTCTATCGCTCAACAACTTGAAAAGCGTATTATGTTCCGTCGTGCAATGAAACGCGCTATGCAAAATGCTATGCGTGCAGGTGCACAAGGTATCAAAGTAGCTGCATCAGGTCGTTTGAACGGTATTGAGATTGCTCGTACAGAATGGTATCGTGAAGGTCGTGTACCTCTACATACATTACGTGCAATCATCGATTACGCTACATCAGAAGCTCAAACTACTTACGGTATCATCGGTATCAAAGTATGGGTTTACAAAGGCGATTTATTACCAAATGGCGAAATGCCTGCTGAAGTAACAGCACCTCGTGAAGAAGAGCGTCGTTCTCGTCGCCCACGCGGTGAGCGTACTGAGCAACGTCGTCCAGGTGGTCGTGGTCGTGGTCGCAAACCAGCTGCTGACGCAGCACCTGCGGCAGAAGGAGAATAAGCATGTTATCACCAGCACGTAGAAAATACCGTAAAGAGCAGAAAGGCCGTAATACTGGTCTAGCTACTCGTGGTACTGACGTAAACTTTGGCGATTTCGGTCTAAAAGCAACTGGTCGTGGTCGTTTGACAGCTCGTCAAATCGAATCTGCACGTCGTGCAATGACTCGCCATATTAAACGTGGTGGCCGTATTTGGATCCGCATTTTCCCAGACAAACCAATTTCGCAAAAACCTGCTGAGGTTCGTATGGGTAACGGTAAAGGTAATCCAGAGTACTGGGTCGCTGAAATTCAACCAGGCAAAGTTCTGTACGAAATGGACGGTGTGAGCGAAGAGCTAGCACGTGAGGCATTCCGTCTGGCAGCTGCCAAGTTACCTATTTCGACGACATTCGTTGTTCGTCGTCTAGGTTCTTAAGGGGATCTTTATGAAAGCTAGTGAACTACGTTCAAAAGACGCAACCGAGCTAAATAAAGAGCTCGAGGACTTGTTGAAAGCACAATTCAACTTACGTATGCAGCGTGCTACTCAACAACTTTCTAACACAAGCCAGTTAGGCAAAGTACGTCGCGATATCGCTCGTGTACGCACTGTATTGACCGAAAAGGCAGGAAAGTAATATGAGCCAAACTCAAACTGAAAAACGCCAACGTACTTTAATCGGTAAAGTGGTAAGCAACAAGATGGATAAAACAGTGGTTGTTCAAGTTGAGAACCGTGTTAAACATCCAATCTATGGCAAAATCATCATCCGTACTAACAAGTACAAAGCGCACGATGAAAACAATCAATACAACGAAGGCGACACAGTAGAAATCGCTGAAGGTCGTCCAATTTCACGCTCAAAATCGTGGAGTGTTGTACGTTTGATTGAAGCTGTTCGCGTAATCTAATTTACGCCTAATAGCGAAAAGAAAAGAGCCGCCAGAAATGGTGGCTCTTTTTTATTTCGGCGTATCGCCGAAGAGTGATGGGTTGGTATCGTCGGAGGCGATACGTCAAAACCCTTTAGGGGTTGCAGGGTGTCGGAGGCGATACGTCAAAACCCTTTAGAGGTTGCAGGGTGTCGGAGGCGATACGTCAAAACCCTTTAGGGGTTGCGAGGTGTCGGAGGCGATACGTCAAAACCCTTTAGGGGTTGCCGGAGGGTAATTTGACAACTTACGACAATATACTTTAAACTTATATTAATTTTCATTAATTGCAGTAAATTTCAAAAAATCAGTATAACACTGTTTACAGTGGATGACTGTTGTCTTTTTCAGTTTACGCTGACCTCTTTCAGTATTGCTGTGTAAGTACAGCAATGTATTTCACTGAGCAGTGTTTCAATAAGTAAATTTGCTTATCCTATTCGGTCGATTATGACTGAACAAGAAATACATCACTTAAAGAGGTATCTTATGACAATTCTCACTGCTTATATCAATGGTCGTTACGTTGAGCAAGATAGTCAAGCAGAACGATTCAAGAATATTAATCCTGCGACTGGTGAGGTACTTTCAGAAGTTCAACAATCATCAGAACAAGAAGTTAATCTTGCTATTCAATCAGCTAAGCAAGCCCAAAAAGTTTGGGCGGCGATGACAGCAGTAGAACGTAGTCGTGTCTTATTAAAAGCCGTGGCCATTCTTAGAGAGCGCAATGATGAATTGGCACGAATTGAGACCTTGGATACCGGTAAAGCGCTATCAGAGACACTTTATGTTGATGTCGTAACAGGTGCCGATGTGATTGAATACTATGCCGGTTTAGCCGCGATGCTTGAAGGTCGTCAGATTCCTTTGCGTGAGACAAGCTTTGTTTATACGCGTCAAGAACCATTGGGTATCGTTGCAGGTATTGGTGCTTGGAACTATCCTATTCAGATTGCAATGTGGAAAGCTGCCCCTGCATTAGCTGCGGGTAATGCCATGATTTTTAAACCGAGTGAAGTTACGCCAACAGGTGCCTTAAAACTTGCCGAAATCTTTACAGAAGCTGGTGTTCCTGATGGTCTATTCAATGTCGTACAGGGCGATTGGCGTGTAGGTGCAGCGTTAAGTCAACATCCTGATATCGCTAAGGTATCTTTTACTGGTGGTGTAAGCACAGGTAAAACAGTCATGTCACAAGCGGCATTGTCGAGTCTTAAAGAGGTGACGATGGAATTAGGTGGCAAGTCCCCGCTTATCATCATGGAGGATGCGGATTTAGATTTAGCGGCGGATATTGCCATGATGGCGAATTTTTATAGTTCGGGTCAGGTATGTACAAATGGTACGCGTGTTTTTGTACCTCTTACTAAGAAAGAGGCGTTTGAGCAAAAGGTTGTAGAACGCGTCAAACGTATCCGCATGGGTAATCCCCTTGATGAAAATACGAATTTTGGTCCTTTAGTGAGCTTTCCTCATATGGAAAAGGTCTTGGCATATATTGAGAAAGGTAAGCAAGAAGGGGCTACTTTATTGATTGGTGGGGCACGGGCAGGTGGTGACTTAGCTAAAGGAGCTTTTATCGAACCGACAGTATTTACGGATTGTCTTGATGAGATGACTATTTGTCGCGAGGAAATCTTTGGTCCTGTGATGAGTATTCTGACTTATAGTACCGAAGAAGAAGCTATTGTACGAGCGAATAATACAAGTTATGGTTTAGCGGCAGGAGTGGTCACACCAGATTTACAAAAAGCCCATCGCGTGATTGCGCAATTGCAAGCGGGTATTTGTTGGATTAATGCATGGGGAGAGTCGCCAGCACAGATGCCTGTGGGAGGCTATAAGCAGTCAGGTATTGGGCGCGAAAATGGTGTGCAAACACTTATGCATTATACGCAGACCAAATCAGTGCAAGTGGAATTA